>DBNP01000043.1 GCA_002299795.1 Candidatus Saccharibacteria bacterium UBA669 | reverse complement strand
ACCTTATACCACGCATATTTAATAATGTTACGCTCGAGTGACGTTTGTCGCGGAGTAGACCCCCGCGTCATTATTTTGCCAGCTTGCCACAAGCGACACGCACTGCTTCGCTCCAGCTCAGGAAAGCATGAGGTGTTGCCGCAACTTGATGTGCGGTGAGGCCGTACTTGACGGCAAGTGCGAGTTCGTGGACAATCTCGGCAGCATGGGGTGCAACGACTGTGGCTCCGAGAAGTACACCTTTTTTGTCTGTAATGACTTTGACAAATCCATCACGGAAATCACTGGTGTTGCTGCGCGCAATCATACCGAGCGGCGCGATGGCTTTGTCGATGCGCTTATCGCGCTTTAGGCAGTCGTCTTCACCGAGTCCTACACTTGCAATGCCGGGAAAGGTAAATGTCAGGCGAGGTGAGGCGGTGTAGTCGGGCGATACCTTTGCTTTCGTCAAAATATTATGGGCAGCCACACGGCTTTCGTGGAGCGCGGTATGGGTGTGCCGGCTATGCCCTAGTACATCGCCAGCTGCGTAGATGTGCTTGGCGCTTGTTTGCAAAAATTCATTCACCTCAACGCCAACAGGCGTGTAGCGTACCGATGCATTTTCTAGCCCCAGGTCAACGTTCGGTGTGCGGCCGGTTGCGATCAATACTTCGTCGACGCGGACGGATTTTTCTACCCCACCGCGCAGAAAGGTAACTTTTGCGCCTAGCCCATCGCGCACCACTGATAGTGTGCGGGTTTGAGTAAGCGAGGTGACGCCTTTGGCTTCTTGCAGAAGGCGTTCAAGGAGCACTCCCACTTCTTCGTCCTCTTTCGGCAGTAGGCGCGCTGCAATTTCAGCGAGATACACCTTTGTGCCAAAAATAGCCAATAGCTGAGCAATTTCAACGCCGACAGTGCCCGCACCAATGATGTAAATACTCTTCGGGGGACGGATGCTTTCTAGAATGGTGCGCGGGGTCAAGTATTTGATGTCGCTGAGCCCCTGTATATCTGGTGCAACCCAGTGTGATCCGGTTGCGATGATAAAGTGTGCAGCAGAAAGATGCCGACGGTTGATGGTGATTTCGTTTGGCGAAAGAAAGTGTGCCGTGCCCTCAAAGGCGGTGATGCCCTGGGCCTCATAGAATTTCTTGTTTCCTGCAGCACCAGTTCGCGTCACTGCGAGCTCTTTCCAGGTGCGGATGCTAGGGTAGTTGTAGCCCAGCGTCGAGCTACGTAGGCCAAAGCGCGCGCCGTGACGTGCTTCATCGTAAAGTTGGGCTGCATGGAGGAGCGCCTTAGTCGGTACATCGCTCCAGTTGGGACTGTCGCCACCGAAAGTATCAGCCTCAATAATGGCAACACGTTTGCCCTCACGAGCGGCAATCGTAGCCGCCGCCGAACCGCCCGCACCGCTACCGATTACTATCAGGTCGTAGTCAAATTGTTGTTTTTTTGCCATGGGTAGGTCTCCTTAGATGATCTTCCGGTAGTGTTTGTATAGGTACGCTGCCTCTGGGTGGTAGACGGTGAGTGCTCGCGCCGCTTGTCGGCGAATATCTTCACTGGTGATTTCGTGCTTGTTGGTACACCATTTTAGCACGGCATCACATACATGCTGAGCGGTGGCAGCCGCCTGGCCATCAGGACTTCGCTCGCTCAGACAGGCGGCATAGATGCTGCGACGAAGCTTGTCGACGCTAAAGACTTCAGGTGGCCGTTTACCGTGCTTTACAACATCCACTACGTGGCCCACTAGAAGCCCCCGTAACTAATGACGGCTTCGGTAACGACTTCATTGACGTATATGAAGAACCCAAGCACCACCAGCGCACTACCAGCTGCAAATTGCAGGAACCATCGATTGGCCTCGCGCCATTTCTGGATACGACTGAGGCTTCGACCGCTACCGATCAGCACTGTCACAAGCAGTATGCTTGTCGAGGCAATGGTGGTATATAGTGCGATGCCCGCAAGCTGAAGTGGGGCGGGTAGGTGGACGATCGCGAATGCTGCTGCAGTAACTGGCCCAACGATGAACAATCCCTCTGCAATCACACTGACGAGNNNNACGGCGATGCCGAGCCCAATAGTAAGACCAGAGACAACCGACCAGGCAACTGGTGAAATAGTATGGCGAGCCAGCTGGCTGACTGTAAATGCCACAAAGCTAATCGCAAGTGCTGTCATGACTACTGTACCGAGCAAAAAGCTACCAACTAGTCGTAGCGTACGCGATGCTCGCTCCTTGCGACCAATTGCATGACCACTGAGTAGTGTGACCATACTGACACTAACTTGAAAACTGGCGTGGATAAGCGCAGCCAGTACGACGATGCCAATAATAGTGGGGTAGTCCATGTTTATCTTGCTATCCTCTGGTCTAGGTATACCATAAGCGCTACCGTTTAGTCAAAGTAAATAGTTTTTTCAAAAAGGTATTGCTTTTTATGCAAGTTTATGCTATATTAAAAACATAAATCAATAAAAATAAAAAAAGTAAAGAACAATCATGACATACAACAACGACATCGAAGCAGTAACCCTCAGCGACATCCTGGGACTTGCCAGCTGGAATCGCCCACGTAGCAGCGTCGAGCTTCGTTCATTCGTCAATCAGCACGATGACGCACTCGATGTAGAAGACTTCGAGCTCGATGCCTA
>DBNP01000019.1:733-51879 GCA_002299795.1 Candidatus Saccharibacteria bacterium UBA669 | reverse complement strand
CCAGAAATGGTAGAGGCTTGTAACCTTGATACAAAGAAAATCGAGACAGTTGAGAAGTCAAAGATCGACAATGTCCACTACACACTCGACAAGAGCAAGTGTGACAAACCAGTCGAATACTGTACGGTTCCTGGTAAAGAAACCCTACCTAAGAACAGCCCTGACTGTAAGGAAACTCCTGAAGAAAAGTGTACTGTTCCTGGTAAAGAATCTCTGCCAAAGAATAGTCCTGACTGTAAGACCACTACAACTACTCCGAATGAGCTTCCGCACACCGGTATTGTAGATGGTGTTATGAACGTCCTTGGACTTAGCTCACTAGCAGCTGCAGTTAGCTACTATATTGCTAGCCGCAAGCTCACGCAAAACTAATCGAGACTGACCGCTCCTACAACTATTGATCTGAGGCGTCAGTTTCAGAACCCATACCAAAACCACTCTCTAGGGAGTGGTTTTTGGTTGCACGTCATTATCAGGTGCAGCAATAGGTGCTACGGAAAGCTTTTTGACAGGGAGGCGGAAACCAAATGTACTGCCCTTGCCCAGCGTTGACTCAAATACCAGCTTGCCCTTATGCCCGTCGATGATTTTCTTCGCAAGATATAGCCCGATCCCCGTTCCATCTGGCCGCTGCCTGCGAGCATTTTCGGCGCGGAAAAACCGACTAAACAGCCTGTCCTGCACTTCCTCTGGAACCCCCATGCCTTTGTCGATGACACGCAGCACCGCGTCACCCTCCTCGATGTTTAGCTTCACGACAATCGGCGTGTTGTCTGGCGAGTAGTAAATAGCGTTGTCGATAAAATTCATGATCACCTGCCGCATTTTGCCTTCATCGAGATACAGCACTGGCATGCGAGCGGGCTTTTTGTAGGTAATGGTGATGTGATGCGTTAAGGCAATTTGCCGTATCGAGTCGATCTCTTGCTCGACTATCTTGGCAAGATCAACCTCGCGTCGATCAATCATAAACTTGCCAGTCTGGAGCCGCGACACGTTGAGGAAGTCGCCGATCAGGTGCACCATGCGCTCGCTACTCGTGTAGGCCTCTTCGAGTAGCTGCCGCTGTGACTGGGATATCTCACCAGCATCACCCTCGAGCACCATACTGATATAGCCCTTGACACTAGTCAGCGGCGTGCGGAGCTGATGGCTCGCCATGCTCACAAATTCGTCCTTGGTTGCGTCCATTTCAAGTAGCTTTTTGTTGGATGCCCTCAGCTCCCGAGTCGCGCTATCAATCTCACTCTTAAGACGTGTGTTGAACAGCTGGATTTCATCAAACTTCTGGGAATTGAGTATCGCCAGCGCCATTTCATCAGACATCGTCGCAAGCATTAGCCGTTCAGACGGACTATAGCTATCGCCACTGCGTTTTTCGCCAACCACAATATAACCAACCGTTTGATCTTTCACCTGCATACGTGCGATTACGGCAATGCCGATATTCGTAAGCTGGCGAGAACGCACACCGTCCTTGCGATACTCATCGGCCATCACAACCTGGCTAGCTGAGGTAGCACGGTCTAGCTCACTCGTAAGCGCCGCCAGCTTCGCTGATTTTTGTGCTGAAACTCCGTGGATGGCGCTGACGTCGTAGACGGAGCCTTTCTGCAGCAGTAAAATCGCTGCGTACTCTGGATGAATCACGTGGCCAATCACCTCACCGGCCTTGTCGGCGATAGATGCAACCTCGGTGTCATCCAAAATTGCATCACCAAAGCTGTCGAGTGCTTCTTCGGGGTTGTACTGCTCCCTCAGAAATAGTTTTGCTGTGATTTTATCAAATGATGTTTTGAGTGGCGTGATAGTGGTTGCGACCAGTAGTGCAAGCATGGTATATGTAATGCCCACAACCAGCTTGCTCGTCACTCCGTCGGCAATTGCTACGCTGACCGCCCATACGGCACTCATGTAGAGAAGTGCGGCCATGGAGCTGGCAAAAATATAGGCGAGTGACATCGAAAAGGTGCGCCGTAGATCGAACATACTGTACTTGACACTTGCGTAGGCGATGCTAAACGTAAACAACAGTGAGAACATCGGCCCAACCGCAATCCATTCATAATTACCAACCCACGGCAGTATGAGATTGAACAACATGCCCATGGCTCCAGCCACTATGACACCGACGCTGACAATCCGTTGCTGGCGCTTATGGCGACGTGTTGAGGTGATGTCTGTCCGCGCAGACCACCAGGCATACCCAAATGCAGCAGTGAAGGCGATACCATATAGTGTGTAGTGCGCTAAGTTGATCTCTACTCGCTGGCTAAGGCTGCCTCCTACGGTCACTACACTGATCAGCCAGTGCGGATCATTAAGGAGTGCGACGACAAGCAATATGCACGGCATAAACGTCAGTACAACCCTATACCACCACTGCTTCCCGTGCAGTTCGGCGCCAAACACCATAAGTCCACCGGCGATCGCCATGGCCGCACAGTAGTAGATATTTGCATAAAACTGCGCATAGTCCGCCGAGCTTGCAACCAAAAACATCCCCACACCCCATGCCCAGACTGCCGTACAGCTAACGAGAAACAGAAGCGCCCAGCGTAGCCTATCCCGCGGCGCATGCACAAACACACTCACGGCGATGATCATATTGATCACACCTACTATCAATAGTATTGCCGCAAGTATGGTGCTCATTGTTTAACTACCTCGTACACGCAGTAAACGTGATCATCGTCATGGTATACCGCCTGCGCTTCAAGGGGTATTCCGGCCTTTTTCATGAGTGCTAGCACCTCGTGAATGGAACGCTGCCTCACTCCGGGCCAGCCGAGCGCACGCTGATGCACGTCAAGATGCGGACGTTTGGACCACATGTTTGTATAGATAAATACCCCGCCTCTAGGCAGTGCCTGGTAAACGGTACGTAGCAAGCGTACACAGTCGGTGTCACCCAAATATTCGAACAATCCCATGGCGTCAATAATATGGGGACGGTGCTCTGCTAGTAGCTGACTTAGCTTTTCCGACTCCATCACGTCAAGCTGTATGTAGTCTACTGCTGCAATGCGTTTATTGTGTACTTCGTATACCTGCTTCGCGAATTGCAGCATCGCCGCGTTGCTATCAACGATAGCGAGCGAGCTAGAGTCGCGAACCTTTGGCGATGCATCGTTAAAAACATCGAATACCGGCTGGCCACTACCACCAGCCAAACTCACCCAATGTCGTGATCCCTGGGCTGCAAATAGTGGCTTGCGAACGAGCCAATCCATAATGTACGCACGACTTCGCACATTGACCGCATCATAGGTGTGTCGGAAGAACACCCGTGTGATAAGATCGAGTTTTTTACCATTCTGCATGTGTACACGCTGTGGGTTGTGTACATGATAGGTCGCGAAACCACCTGGCATATAGGCCCGCCATGCACGCATACCAGAAGGGATATATGCGAGATACCGAGCTAGATTGGCGCGGGATTCGAACGGCATGTCGGGGAATTGCCGCAAGTACCACTGCAAGAAGTTTGTGAATAACCTAACTAGCCGACGCTCGATATGGAATCTGCGACCATGATAGTAACGATCTTGCGTTGTCACATGCGTCACCGGCACGCCCGCGACATGACGCGATGAGACGATGCTCAAGTTATATCGCGCTGGTTTAGCTGCTTCCACCTCTAGTACCCATTTATTTTTATACTTATGCTTGATATTATAGGGTAAATGACCAAAATTGCCATCATCGAAGACGACCAGGTAATCAATCAGATGTACCGCATGAAGTTTGAAGCGGCTGGGTTTACCGTCGCAACCGCCAGTGATGGCGAAGCAGGTGTTGCTAGTGCCGCAAAGTTCAAGCCAGACATCATCCTGCTCGACCTACAAATGCCGCGTATGGGCGGAGCGGAGGCGCTCGAGCTAATTCGTCAGTCTGATTGGGGCGCCCATGTTCCAGTCATCATCCTGACCAATCTTGGCGAAGAAGAAGCTCCAAAATCCTTGCGTCAACTTGGTATTCATAGCTATATCGTCAAAGCCGAGCTGACTCCCAGTCAGGTTGTTGGACGCGTCAAAGATGCACTTGGTATAGCGTAGCCGCTGGGCTAGAGTATGCGTGCCGATTTTTGCGCCGCTTGAATAACATGATCAAACAGCACAGCGATCGTGAGCGGCCCAACACCACCCTTTATGGGTGTCAGTGTGACATCGCTCCTTGTGCGCACCGCAGGGTCAACATCCCCCACTAGCTGTCCGTTCTCACTCGCAGTACCCGCATCGACAACGACCGCTCCGTGGGCTACCTGCTCAGACTTTAAGATTCTGGGTACACCAGTCGCGCTAACAATCACATCACTCCGCAGGAGCGTGTCATCAATCGCATCCGACGTGTCATCAAGTACCGTTACCTGCAGCCCCTGCTGACGCCACAGCCGCGCAAGTGGCGCACCGACAAGTCGCCCATTGCCGAGTAGTGTAATCTGCTTACCCTCCAGCTCAACATTGTAGCCAGCCAGTAGCCAGTCGATTGCTTCAGCAGTTGCGCTGGGGAAGGCTGCGCGTGGCCCAAGCCCGTCAACATCTTTATGCGGCGCGATCATAGCACACAACCTATCGGTATCAGCTGGGTCATCGAGCGGCAGCTGCACGATGATTCCGTGCACCCCTGGGTCATCATTAGCCTCATTGATTATTTCAGGCATGAGACTTTGGGCTACGCGTAGCACCTGCACCTCTATCAAAACATCACCCGCGTAGGCATTCTTCATTGCTACATAGGTATCAATTACCTTGCCCGCCTGCTCGCTCATAATAATAGCGAGCCTAGGTATGGTTTGATACGCCTGACGCAGGTTGCGCACCTGGCGCAACTGACGTTGCTTGATAAAGCCCTGTAGCTCGCTCCCGTTCAATTCTCGTGTCATAACTGATGTATAGTATACAATATTTCCCCTAACTAAAGTAGACTTGGCACACTATCTAGTTGATTACTATGCATATGCGCTATACTACTCTCAGCTAGTAACATAAGGAGCATAGCTATATGACAAAACGATTATTATTCCCCCTAATCCTCGCCGTCGCTCTTGCAGTCGTGCCCGTGGCGCTTGCCTCGACCGTTGCTTACGCGCGTGATGACACGAGGAGGACAGATACTGAGCAGCGGAATGAAACAGAGACGGAAAACGAGACAGAAAACGAAACTGAGACAGAAAACGAACGTGAGCATATAGCGGAAACTGATGGAACCGATGCTAACAAATTGAATCGTGAAGACCGACTTGAGGCAAACAAGTTGCGTGTGTGTGAAAAGCGCCAGGATCAGCTGAAGAGTATGATCGACAAAGTAAGCACTCGTGGCACAAAGCAGCTTGAGGTGTTTAAGAAAATTGCCGACAAAACCAAGCAGTTTTATACAAACAAAGGCTATAGTGCCACGGGCTACGATTCACTCGTTGGTGAAGTAGATGCTGCCTATGACACCGCCTTAACTTCTGTCAATGCGACTACCACGATGGGCGACTCGTGGTCCTGCGATGGAGACAACCCAAAACAAGCAATGTCGGACTTCAAAGCAGCGAAAACGAATGAGGTCGTCCAGTTGAAAGCATATAAAGACAAGGTGCGAGAGCTTATTCTACTCGTGAAAAAGGCCGCAAACTCCGACTCAGATGACACCACAGAGGAGGCGAGATAATGAAAGCATCATACCAAGGACATGCCGCGATAATTGGTCTCGTGGTTGTGGTATTTGTCGTGCTCGTTGGCGCGCTCGGCTACACCTACCTCATGACCTCTGGGTCTCAAGCCGCGGTGAAAAATCCAAGTGCCGGCAAATCGATTGCTGCCGAAAGCTCGTCAGTTACTGATGTCACATCAGCGAAGGACCTTGATACGGTACTGGCAACACTCGATACCGCTAGTGTCGACAGCCTCAGCGATGCCGATCTCACCGCACTCGAGCAAGAGCTCAATAGTCTCTAGCCACTGCGCCAAGAACGTATCTACAAAGAAAATAGCTCAGACTCGAAAGCCTGAGCTATTTTCATGGAGGGCCAGGAGAGACTTGGTCACGTTCCGCGACCCCGACACATCGCGAAGATAAGCACAGCTTATCTCGGATGGTGTCCTTGCGACGCAAAGACTTTTGCGTCTCACTCTCTCCACCCCACGGGCGTCGAGAATTCATGCCCTCTTGGTTCCATGAAAAATACCGACCACAAGGGTCGGCACTTTTCATGGAGGGCCAGGAGAGACTTGAACTCTCGACACCCTGCTTAAGAGGCAGGTGCTCTAACCAGCTGAGCTACTGGCCCATAGTTTCATAGTAGCGGAAGGTGCGTTTCGTGTCGAGCCGAGCAAGCTCGGAAGAGGCAGGGTCACATTCTGCGACCCCGGAACTGCGCGCGACAAACATAGTTTGTCCGGCAGATTCCCTTGCGGACTGCCGACGGGCAGTCCTCACTCTAACCAGCTGAGCTACTGGCTCATCAATCTAATTTACCTGCACATTGTAGCAAACAGGGGCCAAAGTGTAAAGACAGACAGCCTATGCTATAATTCTATGTTGTATGTTTCAAAAACTACTTATACCTGTACTCATCGCGATTAGCATTGCTATCATCGGGGGTCAAAAAGCATATGCCATCGACATGGACACACTTGGCATTGATGTGGGATTTCCACAATGCAATACTACCCTGCCCTCAAATCAAGCGTTCGGCATTGTCAACGTCAACGGTGGCAAAGCGAGCAACGTCAACCCATGCCTGTACCAGCAATTACGCTGGGCGCAGCAATCTACCGGCCTATCGCCCAACCAGCCAAAACTTCAGCTTTATGTCAACACGGCGAGCCCTGGCAACTACTACAAAAATACCAAGCTTGTCACCAATTGGCCCAAGGACAGCACCGACCCAACAGGCTACAACACCGGGTATGGTTGTAGCGGTGGCAATACGATCGCCTGCGCGCGACAGTATGGCTGGGAGCGTGCCCAAGAGGCCGTCGGGTACTTCGTGCGTACAGCAACAACAGTTAGCGACCTGAGTACCGACCCAGCAGCCTACACGTGGTGGCTAGACGTCGAGACACTCAATACCTGGCATAGTGGTCGCGAAAAAGATGGCTACAAGAAGAATGTTGCTACCCTCGAGGGATATGCCGACTATTTCGACAGCATCGCCGGCCTTGTGCGGCTTGGTATTTACTCAACCAACCCTCAGTGGAAACAGATCGTCGGCACGGGTAACATCGCCAGTACGAGCCCACTCAAACCCGCTCCCACCTGGTACGCTATTGGTACTGGCTTCACCGTCAACAATGCCTACAATGTGTGCGTCAACAATAGTCCAAGCTATCAACCACTGGCCGGTACGACCGGTAAAATAGAGCTGGTGCAGTTCGTTTGGAATAATCTTGACTATAACTATTCTTGTATCTAGCTGAAATAAAGAAAGGACCCACCCGTGCCTCACGCCAATCATACCGACACAGATAATACAACCACAGATGAGCATAAGCTACCTAAAACTCCCGTGGTCACCATGGCGCCTCCCAAGCAAGCTCAGCGCAATCCAAAACGCTACTCTACCGCAGTACTGCTCAGTCTGTTCCTTGGATCATTTGGGTTTGACCGCTTTTACCTAGGATACACCGGCCTTGGTATCGCCAAGCTATTGACCTGTGGCGGGCTCGGTGTATGGGCGTTTATCGACTGTATACTCATTCTTGTTGGACGCCTGGGGCCAGCCGATAAACAGGAGCTACTCGACTACCCTGCCGACAAAAAGCCGATGGTTATTGCCGTTGTCACGGTGTACCTTGTCAATTTTTTCAACATGGCACTCGTTGGAACATTCGTCGGCTATATTGGCTATCAGCTCATAAACAATCCGGACTTCTTCAAAAATATGCAGTCGTCGTCATCTCGCACGGCAGATGTAAACGCGTATGACCGGCTGACTGTCGGTATGACCAAAGCCGAGGTCGAGCAAGCATTTGAGGGCTCTGGCTACACCCTGCAGACCTGCGCCAAACACGCCGATCGCCTAGGAAGTTTTGAGGAATGCACCTTTGTGCGCTACTCGCTAGCCACCAAGTCATCGCTGATTTACACAACCTTTACAGAGGGCAAGCTGTCGGAAAAAAGCGAGCAGGAACCCCGCGAGGAGACACTATGACCAAGCCAATAGCCGCCAACCAACCCGCCGTGCCCTCAGCGTATTTGCCCGGTGATAGTACGCGAGACTACATGACCAGCGCCATGATCAGCATTTTTCTCGGGTGGTTCGGTATCGATCGCTTCTACCTGGGCTACACCTGGCAAGGCGTCGTCAAATTACTCACATTCGGTGGATTTGGCATTTGGGCACTATACGACGAAATAATGATCCTCACCGGCAGCTTGCACGATGCTGACGGCAAGCCACTCCGCGGCTATAGCCAGAACAAAAAAACCGCCTGGATGATTGCAGCCGTACTGTGGCTTGTCAATATGCTCATGAGCGGCTTCTCATTTGGCCTGCAGCTGGTCGCACTCCTGCTATCGAGCAATTAGAGCTCGCCGATCTACCCTAATGGTGATATAATGATACAGATTACATAAGCACCCGTAGCTCAGTGGATTAGAGCATCTGTCTTCGGAACAGAGGGTCGTAGGTTCGAATCCTTCCGGGTGTACCAAGAAAAAAGACTCATCAACGATGGGTCTTTTTTCTTGGTAGGTTCGCGTCGCGAAAAAGGAAACTCATGCTTGCACGTGTCCCTTTTGAACGGAGGAGCCCAGAGATATCCTTCCGGGTGTACTATGGAGAGAAGGTCAGCGTGTCTGGCCTTTTTTCTATAGTACACAACAAAGTTAGAGCTTTCTAAGTATAGGTAATCGAGAGCACCACTCCAAAGAACAAAGCATAGTACCCAATCTGCAGTAGTAATGCGTATCGAAATCCCTTTTGCTTCACCAGTGCGATGCCCAGAAGAACCAGCATCGCCGCGAACGCCACCCCGGCCACATAGCGTAGCCCTGTAGGAATAGCCTGAGTATTCGCAATTATTACCACCATGGGCAGAAGCGCCACCCCTGATATACCAGTTAGGATTCGATGAATGATGGTCATTGTACCACCTCGCTCGGGGACCCAAGTACACACTACCTGAAATACAACCGACACCGCAGCAAACACTCGAAAGATGCTGGGCAAGCTATATGTAGGTACAAACCAAAGCGCAAAGAATACATACAGTAGTGGCAGTGCGACAATAAAGAGAAGTGAGTATGAAACCTCGGCAGCCCTGTTTCCCGCCACACGCTGGCTAAATGTTTTGCCCAGTCCACCGGGAAGTTTAATCGCCGTGAACGCAAGCCCCATCAGTAGAAGTGTAAACGAAAGTAGACCAATGTGTTGCATACGCATAATTATAAGCTATCGGAGCAAAGTGCGACCAACTACCATCTTCAGGTGCATGCGGTATAATGTACCATATGGAAATCCACACCAACATTCCCCTTAAAAACTACGTCACGATGCGCATTGGCGGTAATGCACGGTTCATGGTTGACGTCCGTACACCGTCTGAAGTGGCTGAAATCTGTAAACGAGCCAAGGCACAGCAGTTGCCCATCTACGTACTGGGTGGCGGCAGTAACACACTCGTACGAGATGAGGGCTACCAGGGAATTGTCGTACGAAATCGCATCCCCGGCTTCCACGTCATTGCCGAGACTGCCAGCGACACCACAATTCGTATTGGCGCAGGCGAGCTATGGGACGACACCGTGAAGCGTGCGGTAGACATGAACCTCACTGGCATTGAAGCGCTCTCTGCGATCCCTGGCACCACCGGTGCAGCACCCGTACAAAATATTGGCGCCTACGGGCAAGAGATTTCAGAAACGCTTGTAGCGGTGGAGGTGTACGATGAACAGACCGATACCATCACTACTCTTAGCAACGAAGCATGTCAATTCTCCTACCGTAATAGTATATTTAGGGACGGCCAGATGGGGCGCTATGTCATACTGACGGTAACTCTACGGCTCTACAAGAGCGCACCACAGCCACCATTCTATGCGGCCATTCAAAAATACCTTGATGAAAAACAGATCACTCTCTATACCCCCCAGGTCATCCGCGATGCCGTCATCTCCATCCGTAGCGAAAAGCTACCAGACCCTACACAGCACCCAAACACTGGCTCATTTTTCAAGAATGCCATCATTGAGCAGTGGCAGCTGACTGATTTACGCAAAGAATATCCCGATATCCCTACCTATGATATGCCCGACGGTACATTCAAAGTCCCGACCGGTTGGCTTATCGAACAAACAGGCCTCAAAGGCCAAATACTCCATGGCATGAAAGTGCACGACAAGAACGCGCTCGTGCTCATCAACGAATCTGCGACAAACTACGCAGACCTCGCCGCAGCACGAGACGAGATCATCGGAGCTGTCCGTGATAAATTTCGCATTCAGATAGCCCAAGAACCACTTGAAATGACCCAATAGGCCTTGCCTACTACATCAAAACCACTTATGCTAGTACTATGTCGAGACATAGGGGTTTCACGATCGTTGAGGTTGTCATTGTTATGGTTATCATGGCAATCCTCTTAACATTGACTGTTGTTAATTTAGTTAGCAGCCAGGTTAATGGCAGGGATGCTGAGCGCAAAGCCGATGCTGATGCAATTGCTCGCGGAATCGAAGCGCGGTATCGCCAGGGCAACACGTTCGTGACCGCACCTTCGTATATATCAGCTGGCTCATACCCAAGCGTCAATGAAATCCAGCATATACTCGGACAGTCTGTGGCCGGCTTCTCGCCTGCACAGATTACCGGTGGCTACCTCACTGATGTGCTATCTGGTACCAGCATCAGAAACTTCACCGCACCGGGACAGACTACTACCTCATTTGCACCACTCTGTACTGCCTCGTGTCAGCCGGCCGAAACCGTAGCGGTCACAGCGACTACCACCATGAACACATACTACTATGAGCCGATCGACAGTGCTGGGAATATCTGTATCAACACCGCCTGCGCTCGATTCAACCTATACTACCGCCTCGAGGGAGATGGCACGCTACAAACAATAAGGAGCGAACACCAATGATCACCCTACGTATACAACGCGGCTTCACCGCGGTAGAGCTTCTTGTTGCTATCGTTGTGGGCGTCCTATTGCTCAGCTCGGCGTACCAGCTGTACGGTGTAGTACTGAGCAACTCAGGCGCTACGCAGCTCAAAGCAAGGGCCTCCAACCTCGCCTACGATCTACTCAGGCAATACACTTCCAGTGCGACAAAACCCTGCTCGACCTGGACGCAAACCCCCTCGATCACATCTACTATTCCAAATGCAACTGCAAGTATCGTTGCGACCTGCCCGCTCAATGAATACGCCCCAGATACTTCGCTGATTCGTGCATCGAGCGCAACACTCATCACCGTTACCGTGTCCTATGATAGCCCTAACACAAAGCAGGTCATCCGTGCCATCACCGTCATGCCACAATAGTCCCATACAACAGAGACGTCAGGGCTTTACCCTTGTCGAGCTACTCGTCATCGCGCCGATTGCCATTATTGTCATTGCGGGTATTATTGCACTGATGGTGGCGCTCGTCGGTGACACCATTATCTCGCGCGACCGTAGTGTCAATGCCTATAATTTGCAGAATGCACTCGACCGGGTTGAACAAGATGCGCGGCTCGCTACTCTGTTCTTAGATAGCTATTCGCTACTAAGCTCGCCCCAGGGCCGAGATGATGCAACCGGAGGCTTTTCATCTTCATCACCCAACAACGACCTGATAATCAACCAGTTTGCTACAACCACGAGTCCACTCAACACAACCCGGCAAATTGTATACTATAAAGATCAGCCAAATCCTTGTGGAGCGAGTAAAATGCTTAACTCGCCACTTACAATTAAGGTGATCTACTTTATCAAAAATGGATCACTATGGCGTCGTACGGTCGTGCCTGAATGGTCACTCAGCGCAACAGACCAAACGGGCGTCTGCGACACACCGTGGCAGCGAGACTCCTGCTCACTGAGCGCGACATTCAACGCATATTGCCAGGCACGCGACGAGCTCATCCTCGACAATGTTAGCAGTATGACCACAACCTACTACACACCTCTTAATGTTGTGACGACGAACCCCATCTCTGCAAGCTCCATACAAGTCACCATCGGACAGTCCAAGTCGGTTGCTGGCGAGACCATTTCAACATCTGGTGTTGCTCGAACAGTCCGAACCAACTCATCGCTTGATACCCTTCCCGATGCTCCAGCAAACCTCCGTATCTATAACCAAGGCTCGACAGACGCCAATCACCCACTCAAATCAAGCTTCACCTGGGATCCTGCCAAAAGTGCACGGTACTACATGGCGCGGTACAAAGTGAATAGTGGCGCATGGTCAAGCTATACCAATCTGCTCAGCCTCATTTTCCCAGTGACGGCGGGTAGGCCCCTCGATACGATAACCATTGGTATTGTTTCGGTCAACGATATCGGCCAGTCAGCCGAGACACAATTTACTGTACAGCGGCCACTCTGGACTAACTGTGAACTAAAAAATGGCTGGACAAACTATGGCGCACCCCATGACACTGCCGGCTTTACACTCACCTCTGCTAACTGGCTTGTCATGAAAGGACTCGTCACGGGAGGAGCGGGTACCTCGACGATTTGCTGGCTACCCGCCAGTCTTGCGATACTAAAGCCCAACATCTTCCCTTCTGCAATTGGAACCGGCTCCTACGGCGGAATGGGCAGAATTGATGCATATCCAGATGGTCAGATTGCGTCCGTAGGTAATTCTGGCTGGGTAAGCCTCACACAAACCCGGTTTATCATTGCAAACAACTCGTTGACCTGGAACAATCCATCATTTGTAAACGGATGGACTCAGCTTGACCCCACATACTGGCAACCACTCACCTACACCGTAGACACTGTCGGTAGGTTTTATGCCACAGGAGTGATCCGCTCCGGAACTACAACCGATAATGCCACAATAGCCTACCTAAGTTCAACGAAGCCAGGTTCGTACTACCACTTCACTGGAGTTGGAAGCTCAGCAAATAATTTCTCTCCAAACGGTATGACTAATGGGTCCGGAACTTATAGTGAACTATTGGCGAAGGGCTACGCGGTGCCGGACTGGGAATCGATTCAAGACCTATTCTACACCTCAACATACACCGGATGGACAAATATGACCTTACAAAATAGCTGGGTGAACTATGGTGGCGGCACACCACCTTTCACTACAGCACAATACACAAAGGGCAGCGACAACCTTGTTACCATCAGGGGGCTAATCAAAAATCCAACCATATCTGGAAAATGTCCTCTATGGCAACCGATCGCGGTGCTCCCTGCCGGGTATCGCCCAAAAGAGCATCAGGTATACATGCTCTATACGAATGCTGGTGCGGGGAGGCTGGACATTAAGCCCGATGGAACGATTGCCTGTATTGACCTGCCAGGCGGCTTCGCGTCCCTAGATGGTGTGCACTTTATGGCAGAGCAATAATCTCATTTGTTTCTATTGCGTAACCGTAAGCTCTTTGCTATCATACGAGCATACAGTATCAATTAACTAGGGGGCATCTAAATGACTCTGAAACAAACTAACAAACGCGGCTTCACAATTGTTGAGCTCTTGATTGTGATCGTCGTCATCGCAATCCTTGCAGCGATCACCATTGTTGCATACAATGGTATCACTACAAGGGCGAACGCATCAGCATCAAAGGGAAACGCAACTACTCTACAAAAGAAGATTGAGACCTTCATTCAGGTCAATAATGGAACACCGCCCGTAGCGGCCACAAGCCTAGCTACACAGCTAAATGGTGTTACCGAGTCTACAATTACCGGTACGGGCATTGTCGTGACTGCGGCTGGCGCTGACCCAACTGCTACCAACGGTAAATATACATTCCGCGTCAAATACTGCTCGGCACCCGCTTTAGCGACTGGATTTGAAATCGGATATTACGACTATACAGCTTCTAATATCGCCACAATCACGGGTGGCGGCAACACGACTGCATGTACGACCTATGGCACAAACGCAACACCATAATCTATCACCACAATAAACCAACAGTAGACATTCACCGCGCAGCCATCTGCGTGGTGAATTATATAGTACAATAAGGCTATGGTTATATTCAGCAAAAAATCACCATCATTTATTAATGGTTTTACGCTTATTGAACTATTGGTCGTTATACTAGTGATATCAATCATACTGTCAATGACGCTAGTAACTTACAGTGGTATCAACGCACGCTCCCGAGAATCACAAGCCAACAACAACGCCAAGATGGTAGCAAAAAAGGCCGAAGCATGGAAGTCTGCGCTTGGCGATACGCCCACCTACGCACAGCTGTCAACCGGCAAGGTTAGTGCCGGTGACAGCACACAGACTGGGCCAGCCGAAGCAAGGATCGCTGACCCTTCAGGCACGCTCATTGACGGCTCTCTTGCTGACCCAACCAATGAAAAGCTTGTCGGCTATCGCAAATGTACCGTTGGCGCACAGATTGAATGGTATAGCACTATCTCAAGGTCAATCCAGTATATAAACATCGCGAGCGCAACTGGCACGCCCTGCTCTTAGCCCCTCGCACGTCTTCTATAAGCACCGTATGATAGCACTGCTAGTGCCAAGACCCCAGCAAGTACTACTGCCCACAGGGGCCAGTTCGTTTGCGGTGACTCAGATGACGTAACCCGTGCACCCATACCCGTACCTCGCAATAGCGGGCTATCGACGACTGGCGCTACGGCTATGTATGGCGCCACATCCACTTGCATACCATTACCCAGCACGTCCTTAGCGTCCTTGCGTCCTGGAAGCCCACCTTGTGCCTGGTGCACAACACTACCCAGATCACAGTCGTCATCAATCCTGTCGGCGTCAATATCCCTTCCTCGTGGCGTGCCGAATGCGCATGTGTCATTTCCATCTGGTATTCCATCGTCATCTATATCATTAGCTGGCCCCTCAACAAAAATCCTTTGCACAATATCGATAGTCCTGCCGCTAGATGTGTAGCCCATGATGCGTAGGGCATGGTAGCCAACCGGCACATTAGGCACATCAAACACGATCTCGTACCGATTGGTGTCGGGACTAAGTGCTAGAGATCCGAGATCAATAGGATTAGATTGCATAACAAGCCTAGGGGGCGTAGTGTATTGAAAATCGGCGGCATCTAAGTAATCTTTAGAGACGCCCACAACGATATCTTTAGTCGCTTTACGCAGGACCGGTAATAGGGTGTGGAAGATTTTATCATCGAGCTTACTCCCAACAGACACAACCCCTGCGCCATTCATCACAATCTTCCCTTGAGCCTCGTCAAGGCTTACCCCGCCTACATACAAAGAAGGATCGGGCGCATGACCGAGCGCCACACCGTCCGCACATATAACAACAGTATTACATTCGTCGCTATAGAGTAATCCCGCGCCCAGTCCAGAATACATTGTCTGCGCAATCGCAAGATGACCTGTTTTATTTGGATGGGCAAGCTGCTGGAGCGTACCATCTATCGCCGCCGATGGGCTGTCTATATAATTCCCCACTCCATCCGTAATGCGCAATGCCAGGTAGGCCGAAATAAAGCCGGGGCTCTGATTCACCATGCCGCCAACCATATGGCCATATTGGCGTATGTTAGCGTCTACCGACTCTTTATACTTCATATATTCCGTATAGATACCCTTGATAAGCAGATCGTCAACAGTAGTAAGGCTATTGCTTGCGCCGCACATCTCACTACCTTTCAGCGCATTACTGACATCAATAAAAGTGAGTCCTTCATCCGTTGCAGCCTGACGTATGGTAGCATTCGCATAGTCAATGAGCTCACCTATGGCGCGCTGTTCAGTCTGGGTGTAAAGCGACAGCATGTCAGCACAATAAACCGACTCATCGAAAAACTTTGGGTACCCGATGACGAATATACGAGGACTTGGGGTGATATATTGATTCTTAATGGCTTTGTACATTTCTCTCAGGCGCGGATAGGTACTATAAATTTTTTGAACATTTTCCAGTCTCCCATCGGGCAATAAATCACTACAGGTCTGGTCAGCACGCGCGAAGCGCATACTGCTCGCACAACTTGCCATGATACTGCCAAAGCCAAAATCATTACCACCCATCGTGATAGTCATGACTTTTGGCTGGGTGGCTCGTACATATGCGATCTGCTGCACCCGCCCAGGAATATAACTCGTACGCGCCTCCTGCTTCAGCTCGTCCATGTTTACTAGTCCACCGAGCCGGCTGCTATCCCCGGCGATGCGCTGTGTCTGCTGGCCTTCATAGAGTGGATTGATATACGCCTGCTGGCTGAACTCGGTTGACAGCATGTCCGGCATTGTTGCGCCAGAGCAGGCCACTGACTGCATGCCTATTCCATTAGCTAAGCCCATCTCCCTCGCAAGGAGGAATGGGTAGGAGCCGCGACTAATATGGCACATCTCTCGTGGAATGCTATTTGCATAATCTCCATATACGTTCGTATGCGGCAAGTAATCACCAGTTAAGTCACCCTCACCACTCGAAAATGAATCACCAAGCGCCAGATAGTCTATATTGTCAGGGCGAGCAAATTCAATATATGAGACACTATGCACTACCCCATGTGAGTCAGAATAGGTCAGCACCGTGTTATCACCGGAGACCATCGGTTTCAAAAACCATCTAATTCCACCCGAGTTCTCGCTCATCGCCTCGCTGAATTGGTTCATATATTCCGTAAGTACGCGGTGCTTACAATTGGTGTATATCGTCAAATCTGTATAGCTGTACGGCGCCATTGCGGTATTTATGCAGCTGTCGTCAACTTGAAAAATCGCACTAGAATCATTTCTTGATACATAGCCCAAGGTGGTGCCATCATTACTAATGAATAAATCGTGTGCGGGCTCAGGCCACATCCATGATTCATTAAAATTCTTATTTGCAATAATATCTACTCTCCCTGATTCTTGATTAATCCTCAGAAGTCTGCCGGCATTGATGACTACCAGCCATCTACCGTTGTGCGATGCTCCAAAACCGTTGATATATGACCCTACGATTTTACCCTGGAGCCAATCGTACGTTGTAGTGTCAAAGACATATCTTGTTTGCGAGCCATTGAGGCTAATGTGATCAGTAAAGTTATCAATTATCCGAACCTCCATGGCGCTTGAATACCCAGGCGTTCCGACATGTATGATAAATTTCCTATTATTGCCAAGCACACCATGTGGCATGCCATACGCAGCATAAACATAATCTACCGGGATGAGTGTCCTATCCCCAGCGCGTGCTTTCGTTGCCACGGCTATGCCTGACTCATATTGCCAGTTATCTAAACCCTGAGATGCGTATTGTCTCCTGTATAGCGCATAGCTGAAGTCCTCCGAGTGATACACACAAACAGATTGCAAGGAATAGTCTTTCTGCTCATACCTAAAAAATGGGTCAGTCTTGATGTACCAAGATTCGGTAGAGCAATCATCCGAGATATCATTCGCGCTTGTATATTGATGCGCCAGCACACCATCAAACCAATTTTGCCCCGAAGCATTAACTGCATCCCAAGAAACTGCAGAGATTATGCAGGTGGCGAAAGAAAGGCACATCGCCAACATGCACAGTCTTTTCACAATATCATATACTGGTCGGAGCATTTACAGATTATTATCCTTGTCTGACCGTAGTGTAAAATGAACGTCGGCAATTTCAAAACGTAACCATGATTAATCACGTGCGAGAAAGCTCTTCACCTCTTGCCTTAGCTCACTCAATCTTGCCTCATCGTCTCGTGCATCAATTGCCGCTTTGAGCCATGTCGCGATTTGAGCCATGTGCTCCTCCCTCAGTCCGCGCGTCGTCATAGCTGGGGTACCTAGTCGTATGCCACTTGGACGAAACATCGAAAGTGGCTCGTCGGGAACAGCATTGGCATTGAGCGTCAGGCCAATCTTGTCGATTGCCTCTTCGGCTGCTTTACCATCGATCCCAAAACTTTTGTGAACATCAGCGAGAATGAGGTGGTTACTTGTTCCACCGGTTACTAGTTCAAACCCAAGCTTACGCATTTCATCTGCCAGCACACGGGCATTCGCAACTACCCGCTTTGCATAGTCGGCAAAATCAGGCTTGAGCGCTTCACCAAACGCAATGGCCTTTGCGGCAATGACATGCATATGTGGCCCACCCTGCATACCAGGAAACACTGCTCGATCAATAAGCGTCGGTATGTTGGCAAGTGTTTTTTCGGGCGCCTTGAGTGGATTGCCCACCGTGCCCATACTGAGGATAAGACCACCCCTTGGCCCACGTAGCGTCTTGTGCGTCGTGGTGGTCATGACATGAAAGCCATAATCGAGCGGATTGTGCGCCACCCCGCCAGCAATCAGCCCTGCGACATGTGCCATGTCGGCCATCAGAAGTGCCCCGACTTTGTTGCCGATTTCTGCAAACTTAGCAAAGTCGGGCTCACGTGGGTACGCGCTATAGCCCACCAGAAGAATCTTTGGGCGATGCTCGTGCGCTAGGCGTCGTATTTCGTCATAGTCCAACTCTCCTGTGGCAATGTCTTTCATCTTGTATCGTACAAAATTATATAGCTTGGCACTGCGCGTCACAGGCGAACCATGCGTCAAGTGCCCACCATGTGTCAAATCCATCGCCATAATGGTGTCACCCGGCTCGCACCACGCGCTATACACCGCTTCATTGGCAGGTGCTCCACTGTGGGGCTGCACGTTGGCATGATCGGCATGGAACAAGCGTTTTGCACGATCGATCGCCAAAAGCTCAATTTTGTCTGTAAATTCCTGGCCGCCATAATAGCGCCGACCAGGATATCCCTCGGAATATTTATTTGTGAACACGCTGCCAAGTGCCGCCAAGACATCATCACTTACATAGTTTTCACTCGGAATAAGTTCGAGCCCCTCGCGCTGTCGCTGCTCTTCGGCAGCGATAAGTGATGCGACTGTATCATCTTTCATGTGGTATCTCCGTAATTAATAGTTGCTGCTTGCTGTCGCATCGCGTCATATCATAGTGTCATTATACGTCATTTAATCCATTGACAGTATATCATAACAGATATATTATATGATCATGAGTACAGCCAAATATTTACGCAATATTGGAACACTAATTCAAGAAACACGTCAGGCACGCGGGTTAACACAAGCCGAATTAGCCGCAGAACTTGGCACGAGTCAAAGCGCAGTCAACCGCATTGAAAAGGGCGGACAGAATATCAGTCTTGAGATGATCGCTCGTATTAGCGAAGTACTCTCGAGCGAGATAGTTCGTATCAACAGGAGTGGTAAAACTAACTTTGTCATTACTGGCGGCAACGAGCTTAAAGGTGAGATTGCAGTCAAAACGAGTAAAAATGCTGCGGTCGGACTACTATGCGCAGCCCTACTCAACAAAGGCAAAACAACCCTCCGACACGTCGCACGCATTGAAGAGGTGAACCGCATTATTGAGGTTCTCGAAAGTATTGGGGTTAAATGTCGCTGGCTCGAGCAAAATAGTCTCGAAATTACCCCGCCAAAACGCCTACGCCTTGAGGACATGGATATTGAAGCTGCCGTGAAGACACGTACTGTTATCATGTTTTTGGGCCCTCTCCTTCATCAGTACCGTCACTTCACACTGCCGTTTGCAGGCGGTTGTAGCCTAGGAACGCGCACCGTCGAGCCACATATGTCGGGACTCGCACCATTTGGACTCAGCGTGGTCGCAACGAACGACAGCTATGTCGCCACTAGTCACAAAAAGACCGTGGCACGAGCTATCGTGCTCACCGAACGAGGAGATACGGTGACGGAGAATGTTGTGATGGCGGCAGCTCTGTATGATGGCGAAGTTACTATTCGCAACGCTAGCCCAAACTACATGGTGCAGGATGTCTGTTTCTTTTTGCAAAAGCTAGGAGTAAAGATTGATGGCATCGGCAGCACAACGCTCAAAATACATGGCGTAAAGTCTATCAATAAGAATGTCGAGTACTACCCTAGCGAAGATCCCATTGAAGCAATGAGTCTCGTAGCGGCCGGTATCGTCACCAATTCCGAGATTACCGTCACGCGGGTACCGATTGAATTTATGGAGCTAGAGATGGCGATACTATTCGGCATGGGGCTGAAATTCACTATGTCTGACGAATATGCAGCGCGCAATGGCAAAACTCGCCTGGTTGATATTTCGCTCAAGAAATCGAAGCTACAGGCACCAAAAGATAAGCTACATAGCATGCCGTTCCCAGGTGTTAATATGGATAATCTCCCATTCCTTGGGCTCATCGCAACTATGGCCGAGGGTCGCACGCTTGTGCATGACTGGAGCTATGAGAACCGAGCTATCTATTTTACCGAGCTCACAAAACTCAATGCAAATATTGAGATGGTCGATCCACATCGAGTCTACATTGAAGGGCCGACGCGTTGGAAGTCTGCTGATGTCGTGGCTCCACCCGCACTCAGGCCGTCCGTTGTCGTTATGCTTGCGATGCTTGCTGCACCCGGCAGGTCAGTCCTGCGTGATGTGTACTCGATCAATCGTGGCTATGAAGATTTTGCCAATCGCCTCAACGCAATCGGCGCTGACATCGAGACAACCTGGGAGTAAACAAGACCAAACTAATAAACCGACATAAAGCCGGTTTATTAGTTTGGTGCGGGTGGGGAGAATCGAACTCCCGTCCCAAGTTTGGAAAACTTGTATACTAACCGTTGTACTACACCCGCATTACTGCTACACATTGTAACACCGAATGACTTGGTCGATCAATTACTAGAGCCGATGATATACTATAAGCATGGGCGATTTACGTACCAAATTTAGCAACAATCAGTCTGGCGTCATGCACTCGAGCGGGCTCGCAAGAGTTGCCGATGGCGATGCGGCAAGCTTTGGCGCAACAAGCGCCGAGTCATTCAGCCAACGCCTTCATATTGAACACAATCGTCAACACGTACAAAGCTTTGGCAATGCTGGGGTGCTTCATGGATATCGCATGGAAGCTAAAACACAGACACTCGGGAACCGGCAAGGTCCAAATGTCACTCGTAGTGCGGACTCCGGTCTCCCGCGCTCAGGCAATCGTGCATCGCCAGGGCGCGTTGATGTCGGGCTATCACGTCAAAGCATCAACGCCAGCAGTAGCACTCGGCTCGCAACACACACGCGGTTTCGCGAGCCAAGCCCACGCCACTACAATCCCTATGGCTAGATCATGGCTGACAAGTCGGGGCTTATCTGGTACAATACTTTAGTCATCACCCTTATCAAGTATGGCGGATGTAGCTCAGTTGGTTAGAGCGCTGGTTTGTGGCACCGGAGGCCGTGGGTTCAAGCCCCATCATTCGCCCCATAGAAAACACCTATCCTCGTGATAGGTGTTTTCTTTGCTATAATAACCCTATGCCCCGGTAGCTCAGTTGGATAGAGCAGAGGACTTCTAAGCCTAAGGTCGCAGGTTCAACCCCTGCCCGGGGTACCACGCACTCATCTCCTATTGCAAAGTGCTCTCATTCCAGTTATGGTAATAGCAAGGAGAACTTATATTGTATGTCAAAGAAAAAATCGGTTCGTAGAAAGCACATTTCCACCAACGACACGCACATTATGCTAAGGAAGGGCGTGTTTATCTATGCATTTTTCGTCTTTGTCACCTTCGTCCTGATTAGCCTTAGCGCCTATACCGTTCACAACATGACTGTTGCCTACACCAATAAGTCTCGGCTGAACCAAATCGAACGAATATATGCCGATTTGAAGCTAGACGATACGTATCGGCTCGCAAAATCAGATATTTTTGGCGACAAAAGAGTTTACAACTGGGACAAGAGCCGCACCTACTCATCAAGTGCGGAATATGGACGGAACGATACAACAGCAAATACGTTTGCTAACCTAAAGTCGAAGGCTGAGGCGGCCGGGTTTACTCAGGTCGGTGATGTATATGGTGGAGTGGCTCGTCAACTTCACTTCAAGAACGCCAACGGTGTATACCTACGTATCTCGGTAACTCCCAAAGCGTGGCAAGATGCCATTATCTACGGCACATCGTCCGCCGAAGAAACTGGCTTTGTGATGAACGATATCGCAAATGCGGCACCTGTCTATGTCATAATTCGCGTGAATCTTGACGATAACAATGAATAGCCTAGAGTAAACACCCTCTAGGTAATAGCCGTAAACTGCTCAGTTGTCTGATGATTACTCATCGCCGGCTTTTACACCGCTGTCCATACGACGCGCAAATACTTGCTCCACCTGCTTTTTTGTAATGACAATCTCGTCCCCTGGCTTCACCGCACCGGATAACATTTGCTTGGCAACGGTATTTTCTACCGCTTTCTGAACAACTCGTCGCATGGGACGCGCACCAAGACGTGGGTCATATCCCTTCTCAACAAGCACTTGTTTCGCATCATCGTCTACCACAACTGAAACTTTCTGCGGCTGAAGTGTCTTGTTGACGCTAGCCAAGATTAGATCAAGCACCTGCACAAGCTCAACTTTTGTGAAAGGACGAAACACCACAATTTCATCAAAGCGATTCAAAAACTCTGGTCGGAACTGGTTGGTGTTGATCAGTTCGTTCACAAAGTCATTCTCAAACTGCTCAACGTCGTATCCTCGATCAATATATTCACGAATCCTATCTGCACCAGCATTGCTCGTTGCAATCACGATTGCATCACGAAAGCTAATTTCACGATTTCGCTCGTCACGCAGTATGCCCTCGTCTAGCATTTGAAGGAGTGTTGAGAGCACTTCCGGTGCGGCCTTTTCAATCTCATCAAACAGCACCACACTAAATGGCTGCTTCATTACCTGGGCCGTCAGACTGGATGGATCATTCGCACCATCGGCAATCAGGCGCGCGACGTCCTCGGCGCGTACATACTCGTTGAGATCTACTCGTATCATACGGTCTTCGCCGCCAAAGTAGACGTCGGCAAGTGCCTTGCTCAGCTCAGTCTTTCCAACGCCAGTGGGCCCAAGGAACAAAAAGGTTCCGATCGGACGATTCTGATTTCGCACCCCTGCCCTTGCCCGTCGCAGCGCATCACTAACGACGCTTACTGCGCGCGACTGGTTGACCATGCGTTGATGAATAAGATCTTCCATATTGAGTAGACGTTCGCGGTCGTCAGCCGCACTCGCCACACTAACTTTGACGTCGAGTGTTTTTTCTATTGCCTGCTGCACTGAATTCATCGTCACGAGCCCATTCTCATGAAATGCCGCAGCATTTTCAAGAAGTCGCAAAGCACGACCGGGCATCGCGAGGTCATGCATGTAGCGCTCGCCAAGTCGATAGGCCTCTTTAAGCGCCTGGTACATGTAGGTCACGTGCCGCTGAATCTCGGTATAGATCAGCTGCTCCTGCATCACAACTAGCGTCTCATCTTTGTCGGCCGGCGCGACATTGATACGGTTAAGTGAATTGACGAGTGTTGCATTTCGCTGGCTAATCTGGAGATAGCGCTGTTCATCCATCGATAGGATCACACGCAAATTACCAGCGTCGAGAATCGGCTGCAATACATTTGATAGATCAACCGCCCCTACGCCTTCCTCAAAAAACAGCTGAGCATTATCGAGACAGATGATGATGTTTTTCGCACTATATGCTTCGCCAAGTACGCGCATAACTAGTTCCTCTAGCTCACCTCGTCCGGGCGCTGCACTAATCAGTGCTGATGAATCGAGAATAAAAACTTGTCGAAACTTTAGGCTCTCCGGTATCGCTGCTGTCGCATCCAGCAGACGCTCAGCAAACGCATGAATGATAGTTGTTTTACCGGCGCCCTCACTGCCCACCAACACCGCATTCTGCCGACCACCCGTACCAAATGTGTCAATGAGACGGTCGATTGCCTCGGTGTGTGAAGCAATGTCTACGGTCAATAAGCCACTACCTCGACCAATCTGTTCGCTAATGTTTTGCCCAAAGCGCGTCAACAGTGGAATATACCCGAATGACCAGTCGCGCGCTATACCGCCGGTTCGTTTGCGAATCGTATGCTTGGTGATGAGTTGTCGTAGATGATTCTGCCACTGTACACCCTTATCAAGATCTTCGTCATCGAGATGAATCTGCGCAATAAGGGATTCGTGATCAGCAAAGCTACGCACCAGCGCAACCGCTAGCACACTTCCCGTTATATGTTCAAGGCCGTTCTTGAGCCTTATACCCTCAGCGAGTTGCCATAACTTGTCAGTGCTTGCTGGATCATTGCTTGAGATAGACTGAAGCATCGCCGGTGTAATGCCAAAGCGCGCACCCATAAACTGCCCGCTCACTACCCTACCGACGGCACTTGCGATATCGAGTGGCGACGGCGTTTCCGGGAGTTGACCCAATATATCTCCTGATAAAACATCAGTGACCGCATCGGTTTTGCCTGTCGGAAGATGTTTGAGATCATGATAATACCAAATAACAATCATGTACGGCAGTGCGGCACAGCTCATCACAAGCCAACCAACCGCCCAGCCAACTACCAGTAGCCCCGCGCCTCCGACAACTAAAAAGCCACAGAGCCATGCCAGCAGTGTCACCAACCCACCCTGAAGCCTCACATATGTTCGTGCCTTTTGAGCGCGCATTGAGTGAAAATCGTAATCTAGATGTGCCATGGCGCCCAGCCCAGTAAACTCATAACAAGTCCGATTAGCGGTGCAACTGGCACGAGCGCCCAGCCAACAACCGCAGCCACACCAAGCAGGAACGACAGCAGCAGTGCGACCGATCCACACACGATCACAATCGTCCGCACCACACCCCCTACTGTGCGCGAGATAACCTGATCAAACCATGCGCGCAGCTGTACGCCAAGAGGACCACTCACCTGACCGGCAGAGATTTGTCGAAATGGCGCAAACCATGTCCGGATCAGCAGATCAATCGAGAAATAGTCGTACAGACTCAAAAACTGCTCTTTCGACAGCTTAACTCGACGCGTCCATCCATCCCCATACCACCAGGAGATAAGGCCAGTAATAACCATAACCCTATTGTACCCCAGCTCCATCCAATAGACCATGGTGTGCGCTATAATAATGTATATGCAGCAAGCATTGATAACAGCCCTAGGCAAAGGTGTCCGTAACCTCGCACAGCTACGCGGTGGTGGGTCGGCGCTCCCTGGTTTATTCGTAGAAAAAATTGATCCCGCCTACATCCGTCGCACGCTCAGCCAGCTCCCCCACGGTATCGTGCTGGTTAGTGGCACAAATGGTAAAACCACTACTACCAAAATGGTCGTGCAGCTGCTTGAAGGCCAAGGACTCCGTGTGTTTACCAACCGGACCGGTAGCAACTTCACCCGCGGAGTTGCCGCAGCNNGAGCTTGATGAGGCCCATGCGGTACTTTTTGTTAAGTCGATCGCCCCCACCTACAGCCTTCTACTCAACGTCATGCGCGATCAGCTTGACCGTTTTGGAGAAATCGACAATACCGCCGCCCTTCTCCATACAATCGCACAGCATACGACTAATAGCATTGTCATTAACCGTGACGATCCCCGACTAGCAAGCCCCGCGTTTCTCGATGACATTCAAGCAACTGTACATACTTATGGTGTTGACGAGAGTTTGCGCATGCACTTCCCGAGCGATGATCAGCTGCATGGCAATACGCCACAGCCGGAGCTGGCGGGTGATTCCCTCCGCCACGATGACGTCAGCCTTAGGGCGATGGATGGTCAGCGCGCAACAATCAGCTATGCGGATGCCGACCATGTCGTTGATCTCAAACTAAACGGTATTTACAATGTTCAAAACGCGGTTGGCGCAGTAGCCATCACTCGCTCCATTATGGGTGATGACCTCGACGAGCCGGCTATGCTAAAAAGCCTCTCGGAAGTTACCCCCGCATTTGGACGCGGCGAATCTATTATGATAAATGGTAATTCCTGTGAATTATTGTTAGTCAAAAACCCAGGTGGCTTTCGGCTCAGCCTGCAGTCATTCGATCCAGCGGGGCACGCAACCATGATTGCCATTAATGACAACTACGCTGATGGTCGCGACATGAGCTGGCTGTGGGATGTAGACTTTCATAGCTTGGTGGAGCATGGTGTTGACGTTGTGGGAGGAATACGTGCTTACGATATGGCACTGCGGCTCCAGTATGATGAAGTTGAGTTCCGTCATGTCGAGACCGGCATCGCGACGGCACTTGAGTACTTTTTATCCCACCATATGGACAAACCAAAGCGCATCTATTGCACCTACACGGCAATGCTTGCAATACGGCGCGAGCTTGCCAAGCAAGTGAAAATCGAGGCAGTCTTATGAGCGAAAAAAGGGTCATCAATCTGCTACAGCTCTACCCTCGTGACATGAATATCTACGGCGACTGGGGCAACGCACTTGTACTCATGCGACGACTGCAGTGGCACGGCTATCACGTCAACCTCCTGTCCTACAACGTGGGCGATGAGTTCCCCGAAGCAGTAGATCTTATCGTCGGTGGCGGCGGCCAGGATAGTGGACAGGCAAAAATTGGAGACGACCTACTGAAGATCGGGCCAAAGTTAATTGATCTCGCCGAAGACGATGTGCCTATGCTGATGATCTGTGGCCTGTATCAGCAATATGGTCATTTCTTCAAAACCAAAGACGGCCAGGTGATACAGGGTATCGGACTACTTGATATCGAAACATATGGTGGCGAAGAGCGCATGATTGGAAACATTGTCAGTGAGAGTGATGAGTTTGGTACTATCGTTGGCTACGAAAATCACAGTGGCAGTACCGTGCTCGGCGCAAAGGCTCAGCCATTCGGACGCGTCATTCGCGGAGCCGGGAACAATGGGAAGGATGAGACGGAGGGAGCCCGATATCGTCATGTCATCGGAACATACATGCATGGCTCGATTCTGCCAAAAAATCCTGCCGTGGCTGACTACTTGATCGAAAAAGCTGTTATGCGCAAATTTGGCATATACCACCCACAGGTAATTGATGATCATATTGCAGAAACAGCGAGAGAGACGGCCGTCACCAGGCCTCGCTAGATCGCCTGGAGCTTCTCGAGATCGGCCAATATCTGACCGGCATGTCCGACCGGCGTGACGCGTCCGTACACTTTTACCACCTGCCCCGCCGGATTAATGACGAACGTTTTGCGCAGTACACCCTCTTGACCAAACATTTTCTTGCCCCATACACCATAGGCATCCATAACTTTATGGTCGGGGTCCGACAGGAGCGTGAAGTCGAGTGAGTGCTTGATATAGAAATTTCGATGCGAGGCACCATCGTCGCGCGATACGCCCAGCACCACCACACGCTTTGCGAGTAGCGTATCTTGAATATCCCTAAATCCACAGGCTTCAACCGTACAGCCCGGCGTGTCGTCTTTCGGGTAGAAGTACAAGACAACCCAGCTGCCATTATATTCTTTGAGTGAGTGCACCTTGCCATCCATATCTGTCAGCGAAAAACTAGGTGCTTTGTAAGGAGTAGTGTTGTTCATAGTACTATTATAGCGCACCGTTTTTTAAGGGATGGTTTGCTATAATGGTCGATATGTTTGTGAAGGCCAGCGCTACAGTCAACCGTCTCCTCACCCTCGACTACCTGCGAGGTTATTTCGTACTAGTGATCATTATCGATCATCTAGACCGCTTCCCTAGCCTATGGGCTGCTATCACGGGCACTGGTCGCTTGTGGGTGACGGCCGCCGAAGGGTTTGTCATGATATCCGGCCTGCTAGTTGGCTATGTCCGTGGACGCAAGGGCATGAAGCAGCCATTTTTGGCTATAGCAAGAAAACTGCTCAGTCGCTCCCTACTTCTCTACGCATGGACGATCCTCATGACCGTTGTATATGCATATATCACCTGGTATTCAGGTATTGGTCCGCTTCCCTGGTTCAACAGCCCAGTGGGTGATTGGGCATATATGTGGCATCGTCTCATCACCCTGCAAATGCCCCACGTATGGATACATTTTTTGGCGCTTTATGCAATTTTCTTAGTCCTTGCAATTGGCGCAGTCTGGCTGCTCCGCAACGGCTACGACCGCTTGCTTGCCGTACTGTCTGTACTGCTCTATATCTACGGGTTTGGCCACCATATTGAGTGGATGCAGTGGCAAATCCTATTCTTTATACCTGCGATCGCCGGGTTCTACCTTGATAATATCCGAAGTACCTGGCAATCATGGAGTACGAGCAGACAAAGGGGCATAGAAATAGCCACTATCTTTGCTGGCGCGTTGCTGCTGGTTACTTCTGTGATATATATCTTCTACCCGCAGTACGTTCCGTATACGTCAGAAGTGAATGGCATATTCTCAGCGGAACCATTCATGCCCGCAAGACTACTGCTGACGATCGTCTGGTTCTGTGCGCTTATAGTCTTGTTTAATCACATCACGCCCTACCTCGCGAAATATAGCTTTGGCATTGTCGAGTATTTTGGTACGCATTCACTTACTGCCTACATCGTGCATGGGCTCGTGCTCTGTGGCGTCACTGTGCTGTTTGCAAAATCAAATGACTGGACCATCAATACACTCCTGACGTTTGGTGTCATTCTCAGTATTTTCCTGCTTATTCGCCTTCCGGTTATCAGACGGATCATTCCGCGCTAGCCACACCAGCATAGCGCAGCTCGACAGCGCGTAGCTGTGATTTCATGCTAGTTAGCTTGAGTACTCTCTCTACCCGCCAGTTTGGTAGCTTAGCAACAAGTCCAGCGACACTATCGCTCCTCACCACAAACCAAGTTTTACCGTAGCGCGTACCAAAGGCATCCATATCAATAATCTTGCGCTTGCTATCATCACGCAGCATTTCGTAGGCACCTACTTGCGTTGAATCCTCGCTGCGGAAAAATGCTGGATGCTGATCCGTTTCCAAATACGCCACTTCAAAGAAAATCCATGATGTCTCGGCTACGATAGGCTGAGACCCCTTCGACTCATGTGCGATAAGTTCCATGAGTGGCTTTACGGTGTGCGCACTATCGTTGTCTTTATTGTAGTTACCAATTGCATAAACATACGAAATGCCGATAACATGAAGGCATAGTACAAGCACCAGTGCGGCAACGACCGGCCACTGCCGAATACTCCGTTTTTTCAGACAGACCGCATAGGTAATCGCCGACCACACCGACCAAAATGCGACTGCCACTAGGACGTATCTATCGACAAACGATGGCCGGAGGGGTGGTAGTGAGCCAATAAGTAGAATGATCGGTGGGAGCAAAGCGATACCCGCCACCAAACGATAGGCCTGTTTTCTTTCTGCATTGAGCTGGCGATAGGCTCTAGTCGACAGATATACAAGCATAGCGACCGTCACTACTATTGTTACCATCAACCAGTTATAGACTTGGTTGTGATCGTAGTAGCTATAGAGATTACTGATATAGTTCGGCAGTGTGTCCATCGAAACGGGACCGATCCAGAATCCGCCACCCTGAATATTGACAAGCTGCCATACGAGGAAGGGTAGCCACCATGACATGACGATGAGGGTTGCATAGAGCGACCTGCGCCAATCGGGCGAGAAGAATGCTGATACACTTGCGCGTAGAGATGTGCGCCGCACCTCATATGCACGCCACAGCCAGTGCGTAGCCCATACCGCTATGGTCATATAGTGCGTGAGCATACCAACACCTACCAGGACGCCATAAACTACCCATTTTCGCTTCGTAGGCTTTTTCATCGCCTCAAGCAGCACATAGGTTGCAAGAACAATAATAAAGACCGTCATCGTATACATACGCGCCTCTTCGCTGTAGCGCACAAGCATTGGCGATGTTGCGAGTAACAGCACAGAAAGAGCGGCGGCTAGCCGTCCGAAATAATTGCGCACAAACACATACAGCACGCATATCGCAAGTAGTAGCCAGACTAGGCTGAGCGACCGCAGCCCGATTGGGCCATCACCCCAAAGCATCGTCCATAGCTTGAGCGTCCAGTAGTATAGGGGCGGATGTACATCGTAGGCTGTGTATCGAGCGATGTCAAAGAAATTATGGTGAATAATCATTGCACTAAACGCCTCGTCAAACCATACCGACCACTGGGACATATTACCAAGACTAATCAAGCTTGCGACTGCCAAGCCCAGTATGAGAACTAGCCGATCAAATCGCGTCAAGCTGAGGTTGTTAGTTTTTGCCATACGTCTCTACCGTCATGTCTCCGGCAGAAAACCGCTCGGTTTGCTGATACATGGCGTCGATAGTCAGTTTCGGTTCGCCGTAGTAAACATAGCGGATGGTCTGTGTGTCACCTAAAACATACAGTGAATCTAGGCGATCGAGACTCATCGAGAATGGCGCATAGCCGCCGCCCAGCTGAGCGGTATCATTGTAGAATTTTTGCTTGCAGTCTGTCGGGATATAGTAGCTCAGTTCGGTTGCAACATATGGGTCGGCAGCAACAATCGTTGTTTGGCTACAATCACCAATTGCTGCCGCGACCTCATCTACGGCCGGATGTTGCATGCGCTGAAAATTAAAGTTCCCTACACTCATGAGCTGCAAGCAGCCAATCGCACCAATCAACACAAATAACAATGGCGTTGCCTGAGACCATCGTGATTGACGCTTCGCCTGAACAATCATCAGTGAACATGCCAGTAGCAGTACTAGCCCAATTGCGACATGGGACAGGTATCGTTCAACATACATGGGCTTAAACAACGATACGACCATCAAAACTATGATTGGTACGGCGCTATACAGCATGAGTAGCACGAGATAGTTTTTTTGCGTGGTCAATTGATATGCCCTACGGATAGCAAGACCGCCAGCCACTAGGACAAATAGCATGAGGATGGTTTCGAGCACATTCAGCTGCCACAGCGGCTTGTACAGCGTGTTAAACGATACAACGCCAAGTAGTTGCTCAAGATTCATCGGCTTGCCAATGCTCGCGAGCGCACCATTATTCACCTGACCCAGAAAGGCTGGTAGCCATGGCAAAAACAACACAAGGCTTCCTAGGTATGCCCATAGCCACGGTTGACGCCAAATATGCGACAGCTTTGATCGGTTTAAGTAAACCAGCCACACTAGGTGAGCAGCCCATAGCAGAACAAGATAATAAAGCATGTAGACCCCGACTGCGACAAGCAGACTATAGCATGCCCAAAGCCATAGTTTGGCGCGTGATCGTGCCTCCAGTGCAACCACCATTACGTATGTTGCCAGAATCCCTATGAGTGATGCAATCGCATACATACGAATCTCAAACCCATAGCGCATGAGTAGTGGCGAGCACAGCAGCAGCACTGCCGTAGCTATTGCTGCGCGATTACCAAACATCCGCCGCACCAGCAGACCCGCCACAACAAGCGACGCACCATAGGCAGCCACACTGAGACTTCGTAGCGCAAATTCACTCCATCCAGCAATCGCCCCCCACCCATGAAGCAACAGGTAATACCCGGGCGGATGCGTATCAGCAGCCGCAAGCGCAACGATTTCGGCTGGCGTATGGCGCGCTACGAGAATCGAATACGCTTCATCAAACCAAATACTCTGCCTCATGCCAATCCACATGCAAATCACCATCGCGAAGATGGCAAGCACGGCAATGATGAGTGATGTATGCGGCGTAATGTGTGATATATTTCGTTTCATGATGTGTCTCATAAGCATATTGTACTAGATTCTAGCCATTCTCGTGATTAGTCCGCATATCTAGACATTTTGACGAATTACGCTATAATATCCAGGTACACCTATCGGGGTGTGGCGCAGTTGATAGCGCGCCCGGTTTGGGACCGGGAGGTCGAAGGTTTGAGTCCTTTCACCCCGACCACGAAGATGCCTGTCCGTATGGACGGGTTTTTTCGTACATACACCTACCGAGCTTGGATGACAAACGGGCATACCTTCACATGGCTGCGCAAAAGTTCAATCCCACTATGAAGCTTCTCCTTCGACAGCTTGATCGTCTTGCCATCCCAAGGATCAAAGACATCATAAAACTTATCCGTGGCACCAGTCACCATCATAAAATGGGGCAGGTGCGTCCAGCCGTCGGTTATATTGTTATCAACGTAAACGATAAATGGGGTGTCGAGTGTACCCAGAAGACTAGCGTCGTTTTTCTTATATACCATCTTTATGCGCGGATGGTCTACCCGCTGCTTCAACATATCGAGATAGTATTTGTTGTCGACGTATAGCGTTACCGACTTGTCTTCGTATCGATCGAGAAAAGCTAGTAGGCAGCCAAGCGTATAATTCTCGCGCAGCCGAGACAGCCCATCGCTCAGGATATCCCGTTCTTTATCCCTGGTTGGCTCTATACCAAATAGGTACATTAAGTCGACGACAAGACAACCCTGGTTACTCTGTTGTTTATAATCCATGGAACTATTGTAGGTTTTATATTTTTATTATCAAGCTATTCTTTATTTTGTATTTTTGCCCTGTAGGGTCAGTCGATACTTTGGGCGTATCCTACAGTCGACCCAGTTCAACTTGATGTTCTGCCTGAACTAGTTCAGTTATTTTAGCTTTGAGTGCATCAGGAACCGCTAGGCCGGCGATAGCCATAAGGTCTTCCCTGTGTTTATTTTGGTATGATGGTAGTATGCAATCATCATCAGCGCGTCTCACATGTGTCAACACCTTCGGCACACTCGGCTATCTATCGCTAGTCATGCAGTGGGCGTGGTGTCTCCTGATTGTGGGCTATCCGTTTATCAGTGGAGACCATGCGATGCTTTTCCCGGTTGATGCACCACGCGTCTCCCCGCAGCCACAAGCCGTTGATTTTGGGGTGTTCTCACCGGTTGCCTTTGTCGTTGCATCCGCCATATCCCTACTTGTGTTGGTCGCGACGGTTGTTACTGTTGCCCGATTGCCGCGAGCTGTTGGCAAAAAAGGCGCACAAACAACACGTGCAACTGCTCATGCCATCATCCCCACCCTTACGCATCACAAAAAACTTAGCAAAACTCGTTCAATTCGCCTCACCTACCAAGTGGTGATTGGACTCAAGCTACTCGGCACACTGTTCGCACTACTACCTCTCATCAATAGTTCGTCAATCCCTCAGCTATCGCACGATATCGTACTCACAGTGGGTGGTTTTTGCGCCATCTGCACAAGCCTGTGGTTCGGTATACAGTATATCCTCGCTCGACTATTTCGTCTGAAGCGAGACCAAATTTGGTAGAGAATAGTTGCGAATCGTAAAAAAAGCGCATACAATAGCATTAGCGGTTTTAGCCCATGAAAATAAACAAATCTCTCGCGGTTCTCACAATGTTCTGTACGACTGTTATGGCAGGAGTGGTCCTGTATGCTTACCAGCAGCTATTTGTTGATACTTCTCTCTTAGTCCCGACCGTACGCATCAGTGCGACACAGCGCACCGGAGGCGTTGCGGTTAATTCCCATACTACGTCCGACACCCCGGCGACCGACAATAAACCATCCTCAGCCACCAACTCGCCCACAACACCCCCCAACCAGTCAAGCTCGATACAAACCGCATTTGATGCAGCACCCAAGCAAGCCGAGATAGCTGCAACAGTGACTAAAGAGCATCCCTACTACGCACTTGTTGCGCCAAACGACCCCTACTATACTAGCGTCAATTACCCTCCGTGGGCACTCACTCATACTGGGGCACCATCGGTGTGGTCCCAGTCGACCGGCTCAGAAGTTGTCGTTGCGGTGCTTGACACCGGCTTTGCCCTGCAACATGAAGACCTAGCGACACAGTGGTATGCCAATCCCGGAGAAAACTCGATGACACAGGCCGGCGATCGATGCTGGAGTGGCAGCTCGGTCAATAAGTCGACCAATGGCTGCGACGACGACAACAATGGATACAAAGACGACTGGCGAGGATGGAACTTCTACGGGCGCTACCAGCCCACCGCGACACCCTGTGCCTACAATGGAATGGGTATCTATGTTGCAAATAACAATCCTCAGGCCGGCATGTCTGGCGACGACATTCTTTACCAGGAAGATCAGACGTGTTTCGGTATTAACCAGGGCGATCCATTTGCCGCAACGTCTCACGGCACCTCTACTGCCGGGCTCACGGGCGCAGCAAGCAATAATAGCAAGGGCATCGCAACGTTCAACTGGAATGTAAAAGTCATGCCGCTACAGGTTTTGGGTGATGATGGAAGTGGATGGACCAGCAAGATTGTCGCGGGCATTTACTATGCCGTCGACAATGGTGCAGACATCATCAACATGAGTCTCGGAGGGAGCGCCAAAGATAGTGCGATGGAAGCTGCCATCAACTATGCGTATAGCCACGGGGTGATAGTGATTGCGGCGGCGGGTAATTGCGGCACGGGATCCGAAAATGGCTGCGATCCACAAAAGCCAGGCGCAATGGGCTACCCTGCACTGTACAATCACGTGATTGCCGTCGGTGCGAGTGATAGCAACGATAGTCGCGCTAGCTTTAGTAGCTATGGCCCAGGTCTCGATATCATCGCTCCGGGCTCCGGTGCTATCATAGCTCCCCTGATCAGCCGCGGGGCGACACCAAATAACCCAGCAACGTTCAACTATACAACTGCCTACTCGGGAAGCCTGTATGGCACCTCATTCGCAGCACCAGTTGTTGCTAGTATGGCCTCACTCATCAAATCGATCCGGCCAGTGACCAGTCCTGACGACATTACCGCAATACTTGATGGCTCAGCAACAAAAGTAGGCGCAATGAACGGTGCTACCTATACTAATCAGTATGGGCATGGCCTAGTCAATGCCAACACGGCCGCGGCCATCGCAACGTCACTCAATAGCACGACACCCGCCACTCCAAAGCTGCTACAGACAGGCGATTCCCGCTCCGAGCATAGCTATTCTCCAGGAGCAACGATGAGTAGTGGCTGTGTTGCCGCGGCAAGCACCTATTGCACCATCAGATTAACTAATCCGCTCGGGTATGATCGCTACCTCCCATACACACTGACAAGCTCGACAGGTAATTCTGGCTGGCAGTGGTCTGGAAATATACTGCAAAATGGCGAATGGTCGACACGCGCAGTCCAGGGCGACACCCGCTCAGGTGAATACGTACTATTCTCAAAGTAAGTTGTCGCCTGCGTAAGATTAGGATATACTACATATAACCATAGGGGTTATATGCTGAAAATAAAGAAACACCGAAAGACTATTTCTGTAGCACGTCTTAGCACAGTAGTGGCTATACTCCTGCTTGGAAGTGGCTTATATCTGCTATCTCTCGTTGGCGCGCCTGCGATTGCCCCTCTTGTCTACTCGAAGCCTATTGAGCTGAAATCATTGCCCACCCCCACAAAACAATACGATCGTATTGTCATCCCAAGGATCGGAGTTGATATTGCCTACGGAAAGGGCCAAAGCTCCCTCGATCACGGCGCACAGTGGCGCTACCCAGAAAGGGGCAACCCTGTAAACGGCGGGAACTTCATCATAGCCGCTCATCGCTTCACTCTTGCACCAACGCCCGGCGAGACGGCAAAAAAATCACCGTTCTACAATATTGATAAGCTAATCGTTGGCGATAAGATTGTCGTTGACTATGACGGTACGCGCTACGGCTATGAAATTGATAAAATATTCGATGTCAAGCCGACTCAGGTTGAGATCGAGGCACCCTCCACCGAGCCTAAGCTCACCCTCTATAGCTGCGAGCTTGGTGGCGCCGAAGCAGGTCGAGTGGTAGTGGTCGCCCGGCCGCTTGGGCAAGTAGCACTCGAAAACAGTTAGATCTCGCCCTGAGCGCCCGCTCCAAATTGCTGCTCTACATACCCCGTCTGGCCCGACGCCCAGTGCCGTGCTGTCTGCGAGTAGTGGCGGTCACCGTCGAGTATTTGCTGTCGAGTCACAATCGCTACATCTTCTATCTCATGATTGTCGATCTGAATCATATCGAACACGTCGCCCGCCACATGCGTCTCATAGACAAACTGGTATGTTTGGGCTAGATCGCTCATGCGATCGACGATCAGCCTAAACTCGAGCTGATCTGCCTGTAGAGTAATGCCTACTTCCTCGGCAACTTCTCGTATGGCGGCCGCTAGCGGTGTTTCACCGTGGTCAATCACGCCACCAGGAAATGACCAATACCGTTTGTAGTGCGCCTTCACTACCACCACTCGGTCATCGGCACATACCGCAACCGTACCGCTCGACATGCGCTTCTCGAGCCCGCTCATCCAAGCGACAGTCTGCTCTTTTGTAAATTCGTGCATTGCTACTTTGCGAACTCGATAGCACGAGTCTCGCGAATCACATTCACCTTGATCGTACCAGGATATTGCATCGTGCTCTCGATCTTGTTGGCGATATCACGCGCAAGCTTGATAGCGCTGAGGTCGTCAATCGATTCAGGGCGAACCATCACGCGCACCTCACGGCCAGCGCTAATCGCATAGGCCTTCTCAATTCCTTTGAAGCCTGTGGCAATGTTTTCAAGATCACGCATGCGCTCCGAGAAATTCTCTGCGCTAATATTTCTTGCGCCTGGCCGAGCAGCGCTCACAGCATCTACGACGCGGATCACCATCGCTTCGGGTGTCGTCGCGTCAATGTCATCATGATGCGCCTCAATAGCGTGGCATATCTCAGGGCTCATGCCTGCTTTTTGCGCCAGCTCAGCGCCTATGTGGTGATGCTTGCCCTCTACCTTGTGTGTTACCGCCTTACCCATGTCATGCAGCAGGGCAGCGGTTTTGGTGACGCGCACATTAGCGCCAACTTCTTCAGCGATCAGCCCAGCCATATGTGCCATTTCAACACTATGCATCAGCACATTCTGGCCATAGCTCGTACGGAACTTGAGCTCTCCAACCAGTTTGAGGAGCTCTTTTGGAATGCCCGTTACGCCTACTTCGCGCGCAGCGTCTTCACCAGCCATTACAACTTCTTTTTCAATTTGCTTTTCGGCCTTGGCAACGACTTCCTCGATGCGTCCCGGATGAATGCGACCGTCCTTCATGAGCATTTCAAGTGCAATACGAGCCACTTGTCGCCGAATAGGGTCGAAGCTTGAGAGTACGATCATACCCGGCGTGTCATCAACAAGAATATCAACACCCGTCGCGCGCTGAATCGCCTGAATATTACGCCCTTCTTTGCCAATGATGCGTCCCTTCATTTCTTCGTCGGTAAGCTTGATGGCCGTCACCGTCCGCTCAGCGGTTACCTCACTAGCCATACGCTCCATCGCACTGACAATCACAAGTTGCGCTTTTTCCTCGGCATCATCAATAGCATCCTTCTGCAGTTTCGCAACCAGTCCGAGCAAGTCGTCCTTGATGTCGCGCTCAGTCATCAGCATCAGCTTTTCGGCCGCGTCTTTCTTCTTCAGCCCAGCGATTTTCTCAAGCTTCTCCTGCTGCTTGGTGCGAATCTCACGCACTTCGCCCTTGAGTGACTCGACTTCGTCTTCAGCGGTACGTAACCTTTCACTGCGCCGGTCTAGCTCGTCAAGCTTTTTGTCGAGCGTGGTCTCACGGTCAGCAAGGCGTGACTCAACTTTTTGCATTTCCCTGCGGCGCTCCTGCTCTAGGCGCAGTGCGTCGTCTTTGGCTTTGAGAACAATTTCGCTTGCCTTACGCTCAGCACGAGCAATCTCTTTTTCGGCATTATGACGACTGCTAGCAACACGCTGCTTGTCGTACACAAACTTTCCGCCCACGCCAGCAACGATACCAGCAACAGCGGCGATTATCTCTATCATATATGGTCCTTTCTTCTAGCTCAGGGGCAACAATACATACGTGTCATACAATCAAAACTGTCACACTACGGGCTGAGCTGGAAATTTCAATAGTTAAAATGATTGGTAGCTAGCATCAGCTAACTCCATCTATTGTAGCGCTCCTGCGGCCTTTGCCGCAAGCTATTTTCGCGGTTTCGTAATATGCGCGTCACCGCCATAGTCAGGCATCACAATACTGTCATTCTCTTGCCGGTCAAGGCGTTCCAGACACTCAGACAGCCAGGCATCTCCAGTAGCACCAACAATCGGCAGTTGCCGCGCCGTGGCAAGTGTATTGAGCACACTCAGCCCGATTCGAAGACCAGTAAAACTACCCGGCCCGCGGAATACACCAATCTGGGTGACATCGTCAACCGTCTTGCCGTGTATCGCTAGGGTGTCACGAAGATATGACAATATATCGCGCGCCAAGAGACGATCAGCTTGCCACTCATAATCATACCTTCCACGCCCATCCACCAGCGTGCACTGAACCATCATCGCCGCACTATTCCATAGTAAAATCATTGCAACTTCTCCATCACCGCACGGGATTTGTCGCCATTGGCAGCTATCGACACCTTGCGACTGGTTTCCAGAATCGGTGCGAGTTGAATCGTCAATACATCGTGCGGCAAGACTCCAGCCACAATTGACGCCCATTCGAGCACCGTAACTGTGTGTGGGTCGTGAACCGACTCATAGAGCTCGGCGCTCATAATACCCGCATCAACCAGCCGATAGAAATCATAGTGCGCCAGCCTGAGTCCATCGCGTGCTTCATACACCCTGCTAATCGTAAACGTTGGACTTTGGACATCATTTACGATACCAAGACCCCGCGCAATACCTTTGGTAAGTGTCGTTTTGCCCGCTCCTACATCTCCAACCAGCTCTAGCACCTCTCCGCCAGCTAGCACCTGTCCAATGCGGACACCTAATTTCTCCATGTCTTCAGATGAAGTAATCGTCACTTCCATATCGATAGTAGTATAACATAACTCATGGGCTATGCTGTCAAATATTGACCAGCGAAAACACTAGTACTTATGCCCATAGTCAGATACAATAGACACAAGCGGTATGCGTATTTCCGATGACACACTAGTGAAACTACTCGTCGAGGGTGGGGTCGCAACCAACGAACAACTTGACGCACTCAAACAAGAGGGCGGTCATTTAGATCAACCCCTACAGGACGTGGTCATTGAGAAGCAGGTCATCGACGAGCCATCACTCAAAAAACTCTTTGCCACCTACGCGGACATTCCCTATATCGAGATTGACCCTCGCGACATCCCCCAGGACGTACTCAATAAAATCCCCGAACGAATCGCCCGACAGTACAATGCGGTTATTTTTCAGGTAGATGAGGATGGACTCGTTCATCTCGCGATGGATGACCCTGATGATGTCCAGGCAGTCAGCTTCATCCAAAAAGAGATTGGCGAAAACACGCGCATCTACATTGCTTCAAAAGAGAATATCCTGCAGTGTCTGGAAAATTACCGTGGCGATGTCAACGAAGAGCTCAACGAAGTCATCGACATTCAGCGCGAAGACGATGGCACCGCGCAACAGGTGACAGAGGCTGAAGTCGCCGAAGACTCGCCTATCGCGCAAACGGTCAACCTACTGCTTGAATATGCCATTCGATCACAGGCCTCTGATATTCATATCGAACCCCGCGAGGCCTACGTGCAAATTCGCTACCGAATCGATGGCGTGCTCAAAGAAGTCAACCAGCTTCCCCGCAACGTACTTGGCGCACTGGTCAGCCGCATCAAAATCCTTTCAAACCTCAAGATCGACGAGCGCCGTGTCCCGCAGGACGGAAGGTTCAAGATCAAAGTTGCCGGCAAGCAGTACGCGCTTCGTGTCAGCACGCTACCGATTGCCGACGGCGAAAAAGTCGTGCTACGTATCCTTGATGAATCAAACCAGGCGGTCACCCTCACAGACCTAGGCTATTGGGGCCGCTCGCTCGAAGTCATTACCGAGGCAATCGCCGAGCCAAATGGTATGGTACTCGTCACCGGGCCTACGGGAAGTGGTAAATCAACGTCACTATTCAGCATACTCACAATGCTCAATCGTCCTAATGTCAATATTTCTACCATTGAAGACCCGGTTGAGTACAAAATACCCGGAGTCAACCAGACCCAAACAAATCCAAAAGCCGGCATGACCTTCACGACTGGCCTCCGCGCTCTCCTGCGTCAGGATCCCAATATCATCATGGTGGGAGAGATCCGTGACAGCGACACCGCCAACCTTGGCGTGCAGGCGGCACTTACAGGGCACCTGGTGTTTAGCACTCTTCACACCAACAACGCCGCAACCTGTCTCCCTCGCTTACTCGACATGGGAGTTGAGCCATTTCTGATCGCAAGCACAGTCAAGGCAGTTGTTGGTCAGCGACTCGTCCGTCGGCTATGTATGGTCTGTCGCCAGCAGCATACACCAAGTCAAAGTGAGATTGATGAGCTCATCAAGCTGTTTAATCTTCGCGAAGGCGAAACATTTGCACGCATCCACCAGCTCGAAATGCAAGCAGTAGACCAAAAAGTCGGGGGCGACACTCCACTGAGTACTGACGAAAAAACCGTTTTGAATCTATGGAAAGCAAACCCCGACGGGTGCGATGAGTGCAGTCATACGGGCTACAAGGGGAGGATTGGCATCTACGAGGTGCTTGGGGTGAGCATTCCAATCCAGCAAATGATCACCGCCAACGCAACAAGTAATCAGATTCAAGATCAGGCGATATCAGAGAACATGACTACCATGCAGGCCGACGGTCTCGTAAAGTCCCTGCGCGGCAATACAACCCTCGAGGAAGTGCTCAGGGTGACTCGAGAGTAATTATGCCAAGCTATCTATACACCGCGACAAACACTCAAGGCAAAGTCGTATCTGGTGCATTTGATGCACAAGATCGACCCGCCGCTCTCGCGATGATGTCAAAGCAGAGCCTCTCCCCTATTAGCCTCAAAGAGGGGACTTCAAAAAAGGTGTCGTTCACGTTCCTTGATTTTCTCGGTACCAACCGAATTAAGAATGATGATCTCGTCATGTTCACGCGCCAGCTTAGCGCCATGGTGAGTGCCGGTGTGCCTATCCTGAGAGCACTCACCTCACTCCACGACCACACCAACAGCAAGGCACTCAAGATTATCGTCGAAGGCATTATCAAAAATGTTGAAGGTGGCTCAACTTTTGCTGATGCACTGGCAAAATACCCCAATGCGTTCAACGACGTGTACGTCAACATGGTACGTGCCGGTGAAGCGGCGGGAATTCTCGATGACATCCTCAAGCGACTCGCGGTGCAGCAGGAGAAAAACGCCACGATGCGCAAAAAAATCAAAAGCGCCATGACCTACCCAATGGTGCTTATCTTCATCACCATCGTCGCATTTTTCGGTCTCATGCTTTTTGTCATTCCAAAAATTGGCGGGATCCTGAAAGACCTCGGTGGAGCGGATGCAAAGCTACCGCCACTCACCCTTGCCATGCTTGCTATCAGTGATTTTCTTCTCAAGTACGGCCTGTTCTTGCTGCCAGTTGTTGTCGCTGCCATCATCTTGCTCATGCGCTACCTCAAAACACCCACTGGCCGATCAATCTTTCACCATGTCGTCCTCAAACTTCCGATTATTACCCCAATTATTCAAAAGGTTGCGGTCGCACGCTTCGCACGCACTTTCTCGGCCCTCATGGGAGCTGGAGTTGCCGTGCTTGAGGCTCTCAATGTGACAGCACACGCAGTGGGCAACGTCGTCTATGAGCAAGCATTAATCGATGCTGCCGAGCAGGTGAAGAACGGTAAAACATTGTCCTCTGTGATCGCCAAAAATGAACTATTCCCACCCATCGTCGCACAGATGCTAGCTGTTGGTGAAGAGACCGGCCAGACAGATACCGTACTTGTCAAAGTGGCCGATTTCTATGAGGAAGAAGTGGACGTCGCAATCGATGGACTTAGCTCGATTATTGAGCCTGTGATGATTGTTGTCATGGGGTCCATGGTTGGACTCATTGCCGCGAGCGTCATGGGACCAATTGCAGGACTCGCACAGAGCATCAAAAGCTAATAAATTCCATCGTGCTCATGCTATACTATATAGAGAAAAATTCTATTAGTGGGCATCAATGTCAAAACTTTATTACAAAGATAAACCTCTGATTGGACTAGATATCAGCCAAACTGGTATTAAAGTCATGTCGATCGACCCGAAAAAGTGGTTAGTACTTGGCTATGGCTCGCTCGACCTTGACCCTGCGAAGGTACAGGCATCGATGGACAACCAAGAAGATACCTATCTGAAGGATAATATTACGACCCTACTCAAGGATAATATCGTTGGATCACTCAACTCAGACCATGTTGTCGTTGGTCTGCCGACGGGACGAACCTTTTCACGCACCTTTACTATTCCCGCGTCAGAGGAAAAGCACCTCTCCGGTGCTGTTGAGGTGGAGGTTGATCAATACATCCCAATCCCCCTTAGCTCACTCTATGTTGACTACGAGGTAATTGAGCATTCAAAAGACACGCTGACCGTCGTCATGGCAGCAGTGCCCACCACGCTGGTGGATGCCTGTCTTGCAGCCGTTCGCGCTGCCGGACTGACGCCGATCATGGCCGAGCCAAGCATCAATGCTGTCGCAAGAGTCATCGAAGCAACCGAAGAGGGTCACTTATCGACGCTGATTGTCGATATCGGGCCCGCCAGTACCGACATTGCCGTGTTTGATAAAGGCGCGATTCGGGTATCAGGAGGTGTCGGCATCGGCGGCAATACATTTACCCTCGACATCGCAAAAAAGCTTGATGTTGCCCTTGAGAATGCACATCAATTAAAAGTACTCAATGGTCTCAGCGCCGGACCAAAGCAAGCCAAAATTAGCGCCGCACTCCGACCCAGCCTCCAGCGCATTACTACCGAAGTACGCAAAGTGATTCGCTACTACAACGAACGTCTCAATGATGATCACAAGATTGAGCAAGTATTGGTTGTGGGAGGCGGCGCAAACGTACCCGGCATCGGTGAATACTTCACCAATGAGCTTGTTATGCCCGCTCGTGTCGCAAGCCCATGGCAGAAGCTCGATTTTGGCGCGCTACAAGAGCCAAATAAGCAGTTCCGGCCACGCTATATTGCTGTTGCTGGACTAGCGAGCGTACCAAGAGAGAAGGTGTGGAAATGATCAATCTCCTGCCCCCAGATGATCGCCGCCAGCTCGCTGCTGCACGTACCAACTCACTCCTACGGCGGTACGCATTTCTACTCGCACTCTTTATTGTGGTGCTCGTCCTTGAGATGGTCGCTTTTCATGCTGCTATCAGCGCCGAGAATGATCGCAACAACCAGACTATCGCCGAAAACGCCGCCAAAACTGCGGACTACATGCCCATTAAAATGCGCGCCACCCAGTTTACGTCAGATCTTGCAACGGCCAAATATATCCTCAACCAACAAGTCCCCTACACCTCTATATTTATGAAAATTGCTGCCGCCCTACCCGATGACATGGTGCTTGATTCACTTGCTATCGACCCTGAGACATTCGGCACACCAACCACGCTGACAGCACATACCAAATCATTTCAGCGAGCTACAGATGGCAAAAACCAGCTTCAAGCTTCTGGTGCATTTGCAGACGTCAGCATCCAGTCCACGACACAGATCGAAAATGGCGACAATGGGTATTCGTATGTCGTTATTTATAACATCACGTTTTCAAAGGAGCTTCTAAAGTCATGAAAGGCTCACTAACCCCAACTCGTGTCAGGCTTATTTTGATCAGCTTACTAGTAGTGCTATCTGGCGCAGGTATCGGTGTCTTCGTCATGGGATATCGCATCCTCACCGATTTCTCCAATTCATCAAAATCATTAACACAGGAAGCGCAGGCAAGCAACTCGAGTCTTCAGGATCTCATCACCACCAAGGCTGAGCTTGAGAAAAATTCCGATATCGTCGATCGTGCATCGCGCATTGTCGCCCAGAGTAGAAGCTATGAATACCAAGATATTGCCAACAATGTCTTGCCGGCATATGCCTCACAAGCCGGGCTTACGATTACGAGCATTAGCTTTGCGAGCTCTCAGCCAACTGCCAGCGGCACCACTGCTGTTGCGGCCGCAGCTCCTTCAGCCGCAGGCGCCGCCGCTCCTGCCGGTATCAAGTCAATGACTATCACTGTCGCCATCAAGAACCCAGTTGAGTATACGCGCATGCTTAACTTCATTCACTATATCGAGCAGAGCCTGTTCACTATGCATATTAAGCAAGTCACATTATCGAAAGCTAGCGGATCCAAAGATGGCAATCAGGTATCAAGTGATATATTAACAATAGAGGTATACGTACGATAATGAAATCAAGTATCAATCTAGGACAAATTGGCACTTATGTCAGCCGGTTTTTTCATCGCTTCCACGTCATCGTATTTGTATTGACAATTGCCGGCAGTCTTTCGGTGGCAACCTTCATGCTCAACCAAACACTCAGCGCCGAAACCGCGCCCGACAGCCAGTCTACTGCCACTTTTGATAAAGATACGATGAAGCGCATTGAAGGACTCAGTAAAACAACGACCGAGACTAAGCCGCTTGATCTACCGGCAGGAAGAGTTAATCCGTTCGTAGGATCATGATTCTCCTTGGCTCTACACTCCTCCATATGCCAGTCATGGGGCTCCAGACCGGAGCCGAGCTTGCGCGGCTATCGAAACCGATCATCGATCCCGCCAGCCTTGCAATTATCGCGTATGAGCTTGAAGGTGCCATACTCGCACACCACCCTTCACTACTACGCATTGCTGACGTGCGTGAGCTCAGTGATATCGGGATGATTGTCGATTCCAGCGATGAGTTTGTGCGACCAGAAGATGTCATATCACTCCAGTCTCTTTACAAACTACACTTTAGCCTTATCGGCATGCCAGTTACCGACGAGCATCGACACAAACTCGGCAAAGTTACAGACTTTACTCTCGACACAACCGGCTTCATCGTACAGCAACTCAACGTCAAGCGACCAATGCTAAAAAGTCTATCAGATACCGAGCTTCTCATTCACCGATCACAGATTATCGAGATCAACAACCAATCAATTGTCGTTCATTCCGAGGCCAAGGTGCCGGAACCCGAGCGTCACGAAGTAATTGGCAGTTACGTCAACCCATTTCGAAAGTCAGAGCCTGCCATCGAGCCAGCTCAGCTCAAGCAGTGAACTCGTCGCTACCGCGAAGCGCCTGTGCAATATCATCATACCGAAACCCCTGCCGGGCTAGGTATTGTATCAGCTTAGTGTCATCTGGATAGCGGGTCCGCTTTTTTGCAATAAGCTTCTGTAGCTCATCCGTATCCGCACGGTCGCTTGCCGCCAATACCTCTTCGACGATCTGCATTTCAACTCCCTTTGCCCGTAGCTCGTTTGAAAGCTTACGGAGGGAAGTGCCTTTTGTGCGATTTCTCGTTTCAACCCACCAACGTGCAAACTGTTCGTCATCAACATACCGCTTCTGTTGTAGTTTCTCCAACACCCGTGTCGCTAGGGTAGGGGAGTAGCCTTCTTTTTCCCTCACCTCACCCTGGCGTGTTTTGTACTTGGTTCGTAGTGTTTTGCGGTACAGGTAGTCACGAACCTCACGTACGCTATGCGGCCGCATCAAACAATACTCAAGCGCTCGGGAGTAGAGCTTTCCGAATTGGCTCTCTGTCTCCAATACTGCCAGCTCATCGTCGTCCAATTCCCTACCGACTCTCACCCCGAGATCAGTAATTTGAGAAATATCCAAACTAAATTGATATTTGCCATCGATACTCACGTTAACCCGGTCGGGATTATGCACTTGCGTGGAGATGCTAGTAATCTTCAATTGTTGATTCTCTCGCTAATGCTTCTTCCCTAGCAACTTCTTGAGAAAGTGACTTCCTTGGAACTCTTGTTCTGCGCCGCTTGCCACCTATAACTTCTAGTGTCAGCATCACGCCACCATTTGCAATGCGAGCAAGCCTCTCGCGAATTCGTCTCGACTTGTCCCCCGGATCAGTAGCCCTCTCTTCTAGGAGACTTTCCACTAGTCCTCCTCGGTAGCTACTTTTTCGCGAACCTTCTGCTCTATTTCTGCCAGCACCGTAGGGTTATCTTTAAGGTATTTCTTGGTTGCTTCACGCCCCTGACCAATCTTGGCATCGGCGTAGTCAAACCATGCACCGCTTTTGCCAACGATACCGTGCTGCACACTAAGATCAAGCACGTCACCAGTGCGGCTGATGCCTTCATTGTACATAATGTCAAACTCAGCAGTTCTAAAAGGTGGCGCGATCTTATTTTTCACAATCTTCACCTTGGTACGGTTACCAATGATTTCTTCACCCTCTTTGATCTGTCCAATCCGACGAATGTCAGCACGTACGCTAGCGTAGAATTTGAGTGCGTTACCGCCAGTGGTCGTTTCAGGATTACCAAACATCACACCGATCTTCATGCGAATTTGGTTAATGAACACTACCGTGGCGTGGCTCTTGTTGATGATCCCCGTCAGCTTGCGCAGCGCCTGGCTCATCAGGCGAGCCTGTAGACCCATGTGACTGTCACCCATGTCGCCGTCAATCTCGGCCTGTGGGACAAGTGCCGCAACACTGTCGATAACAATCAGGTCAACCGCATTGCTGCGCACCAGTGTTTCGACAATTTCAAGTGCCTGCTCACCATTGTCTGGCTGGCTTACTAGTAGATTGTCAGTGTCAACACCTAGTTTTTTCGCATAGGCAGGGTCGAGTGCATGCTCGGCATCAATAAACGCCGCCGTACCGCCCTGTCTTTGAATTTCAGCTATTGCATGCAGTGTAAGCGTGGTTTTACCAGAACTCTCTGGACCATAAATCTCAATAATGCGGCCCTTAGGATATCCGCCGCCCAGAGCGATGTCAAGACTCAGACTACCGCTAGATAGTAGCTCTACATCAACTTTTTTTGCTTCGCCCAGCTTCATGATCGAGCCATCACCAAACTGTTTGGTAATCTGATCCATTGCAAGACCAAGTGCTTTTAGCTTTCCCTCGTTGGCAGTCGGTTTTTCGGCCAGTGTTTTACTCTCAGACTTCTTTGCCATATTTTCCCCTTCTTACTACTCGTTATAGTATATCGTACCGGCTACAAGTTTTGCTATAATAAGCAGTATGAAACGATCTGGCTTTACAGTTTTGGAATTGCTCGTAGTAATCACGGTGCTTATTATTGGTGGATGGGTGTTCTATACAGAAAAAGCCACCGTCAACTCAACAGTGCGCGATGCAGCCCGAAAGGTCGCAATAAATGCCATGTACTACAATCTCGAGGAAGTGTATTACGAAAAAAATAATAGCTACCCTGTGAGTATCGACAGCAAGACGCTGCGTGCTGTTGATCCCGCTCTCTTCGCCGACCCTGATGGCAACAAGCTTGGCGACTCTAGCTCCGACTTTCGCTACGAGGCCACCGGCTGCGATACGGCCGGCAAATGTACTGGCTACAGCCTACGTTCTACTATGGAACGCGAAGGTGACTACATCAAAACAAATCGCAATAAGTAGCGAGAATCTAGTTATTTTCGTTGCTGTCTGTCGGCCCTTCGACAGGTCGACCGTTCTTGAATGCCTCAACGGCATTGTTGAGAATTGCGATCTGCTTCTTTGGACTCGAGACATAGTCAAACCTGTATGTAGTTTCTTCGCCCTCGGTACTAAGCCTAATCGAGCCATAGTTCAAAATAGTCTGCATCGGGCCCCGCTGGCTGTAGCTCGCGTCCTCAATATTCATCAGGCTCACCGTTTGTTCTTTTTTTGAGAAGATACTTGCCTGTATTTCTTGAATAACACTCTCATTCGTCAGGAAAAAGTGATTGTTGGTGTATACCCAAATCGCTAGATATCCACCGACCAAAAATAATATTGCCATGAGGATACCGACCAGTAGCACAGCACCAAATGGCGCCATGGGTAGTCCAATTGACTCACTAAAGTATGGATAGTTCATTAAGAATATGAAAATAAGTGATACAGATATCGAAGTTGCCAGCAATGGCCCCCACATGCCGATTGGGTGACGGCGTACTACGCTGATAAGATACTCGTGATCACTAAGATTAAGCCAAGGGAATGCTCTCATTGACTCGCCGTGGCGCCTGCGCGTCTCTTCAGACACCTCGACTGGTACGGGCTCAGTGGAGCGAGCTACGTGGACCACCTGTGGTGGTGTAGCTGCTTGCTCTAGTGGCGCCGCATATAGCGGCCTTCCGTCAGCATCATAGGCAACAGGCTTTTGTTGGTACTGGTCATGCACAGCTGACTCTACGGTATCTTCTTTGAGTACGTCTCGATGCGCCATTTTTTCCATCATATGTCCCATGCAATCATTATACCGCAGGGCTATTCATTTGTCGTATCTAGTTGCTTGCCAAGATGCTTATATGCGCGAGGAGTCACTCTGCGTCCCCTTGGCGTCCGCTCGATGAATCCAACCTGGAGCAAAAATGGTTCATAAAAATCTTCTATCGTTGTGGCCTCGTCACCCGTCAGCGCTGCGATCGTCGTTAGCCCGACTGGGTTCATGCCATAGGTGTCAATCATCTTTGTCAGCATATTCCGATCGGCAGGATCGAGGCCCATCGTATCAATTTCAAGCAATTCAAGTGCCTTAGTGGTGATTGCCGTATCGATAATGCCGTCACCATTAACATCCGCATAGTCACGCACTCGCTTGAGGAGGCGGTTGGCAATCCGTGGCGTCAAGCGTGCACGTCCGCTCAGCAACGTTGCCGCCTCTGGATGAATAGTACTTTCTAGTATTTTGGCTGAGCGGGTGATAATCTGTGCAATCTCCTCTGGCGAATAAAATTCGTGACGATAAAGATGGCCGAATCGATCACGCAGCGGAGCGGCCAGACTACCGGTGCGCGTCGTTGCCCCAATCACGGTAAAGCGCGGCAAATCAAGGCGCACGCTGCGAGCCGCCGGGCCCTTGCCAATGACGATGTCGAGCTTATAGTCCTCCATCGCTGCATAGAGCACCTCCTCCACCGTTCGGCTCAGCCGATGAATTTCATCGATGAATAGTATATCGCCATCCTGCAGATTTGTGAGGATACTCGCAAGGTCTCCTGCACGTTCAATCGCAGGCCCCGCCGTCACTCGAATACGAGTCCCCATCTCATTAGCAATCACTGTCGCCATAGTTGTCTTGCCAAGCCCTGGTGGCCCATATAGCAGCACGTGGTCAATCGGCTCTCTGCGTTTTTTTGCGGCATCGATACTAAGTTGAAGATTTTTCTTGAGACGATCCTGTCCTATATACTCACTGAAATTTTGCGGACGAAGTGTCACTTCAATGATCTGCTCCTCTGAGCCATCATCATTCACACTCGTATCGACAATTCGCTCAATTGCCATAAGCTATTGCCTCAGCGCCTCGCGCACGCGTTGGCTCGTAGAAAGACTGTGATCAATACCATCAAGCGCCTTAGTCGCATCATTCAGCGTATAGCCAAGTGCAATCAGCGCCTCCAAGGCCTCATCACTAGTGTCAAGTTCAGTCTGCGTCGGTGTTGTTTGGTGATAAATAATCGGCATACCGACTTTATCAGACAGCTTGACGACGACACCCTCGGCCGTCTTCTTGCCAACACCACTCGCCTTAGCGAGATACACACTGTCTGCATTGGCGATCGCGTTGCGCACCACCTCGGCACTGTCAAGGCTCAGTATTGCAATCGCCGCTTTCGGCCCCACGCTCTGCACAGTAATCAGCAGTTCAAATAGCTTTTTTGCGGCAAGACTACTAAAACCAAATAGCTCCTGACTTTGCTCACGTATATGGTGATAGGTATATAGTTTTATCCCCTGGCCCAGCTGTGCAGTGTCATACTCACCGGCCGCGACCGTTACCTCATAGCCAATGCCCGCTACATCGACAATAAGCGCTCCCGCAAACTTCTCCGCAACCGTGCCATCAACATGCGCAATCATACTTCTATTATGGCACACTCCTGGGCATTGCGCGAATACTGCACCAGCCGTACAATAGCGTCATGATCGGCATCAAAACCCCAGGACAGCTTGAAAAAATGGTGGGGTATATCAATGAAGATTTACTTGAAATGCCCAACGCGCCTTATTTTACCGATATGGCACGCACCGCAACCCTGCTCAGCATACTCACCGTACCCGCAGAGGATGCCGAGTATAACTACAGTGAAGCGGCAATTGAACTACGCATCGGCGATACGCCAATCGCTGGAAAATTAATTCCCTCACCAATTGATGATCCAGGCATTCACTCCGATGCCATACTACTACCTCACAGTCAGCTCATCCTTCGTCTTTGTGTCGAGCTTAACCCTACGAATAGAGCAATAAAACGACGTGATAGATACCCCGCACTTTACTTCGGCACAGAAACAACCTACATAGGGATTGCCGCGATGTCTCATGCAGTTAAGCATGGGGGACTGGTGCAACTATGTGCACCAGATAAAGTGACCAGATGGTTCAGCTACAACTCATACCACCTGAAATCTGTTAAAATGCCTGATTTTCTTGATTAGGGTACGACAACACAAGCAGTGATATTGCTGGTATAGCGTGGCGGCACAAAGTCGGCCGGCTTCACCCACACCACACCACCGATCGTCGTATCACAGGCCTTGACGTGCGGTACACAGTTTTGGGTATCCTTTGATTGTGTCTCGTCATCATAGGAGGTTTCCTCAATCGTTTTTACTTGCCCCGACTCAAGATCGCAAACTGCAATACTAGCTGGCTTACAGTCATCAATGTTCTTTGAATAAACTGTTGCATTGAACGTCTCTTCATCGATCGACTCAGTTTTCTTTGTATCAAGATTACAGACTGTAATCATAACTGGATCAGACGTACATGCCTTTGTTGGTAATGCGCCTGCCATAAAGTACTCGTTGTATGTGCCGCTACCCGTCTTGCTCGCAAGACCGCCATTCGCCGTACAGACGCTACGCTGCACAATACTACTTGGCATATCAAATTTTTTGTCAGATGTGCCTGCAAGTAACTTTATGAGGGTGTTGCGCCAAACCGGCCCAGCCATTCCCGAGCCGCCATTATTCATCGGTGAATTATCATTATTCCCAACCCATACCCCCACCGCATAGTCGGGCGTATACCCAATCGTCCACGCGTCACGACTATCATTTGTGGTACCGGTCTTCACCGCAGCAGTATGGCCCGGAATGCTCAGCGAGCTTCCAAAAATACCCGAGCGTGCTTGATTATCGGACAATATATTTGAGATCAGGTAGGCGCCTTCTTTTGTGATAGCTTGGTTGCGCGTTGCACTATTTTGCAGAATACGCTTGCCATACTTGTC
>DBNP01000019.1:0-728 GCA_002299795.1 Candidatus Saccharibacteria bacterium UBA669 | reverse complement strand
GTCAGGTTGTGGTCACGATTTTGATCAAGTTCAATACCCAACTTTTTCGCGCCCGCAACCGACTTATCAATTGTATAATCCTGCATGACCTTGATACTAGGAATATTGAGCGACCAGTTGAGAGCTTTGCGAACTGTCACGTCACCATACCACTGTCGACTGGCATTCATCGGCTTATAGCCACCAAAGTCCGTCAATTCATCATGGTAGATAGTTGCCGGTGTAATCACACCATCCGCAAGTGCCTGTGCATAATAAATCGGCTTAAAACTACTACCAGGCTGTCTTGCAGTTGTCGCCATATTCACCTTGCCCCACGTATCATTCGTATAGTCGGCACTACCGACAAGGGCACGTATCTCACCTGTCTTTGGGTCAATCACAACCGCACTCACATTGCTACCACCGTTCCGATTGACGTATGCCAGCTGGTTGGCCACACTCTCATTCAGGGCGGTCTGCGCACGAGTATCCAGTGTTGTTGTTACCTGAAATCCTGATCGCATTACCTGCTCATAGCCATATTTTTCGCTTAATTCACCAATTACCATTTCAACAAAATGTGGTGCTATCGAACTTGGTGCGGCTGAAACCTCTGCATACACAAGCGGCTGAGCAAGTGCGGCAGTTTTTTGATCTTCAGTAATATAACCCTCAGCAACCATGCGTCCGAGCACTTTTGTCTGCCGCTGTGCTGCATATTCGGCATTGCCACTAATCGGCGAGTA
>DBNP01000030.1 GCA_002299795.1 Candidatus Saccharibacteria bacterium UBA669 | reverse complement strand
CCGTTACCGTTAGAAATATAGTCTTCCATAGCAGCATCAATGCGCTCTAAGCCCTCAAGTAACGAGTTCCATGTTTGGTCAACGTGGGTCACCACGTAAGCGCCCCTGTGTTATACAGGGGTGTTTGCGTGGTGATCTTTGCGAGATGTGGCCCGGATTGCCCAATCCGGGTGAGAACTGCCTGTCGGCAGTTCGCAAGGAAATGTCACAGATGAGCTATGCTCATCTGCCTGACTTTCGGGCCCGCAGAATGTGGGCGATTCCCGGTGGGATCACCAAAGTAAATACCCCTGTTCTACGCAGGGGTATTTACTTTGGTAGTCTCTTCGAGACTGAACCCGTAGGGTTCGTAAAGCGAGGAATGGAAGCAAGAGCTTGCTCTTGACCCATTGCGAACGGAGATAGGGAGGCTTGTGCCGACCGCCTTCCTGGTGGCGAGCCGTATGGCGTGTGGCCCGAATTGCCCACCAAAAAGACCCATCCCGCATAAGGATGGGTCTTTCCTGCAGTGCTTCTATAGCTGGTGGATGTCCACGCGTCGACGATTAGTTCTGTCGACGTGGCTGAGCAAAGTAGACAGCGCCGTAGGTGGCGATTGCTGCGACGAGCGCAACGAGTACGCCGTCCATGCTGCCACCAGTGTGAGGTAGCTCGGCTGGTGTTGGCAGGAGCCCACCACAGCCGTTTGCAGCTAGAATAGTGCGTGACTCTTCCTGAGATGGTTCAGTCCAGTAGACTGGTCCAAGATCAGGGTCGGTATACCAGAGCTCATAGGCGCGGATGGTGTAGGCGCCAGTTGCAAGAGTAGTTGTTCCGCTTGCAAGCGTGACTTCCTCGCCGCCATCTTTGCTAATGGTGTAGAGGTATTTTTCAGTATCGTAGATGACAGTTACAGACTGTGTGCCGTCTAGGCAGGTTGGTAGCTTCCAAGAAATGGCTGGCATATCACATGGTTCGGTTGATTCTTCAAACGTCCAGGTAATCTCAGTGCCTTGCTCATTCTCAAAGCTATAGCCTTCATCAGCGATTGCCGATACGGTGTAGGTGACAGTACCGTCGTCGTTGAAGATCGTACTGATGTCGCCATAGTGGAAGTGCGCAGTGCTTGGATCGGTAATAGTTGGAATCTCGATGGTATCGTTGGGTGCGAGTCCACAAATCGGATTGATAGTCGGTGAGAGTGGCGTACAGAGTACGTTGCCATCTCGGGCTATCCCGTAGTTGTGGGTTGCTTTACCGTCGGTGAATAAGCTGCCATGGGCGGTTGCGATAAGCTCATCATTGACAATCTCCCAGGTAATTTCTGTGGTGTCGCCAGGGGTGACCCAGCTTGCGTTGTCGATACCGCATGGATCGTTTACTTCTGGAGTTGGTGGAATGGTGATGCAGGAAAGTAGGGGAACTTCATAGACTGTTGTTGTGATGAGCGTGCCCCCAGCAACACCAGCGCGGTAGAGGTTGACTACGACGGTTGAGCCCTGGAGAATGCCGCCAGCAACGTCGCCAGCTGCATAAGTGGTCGTCTGCATACCAACTGTGACGGTGAAGTAGTAGCTAAATCCGTCGCCCGGGTCTGCAACCGTGACACTGCCCGGTGTCGTACAGGTTGGCTGGGTAGGTACTGGGATTGGGCACATAGCGCCACTGTCCTTGGCGAGGCCAAAGTCATACTCGCGTTCATTGTTGGGAAAAGTATAGTTAGCGGTAGTGACTGCGTAGAGGTGGACGCCGTCAGCCATCGTGCGTAGCTCCCAGGTGTACTCGCTTGTACCTGCTGGCAGCGGTGTGCCCCAATAGGCATTGCCCTGTCCACATGGGTCGACTGGTGCTGGAGGAGTTGGTAGGGTCGCACCACATAGCTCACCAGAGTCTGCGGGTAGATCGTAGCTAATGGTCGATACTTGCTGGCCATTCACCATGAAGTAATAGCCTTGTTTTGCGGTGTAGACAAGCTGGTTGGCCGCGTTGATTACCCAAGTGTATTCAGTAGTCTCGCCACTTGCAGCGATATTCCAAACAATATTATTGAGGCCACATGGGTCCTTTGTTGGTGCGGGTGGAGTCGTTGCTTGCTGTGCAACCGGGCAGCTTCCTACAGTAGCCTGCATTGAGGTGGTGTAGGTAATACCTTCACTATGCGCATCTCCAGCCATAACCACACTGACAGTGTAGGTCCCTGGCGTGAGTCCGGCGAACACAAAGTCATACGAGCTATCGTCGGCGATAGCATGGCTTTGAGTCTGCCCTGCAATCGTCACTGTATAGGTGATCGTATCGTCATATACGTCGTTGGTATTCTCGATGTGAACCGTGACTGAATCAACACCACCAGAGAACAGTACGCATGGCTCGGTGCTTACGGCAACGGTTGAGGGAGCGACGGGGATTTTGGTGATATCACAGCCATATTGCCAGAATATCTGGGCGTCCTTATCCCAGTTCATACCAGCGAAGTAAAGCACCTGGCCGTTGTATGTGTAGTAAAACGGAGGAATGATGTCTCCCCATTCAATGTGCTGTTTCTTAAGTGTAGGGTCCCAGACGGGGCCGATGTGATCACCGTGTCCTGCGGTCGGGTCGGCCGAACTGACTGAGACGGTAACTGAGTTGTAGGGGTTTGCGTCGCTTGTCGTTGCATGGCAGACCTGTACGCTGCTAATAGGATCTGTACCTGGCAGCGGAATTGGAAACGTATCAGCTGCGCTGGCCGTTGGAATAAGTGGTGAGGCAATTTGTACCAACTGTGCGCATAGCAGTAATCCAACTGCCGCACCAAGGCGAGCCCTCCGTATAATGCCCTGAAACATGTAGTAAATCTCCTCGCGTATACACGCAAAATGTTAATTGCTATGTATTTTACATTAAGTCAAATATATTGCAATCATAAGCAAGATACATTTTGAATGTCAGGCGGTATACTAGGGGTATGGCAGAATTTGATAACACAAAGTATGAGCTGCCGTCTGACCAGGCGGATAGCAGTAAATTGAATAAACTACGAGCAGCGGTGCTCGGTGCGAATGACGGTATTGTGAGTGTGAGTAGCGTGGTAATGGGCGTAGCTGGCGCCACAACCGACACAAAGGCCATCAGCTTGGCGGGTCTTGCTGCGCTTGTTGCGGGCGCACTCAGCATGGCAGTGGGCGAGTATGTCAGTGTGAGTAGCCAGAGTGATGCGGAAAAGTCATATATCCGTGAAGAAAAGAAAGATCTGAGGGAAGATCCAGAGTATGAGCTCGATGAGCTAGCGCGTGAGTATATGAAACACGGTGTCAGCAACAAGCTAGCTCACCAGGTTGCAGATGAACTAACGAAGCGAGATGCGCTCAGGGCGCACCTTCGTATGCATTTTAATATCGATCCAGATGAGATTAATAACCCCTGGCATGCTGCAATTGCTTCGCTGATTGCCTTTACGGTGGGCGGCTTGGTGCCGTTTCTGACGATTGTGTTTGTGCCGCAGTCGCTCCGCGTTGTGACAACTTTTGTAGCTGTAGTTGTCGCATTGTTTTGTGTCGGCTATATCAGCGCGAGGGCTGGTAATGCGTCCAAAAAGCGTGCGGTTGCACGGGTAATCTTTGGAGGCATACTGGCAATGGTGATTACCTACGGTGTCGGTGTGCTGTTTGGAACGACTATTGCATAGCTAAATGGGTGGTGTCATACTGTCAATATAATTACGATAAACCGTATATAGAGGAGGGGTGGTGGATAAACAGCAAAAGATAGAGGAGCTGTTGCAGATGTTTGATGGCAATGCTTCGCAGGCTGCACTTGCAGTGCGAAACTATGCTACTGAATCTGCTCGACAAATCGCGCGTAAGCCGCGCCGCAAGGTGTCGGAAGAAGTTGTCATCAAGATAGATAGCCTCGTCAAGACCTATTCACTCGGTAAGAATGAAGTCCAAGCCCTCAAGGGGGTGTCACTCGATATTCATAAGGGCGAGTTTCTCGCGCTGACCGGTGCGAGTGGTAGCGGTAAAAGCACACTCCTCCAGATGATCGGTGGGCTCGACAAGCCGACCTCTGGTGCGATTGCAATAGATAACACAGAGCTACAGCATATGAGCGATCGTGAGCTGTCGCGTTTTCGCAATCAAACAATTGGTTTTGTATTCCAGTTTTTCTATCTGCAGCCTTTCCTGAAGCTAGACAAAAACCTAGAAGTTGCTGGCATGCCAATGGGCACGGCAAAGCCTATCCGAGCCGCACGTGTCAAGGAGCTGGCGGGCCAGGTTGGCTTGGCTGATCGACTTGGGCACTATCCCAAAGAACTTTCGGGTGGTCAAATGCAGCGTGCTGCCATTGCTCGAGCACTACTCAACAACCCTAAAGTCATCTTAGCCGATGAACCGACCGGCAACCTCGATAGCGAGAATGGTCGGGCGATTATTGAACTATTCGAAAAGATTCGCGATGAGTTTGGTACGACGATCGTGATTGTGACACATGATAAAGCCATAGCCGCACGAGCAGATCGTGAAATACGCCTGCAGGATGGAGTGATTGTATGATTGCTATTAGTGATGCCACGCTACTTGCGTTCACAAAGCTCAAGACACGCAAAGTGCGCACGTTTTTCACCATAGTGGTAGCCGGACTGCTATTTAGCGGGGTGTTTGCGGTGCTGCTTATTAGCCAAGGGTTTTTCCAGAGCGCTGACGCGTTCTCAAAACAAGCAATGGTTGGGCGCTACATCGTGTCTGCTCAAGATGCAAGTATATTCACAACGTCGTCAGGGTTTGATGAGGCAACCAACCCTGAATTGATAGAAAAAGCGAAAGTAGCATACGAAAAGCTGATTAGCGACAAAAAAAGAGAGAGCAAGCGCCTAGGGATAGCATACGATCCGTCAACAGACCGCTCGCCAATTATCGACAGCCCATATGAGTCTGGCAAAAAAATGCTTGATAGCGGAAGCATGATTGCCCAGCAGGTATTGAGTGAGTACAGCGCAAACAATAAAGCCAAGGCAACAATCAATATGCTTACGGCAGCTGCCAAGCCATACGGTGCCAAGGCATTCTACGAGACACATAGCCTCGCTCCGAAGTACGGTGCTATCGTAGAAATGAAACAGGGTAAAGAAGTGTTCGATGTAGCGACTAAACCCATCCCGGCAGAAAGTAGCCCGATGGGCAACATACCAAGCGATACAGACGAGATGACGCTCGCTGCTAAATCGCTCGTGCAGCTACATTTGATGAAAGACCAAGTTTGGCAACCAACCAGCGGGCATATCCCTGTGGTTGTCACCGAGAAGCGTGCAGCAACCCTGCTGAAATATCCTGCGCCCAAGGCCGACGCTCCAGCACTCGAAAGGCTCAACTACGCAAAGGAGCTCAGGAAGCGCGCAGCGGGACTGACGTTTGTCATGTGCTACCGCAACTCCGTGAGCCAATCGCAGATCACACAGGCGGTATCAACAGCCAAAGAGATCGCTGCTAATAAAACGAACAAAAACTACACAAAGCCATCGCTGGTGTACGGCGTGCCTGGCGATACGAGCTGCGCGCAGGCAGCTGTCGTGTCCGACACGCGTAGTGCAGACGAAAAGTCATATACTGCAAAGGAGAACGAGTTTAGGCGTTTGTTTAATGAGCAGGTTGACCCTGTGCAGCAAAAGATCACATTTGAAGTAGTCGGCATTGCCCCCAATAGCTTCATGGACACCATGACCGATGGGACATTCTCGATTGGTGTTGGTGAAATGCTGTCCAGCATGCTAGCCTCACAAACATTTCGATTCTCTATCCCAGAGGAAATGTATAACCAACTTCCGAATAAAGAGCAGTATGCCGATATACTCTCGCAGCAACAGCAATTCGGACTTCAAATAAATGCACAGATGTACGCTGAGTTCGCAGATGCCGAGTCAGCTAGGCAGTTTATGAAGAAAGAGAGCTGTACCTTTGGTATGTCTGGAAAGTGTGAGCCAGTGGAGAAGAAGTTTATGCTCTCATCCTTTGGCAGCAACAGTATTGCAATAGAAGAGGCGAAGAAGGTGGTCGATAATGTCATCGTGGTGTTTACTCTCATTGTGATGGCAATAGCTGGGCTTATTGCAGGGCTAACGATCGGTCGTACGATCGCAGATGGTCGCCGTGAAACAGCTGTATTCCGGGCTATTGGCTTTAAGCGCCTCGACATATCACAAGTGTATGTCACCTATACCTTGCTACTCTGCGTCGGCATCATACTCGTGTCGTTTGGCATTGGCTATGGTGTTGCACTTATCATTGATAATTTGAACTGGGTAAACGCGACAGTTGCCGCGCAAATGTCGCTCGGTATTACTGATAGTCAAACTCAATTCCACTTCATCGGTATGTCAGTGAAGCTCCTGTGGGTGGTGGCTGCCATCGCTGCCGCTGGACTGCTTGGAATGGCGCTACCACTGCTGCGCAATGTGCGTCGTAGCCCAATTCGTGACATGCGCGACGAATAGCGTACAATCAGCTACATGACAAAGGCACTCTATGGGGTAAATCTTGGCGGCTGGCTGGTGCTTGAACGATGGATGACACCGAGTGTGTTCGCCGGTACCGATGCTAGGGACGAGTATACGTTTATGCAGACGCGTGGAGCACTCGCGAAGCTTCGTCGGCATCAGCGAACATTTATCACAGAAGAAGACTGGCACTGGATGTCTGCGAATGGGATTCAGGCGGTACGGATACCGGTCGGCTACTGGGTGCTTGAGGGTGATCCACCCTATGCGCCTTGTGTTGATCGGCTGGACTGGGCATTCCGGATGGCGGCCATGTATGACATCAAGATACTACTGTGTCTTCACGGTGCTCCGGGTAGTCAAAATGGGCAAGACCATAGCGGTCGTATCGGTCAGTCGCGCTGGTACCGCGAAACACACTACCAGGAGCAGACAATCGCTACGCTGATGTTACTAGCCAATAGATACCGTGATGAGCCGGCATTTTGGGGACTTGAGCTACTAAACGAGCCACGCCCCGGACTCATCCAGTGGAAGCTGCGGCGATTCTATAACCGTGCGTATCGACAGCTTGTCACGGTGCTGCGACCGACAACTAGGATTGTGTATCATGACGCATTTACGCCACGACTACTGAGTGGCGCGATTTTTCCACCCCATCCCCATAGGGTTATGATGGATATTCATTGGTATCACTTTACTTTTTGGGCGCACAAATGGGTGTCTATCGGGTGGTATTATCGTATTGTCGCAGCGCATGGCCGCTTGATTCGCTCATTGAGGCGGCGGCAGGGTGTGGTAGTTGGCGAGTGGAATGGTATTATTGCTGGTGAAAAATTAGACAAATTTCCAAAGTCTGACCACGCGGCGATCGTGCGCGAGCACTGCCGACGACAAGTTGCGGCTTATGCTGACGCTGAAGCTTGGTTTTATTGGAGCTACAAAACTGATGATCGAGGTGTCTACCATTTTCGTTCAATGATTGAAGATAAAGAGATTGTATTCGACACCTAGTCGAGAAGTGTTAAAGCTGCTATAATACACCAAATGCATATTCTCAAACGAACTAAGATATTGGCTGGCGTTGGCCCAGCGACAAACTCAAAAGAAAAAATCGAACAAATGTTGGTTGCTGGTGTGAACGGCTATCGCATGAACTTTTCTCATGGCACCTACGAAGAGCGCGAGCTGCAGCTGCAGTGGATACGCGAAGCAAGCGTGGCGCACGGACGCCCGGTCGCGGTGGTTCAGGATTTGCAGGGCCCCAAGGTTCGCCTTGGCGTGTTGAACGATAATCATCAAGAAGTCGCTGCCGGTGACATCCTTACCCTTGACAGTGCCGCTGAGCACGATGGCCTGACACTGCCTATGCAGTACAATCTGGCTGAGAAGGTCAAAGTAGGCGAGAGGATTTACCTGTTTGACGGTAAAATTCGTACCACAGTCACCGAGATTGTGAGCCCAACTGCAGTGACAGTACGGGCCGAAAACAATGGTGTGCTCATGAGTCGCAAGGGTGTGAACCTGCCCGATACAGATTTTGGTGGTGACATCATTACAGCCAAAGACATTAAAGATATTGAGTACGCCGCCGACAAAGACTACGACTATGTGGCGCTCAGCTTTATTCAGTCGGCTGAAGATATCAACGCACTGCGTCAGATGCTCGTGAGTCTTGGAAGCTCGGCGCATGTTATCGCAAAAATCGAAACTCGTGCTGCTATACAGGAAGGCGTACTCGAAGAGATTGTGAGAGTCAGCGATGGTGTCATGGTGGCGCGTGGCGACCTAGCTCCAGAGGTAGGCCTTGAGATGGTTCCGGTGATCCAGCGTAAAATCGTGGCCCTCTGTCGTAAGCATGGCAAGCTGAGTATCGTTGCTACGCAAATGATGAGTAGTATGGTTGACAACCCCGAGCCAACACGTGCCGAAGTAAGTGACGTGGCAACAGCGGTGATCCAGGGCGCTGACGCGGTGATGCTCTCTGATGAGACTGCCAATGGTAATTATCCAATTGAAACCATCGAAGCAATGCGCAATACAATTCTCTATACCCAGGAACATTCATCTGTTGAGAAACTTGACGATGAGTTTACCAACACAAAGATGCCAGTACGACACGCAATCTCACACGCTGCTGTAGAAGTTGCCAAAGAAGTTGGCGCCACAGCGATTATCGCAGAGACGAAATCAGGTGCAACTGCAGCAAATATTGGTGCATGGCGACCCGATCTGCCTATTATTAGTGTGACAAGTAGCCCACGTGCGGCACAGCAACTCGCGCTCAATTTTGCCAACCGCAGCTTCATTCGTGAAGATGATGACGAAGCAGGCTATAAACTAGCAGAAGAGCTGCACCAAAGTGACTTCTTCCAGGCCAACTCGCCGTTCACTGTCGTGATCGTCAGTGGCCGTCAGACTGGTAAAATTGGTGCAACCGATACAATAAAAGTACGCACTATCGAGTCATAGTAACAAGGGGATGGGATGGCGTTCACAAAACTAACAATCAACTCATTGCCGCTCAGTGGACATACGGTACTACTGCGTGCTGATTTCAATGTGCCGCTTACGGACAAGGGGAGGATTGCCGACGACTATCGTATTCGTAGTAGTTTGCCAACAATCAAGAAGCTTTTAGCTGATGGATGTAAGGTGGTTATCATTAGTCACCTAGGCCGTCCAGACGGCAAAAAGGATCCTGCCTTTACTCTTGAGCCTGCTGCCGAGCGGCTGGCGAGCCTACTGGGACAGCCGGTACGATTCGTTGATGAATGTGTCGGGCCGAAAGTGAAAATGGCTATTAAACGAGCACCGAAAAAAAGTGTCATAGTGCTGGAAAACTTGCGGTTTCACGCAGAGGAAGAGGCAAACGACGCTGGTTTTGCCAAGCAGCTGGCCGCAGATAGCGGTGCTGACTACTTTGTGCAGGATGGGTTTGGTGTCGTGCACCGGGCTCATGCATCAACTGCGGCGATTACGCAGTATCTCCCTAGTGTCGCTGGACTGCTATTGGAGCGAGAAGTTGATACCATCACACAAGCTATGAAGCATCCCGAAAAACCACTGGTTGCAATACTGGGTGGCGCAAAAGTCAGTGATAAGATCAAGGTGATCGAGGCACTTGAGCACAGCGCTGACACGATTATCATCGGCGGGGCAATGGCCAACACGCTGCTCGCGTATGGTGGTCATCCGGTTGGTAAAAGCAAGGTTGAGCAAGGCCAAGACGAAATCATCAAGGACATTTATACCGGTGCAGCTCGTAAGGCGGGCGAGGGTCGTGTTGATGACTATCTCGTACTACCGACTGATCTGGGCATCGGTCGATCTGTGTCCCCGCACGCAACGCGTACCGAGGCTTCAATCGATCACATACCAGCTGACGGGCTAGCACTTGATATCGGGCCGGCATCAGTGAAGCGTATGCATGATATCATTGCCGATGCCAAAACCGTGATTTGGAACGGGCCACTCGGTTTATTTGAGATACCGGCATTTGCGACAGGCTCCAACGCGCTAGCGGCGCAGCTTGCAGACGCTTCGCATATCACAACAATCATTGGTGGGGGTGACACAGCTGAGTTTGCAATTCACTGGGAGCGCGCACACAAAAAGTCGCTAGGTCATATATCGACCGGTGGTGGTGCGAGTCTTGAGCTAATGAGCGGACTAACACTGCCTGGTGTCGAAAGCTTGCTGGACGCACGCTAAAAAATAGAGTACACTAAAGATAATAAACGTAAGCAGTAAATATATAATAATAGTGGGCAAAAAACTCATCATCGCGAACTGGAAAATGAATCTCAACGTGGGAGATTCTAGTATGCTTGTCCATAAACTCACTGGCCTTGTGAAGAATCACAATGACGTTGAGATTGGAATTGCGCCTAGTCTCTTGTCGCTACAATCGGTTTCGCTGCAGGCACATAGCCATCATTTTAAGCTAGTCGCTCAGAATTTTTATTGGCGCGATGAGGGTGCGTACACTGGTGAAATATCTGCTAACCAACTACGAGGACTCGTGCAGTATGCGCTTGTCGGTCACTCCGAGCGACGTCATATCTTTGCAGAACCAAGCCGTGAAATCCGCAACAAGGTACAGGCCGCATATCGCCATGGTATCACCCCTGTGCTCTGTGTGGGCGAGACGGCGAGTGAGCGAGCAATGGGCGAGACAAACGATGTGATTCATGATCAGCTCGTTGGCGGACTGAGTAATATTACTGGTGATGAGGCAAGCACGCTAGTAGTAGCGTATGAACCAGTATGGGCGCTGAGTAATGGGAAAGACTTTGCTGCACACGAAACGCCAACCCCTGCTGAAATCGAAAAAGTTACCAGGGCGATACGCTCACAGCTTAAGCATTTATTTGGTGACGAGGTCGCAACGTCGGTTCGTGTGCTGTATGGAGGAAGCGTAACATCAGACAATGCCGGTAGCTTCTTGCAGGCAAAAGGAGTCGATGGGCTACTAGTAGGAGGCGCGAGTCTTGATGCACACATGTTTGCTGCAATTGTAGAGAAGGCTCATAGCACCGAAATAAAGGGGAAGAAAAAATGACAGAACTTGACTTTGATGAGCTTGATAAAGCAGTAAATAACCTCATGTCGAATGTTGATACGTCGAAGCGCAGTATAGTTGCTGATGATCCAGAAGATACTGTCGTCTCGATTGAGTCACCAGTCCCAGTATCTACTACTCCTGCTACTACCTCCCCTGTTGCTGATCCTGTGACGACTGATCCTGCGGCACAGACCGTAGCTACGACTGCGCCACCACTTGCAGTTAAGCGTCGTGGTCAGTTCATGGATGTTATGCACCGGTCGTCTGATATGAAGTCAAGCCCACTGGTAAGTCCAAGCCGCCAAGGGGTAGCCGTGCAACCTAGCAATCCTACGCTCGTGGTTGAAGTGCCCGCCGCCCCGCCGCAGACTCCAGCTGATGATGTGCCCGTACTTCCCCAGGAGATGGAGTCTACTAGCACGACAGTAGTTCCTGTCGCGAGTGAGCAAAACGAACTCCCAGCACAGGACTTGGTCCCAGAACAAGTCGACACTAAGAGTGAGTGGCCAGATCCAATCGACGTAGCTACACAGACGGCTACTGCGGAGAGCGATGTGGAGAGTAATAATGATCCTGAAGTAATCGTCTCAAGTGATATGCCGTCCGATAACACTCCAGCTCCGAATACCTCTGACATTGATGTTGATACTGAGTTGACCGCACTCACCTCGCCATTCTTGCAGGATGCAAAAGTAGAAAAGCGTCCTCTCGGCGCCTTGTCTGATGTCAGCGAACCGCAAACTCCTGATGTAGCCGCGGTTACACCGATAGATGTAGCCACTACTGAGCTGGTAGACAAAAAGCCAGACGATAGTCCGCAGACACCGCCCGCTATTCAGCTACCAGAAGAGCTCAATAGTGATGTTATTGCACTCGAGTCTTCAAGCACTGGTGCCCAGGTAGCAACCGAGCCATCATCGGGTGGTAGCGGTCAGATAGCCCAACAATACGAAGAGCAATCGAGTAGCGGTGATCAGCACAGTACTGCGATCTATGATACCTCGACCCATGCGCAGCCACTAGCTGCAACAGCCAAGAAGCCATCAGTGTGGAAATGGGTTATATGGTTCTTTGTACTTGCCATTGTCAGCGTGCTTGGCGGTGCGGCATACTTCTATTTCACAACATAATCCGTGCCGGGTCTTCGCTATAATAAGACATAATGGATATTCTTAATGGGCTTAATGATGCGCAAAAGTCTGCCGTGCTTCATGTTCGGGGACCACTCCTTATTCTTGCGGGAGCGGGTAGTGGCAAAACAAAAACCCTCACTCATAGAATCGCTCACCTCTTAGCTACCGAGGGGGTGTATCCGTCTGAGGTGCTTGCGGTAACATTTACCAACAAAGCGGCACGTGAGATGAGAGCACGTCTTGCTACGCTGACGAGGCAGCAAAACACGCGGGGATTTATGCCATGGATGGGAACATTTCACGGCATTTGTGTCCGCATGCTCCGCACAGACGGTATTGCAATCGGAATACAGCCGAGCTTTGTTATCTACGACGAGGACGATCGCCAGGGTCTTATCAAGCAGGCGATGAAGGAACTCTCGCTCAGCGGGGATCATATCAAACCTCGTGCGGTCAGCGCCGCAATTAGTAGTGCAAAGAATGAGCTGATTAGTCCGTTGGAGTACGCCGAGTCGGCGCAGTTTCCATTTCAGCAATCCGTTGCGAAAATATATACGCAGTACGAAAAATTGCGACGTAAAGCAGTTGCGCTCGATTTTGATGATCTACTCATCGAAACAGTGCGCCTGCTCCGTGAAAGCGCACAGGTTCGTAGTAAATACCGTACTCAGTTCCGACATATTTTGATCGACGAATATCAGGACACGAATGCCGCACAGTATGCTATTGTGAAGGCGCTTGTCAACGATGATAAAAATATATGTGTCGTCGGTGACGACTGGCAGTCGATATATAGTTGGCGTGGCGCTGACTTCAAAAATATTCTTCGTTTTGAAGTCGACTTTCCTGGGGCGTTTGTCGTTAAGTTAGAGCAAAATTACCGCTCGACAGGTGCCATCCTAGAGGCCGCCCACAACGTGATCACTAAAAACGTCGAACGAACCGATAAAAAGCTCTGGACGAGTGAAGGTGCGGGAGCGCCCGTGCAGGTTCAGTCGGTTTATGATGAGGTTGAAGAAGCATATGCGGTAGCAAGTCGCATTGGTGCGCAGACGGCTATTGGAGCGCGTCGCTATGGTGACTTTGCGGTGCTATATCGCGTCAACGCGCAGAGCTTTGCGCTGGAGCGAGCGCTGCTGCAAAACCACATTCCATATCAGCTGGTTGGTGGTACTCGGTTTTATGATCGAAAAGAGATTAAGGATATTATTGCCTACATGCGGCTACTCTATCAGCCGAATGACCGGATGAGTTTTAGCCGTATTGTCAACGTGCCTACGCGGGGCATAGGGGCGACAAGTTTTGAGAAGTTTCTGCTATGGCAGAGTGAGTCGGGTATGGATATCATCGCGGCACTTACGAATGCCTCACAGACATCACGCCTGACGCCGCGCGCCACTCATGCGCTGACGGTATTTGGCGAGAAGCTGCGGGGTCTCCAGGCTATGGTTGAGTCGGGGGTCGGCCCAAGTGAGGTCATCACACAGCTACTTGAAGTAGTTGACTATCGCCGATACATACTTGATGGCGCGCCAGGTGGCGAGGAAAGAGAGGCAAACCTCAGTGTACTTGTGAGTGATGCAAAGTCATTTATGACAGTAGGTGATTTTCTCGAAGAAGTTGCGCTCATGAGTAGTGTTGATGCATCAACGAGTGATGAAAAAGTGACGCTGATGACAATTCACGCGGCCAAGGGCCTTGAGTATCCGGTCGTATTTATGGTGGGCATGGAAGACGGGCTATTCCCAAGTCTGCGAGCTCTCGAAGAGGGCCCTCAGCAGCTCGAGGAAGAACGGCGACTATGCTATGTGGGCATGACGCGCGCCAGGGAGGAGCTCCATCTGCTGTATGCGCAGAGTCGCCTGCAGTTTGGCCAGCGCGGTTACAGCCGACCGTCAAGATTTCTTGAAGATATGGGCCACCATATTGCCAATGTATCAATGGCCTCGCAAGATTCATATAATGAGTATGGTGAGCCCACCAACCAATTCGAGGTGGGTGATCTGGTTCGTTCACTCCAATTTGGTAAGGGCGAGGTGGTGGACGTTGATGGTCTTGCGGTCACGGTGGTGTTTGATGGCAACATACGCAAGAAGTTGAATGTTGAATATGCGCGTCTAGAGAAGTGCTAAACTTTCAGAACTAGTAGTTTTTTGCTACAATGATAGGTATGCGCTCTCGAGGAGAGACAGGAGTATATGAAGAAAATTACTATGACAACTCGGCATCACTATGTGGCTCTCGTGGCCATATTGTTGGCGATTTGTACGGTATATGTGGCCAGTTCTGTGCGCGGCGCCTATGCGGTTGGCGCTGGCGATGTAGTACAAAATAAGCATATCATTACACTCCATGATGATGGCCAGGAAAAAGGTTTTATTACTGAGGCGGCTACGCTGCGCGATGCACTTGCGGATGCGGGGGTGCGTCTTGACGCCAACGATCGGACCGAGCCCGGTCTCGATGAGCCACTCGTCGCTCGTTCGTACGAAGTTAATATTTATCGGGCACGCCCGGTAATTGTTCGCGATGGCCGCAATGAAATTCGGATCATGACATCATACCGAACAGGCAAGCAGATTGCGCAGCAGGCTGGTATATCACTACGCGACGAAGACCAGGCTACTCTTGGTCGCTCAACCAATATGATGCGAGACGGCATGTCGGAAGTGCTGACAATCGAGTACGCGGTGCCATTTACATTTGTGTTTTATGGAAAAACTATTCAGGCCTATACAAGGGCAGATACAGTTCAGGATATGCTCGATACAAAACACATTAGCCCGGCGAGCAATGATACGGTATCTCCTGTTGCTTCCACGCCGATCACTCCCGGCATGGTTGTGCAGCTATGGAAAAATGGCTCACAAACATACACTACAGAAGAAGATATACCGTATGATTCGCAAAAAATCTACGATATGGACAAAGATAAAGCATATCGCGAAGTGCAGACGCGGGGCGTGCTGGGCAAGAGGACGGTGACATACACTGTTGTTATGCGGGACGGTGTGCAGGTCCAAAAAACAGAGCTAAACTCAATTACTACGAAACAGCCTGTGAAAGAAGTGGTGGTTATTGGTTCGAAGAACAACTATAGTGGCAGCTTGAACGATTGGCTCTATGCGCTGAGGATGTGTGAGACGCATGGCAACTATGCTACCAACACTGGTAATGGGTTTTATGGTGCCTACCAGTTTATGACTACAACCTGGAATAGTATTGCACGTAAAACGGGTCGCAGTGATCTCGTTGGTGTATTGCCGTCGACGGCAAGTCCAGCAGACCAAGATGCGATGATTATCGCAAATACCAATATGACCGCTGGACTTGTCACGCAAAACCCGGGATGCTATGCAAAAACCGGAATATCAAATAAACCACCAGCTTCGTAATGCCAACCAACAAAGCACTCGGGCAGCACTGGCTCACCGATCGATCTATACTTGCCGCAATTGCGGATAGTGCAGACCTTCAACCAGATGATACTGTGCTCGAAATCGGTCCCGGGCTCGGAACGCTCACGAGTGAGCTGTTGCGCCGTGCGAATGAGGTGATCGCAGTAGAGTACGATGCGGAACTAGCCAGGAAACTACCGGGACAATTCCCAGGAAAAAAATTGCGAGTCGTCGCGGGCGACATCCTGGACTATTCTTTCGATGAGCTACCGAGGGACTATAAGGTAGTTGCCAACGTGCCGTACTATATTACGAGTAAGATTGTCGAGAAGCTACTCACAGCCCACAACAAACCATCGCTCATCGTGCTGCTGGTGCAAAAAGAGGTTGCCATACGGATTGCGGCGAGCCCTGGACATATGAGTACGCTATCGGTTGCCGCGCAGTTATTCGCCGAAGCAAGCCTGGGGGTGAAGGTGCCGGCTCGTTATTTCACTCCGCCACCCAAGGTGGATTCACAGGTCGTGATACTACGCATACGTGCGCATCCACTAGTTGCGCCATCTGACGAGAAGCTATTTTTCAGAGTTGTGAAAGCTGGGTTTAGCGGACGCCGCAAAAAACTCAGATCATCTATCGCTGCAGGACTTGCACTTGAGAGGGCGGATGCTGAGGCGCTGCTTGCTCGTGCCGATATCAGCCCTGACCTTCGTGCGCAGGATTTATCGCTTGAAGATTGGATGAGACTCGCTGCTATAGTAGGCCAGGACGATGTAGTACGGCCGAAAGATGTAGTGTGATCGCTGACGATCAGCCAAAGTGTTTCGACGATGGTATTGTGGTTGCGGTGTCTTCTCGGTCTGACGGTACAATGCTAGACAAAACACGCGGCGTACATCACCCCGAAGTGGTGCGTCATCGAGAAGACTTCTGCGGAAAAAACGGCAGCACATACGCCAATACGGCGTACCAGCGAATCGTCTACGGAGATGACCAGCCATACAATACGCTCCGGGAGGTTACGGCTGCTGGCGTCTCGCGTACTCGTCCAGAGGTTCAAGCGGATGGGTTGTTTACAAAAGAACCGGGCGTAGGGCTATTGCTACCCGTTGCCGACTGCGCAGCTACTGTAGTGTACGATCCGGTTCAGCGCGTGGTCGCGCTCCTTCACATGGGAAGACACTCTTCGCTGACCGATCTCATCGAGAAAACCGTCAAGACTTTTGTGGCAAATGGAAGTATGTCGAAGGATCTTATCGTATGGATGTCGCCGCATATTAAACAGGCGCAGTATCGATTGGAATATTTTGAACAAGCCGATACTGATGAATGGCGTGAATTTGTTGAGAAAAGAGATGGCGGGTATTATCTTGATATTGCCGGACATAATACTCGCAGCTTTGCTCAGTGTGGCATACCTGCAAGTAATATACACTGTTCTCCCCGGAATACCGCCACCCACAGCGAGTATTATTCGCACTACCAGGGTGACCTATCACTCCGTTTTGCAGTGCTGGTCTACCTTACGGAGCGATAGAAGCTTGTACCATAGCTAGAACCTAGCTCGTTGACCGAGCAGGAGCCATCAGTGTAGGTAGTCTGGGATTCACCAGACTCAAGCCTATAGAGTAGTAGGAACATCTTGCCAGGCCCTACTCCGCAGTAATTCGAATTATTGACGTAGAGCGCATAACTGAAATTACTGGTGTTATCCATCACGCCAGTGCCGGCGACGCCAGGATTTGGCTTATTTATTGGGTCGGTGGGTACGCTTGTGATGGCATTGGCGTTTACGAGTAGTGTATTGAATGTCGTCCAGCTGCTATCGTTGGAAGAAAACCAGTTGGCATTGATTGCCGTTGAGCCCGAAGTTGTCGGGTAGGTACCGTTGTCGTTATAGTATAGCTCAAGCGCTTTGACGATATTGGCGATATCAGTTTGACGCCGTGTGTCACGCGCGCGAGACTGAGCTCCGTTGTAGGATACGATGACAATCGTGGCGAGTGTTGCTACGACAATAATGACCACAATGAGTTCAATGACAGTGAAACCGCTTTTGGTTTTTCGCATAGTCTCAGTATAGCGGTACCGCGTCGGTCCAGCAAGTTATAGTAGGTGCTGTCGACATCTGTTATAATGACCCTAATGGGAAAAAATCTATACATTACCACTGCTATTCCGTACGTCAACGGTGTGCCTCATATCGGTCACGCGCTTGACTATACTTTGGCTGATATCTGGTCGCGGTACCAGCAGCAAAACGGTAATACAGTACGATTTCAGGTAGGCACCGACGAACATGGCAACAAAATTGCTGCTAAAGCGAAGGATGCCGGCATGGAGCCGCAGGCCTATGTTGATAGTATGTATGGCAATTTCCAAACACTCATTCAAGCTCTTGGGGTAGGCTACACCGACTTTATCCGCACAACCGACGGCCACCACAAGGGTGCAGTTCAGTATATTTGGCAACAACTAGAAAAAGGCGGGCACATCTACAAGGGTTCCTATGAAGGCTGGTACTGTCAGGGCTGCGAAAACTTTGTGACAGACAAAGAAGCTGCTGGCAACAACGGGGTTTGTCCTGATCACCAGCAGCCATACGAGCGACTGAGTGAGGAAAACTATTATTTTAAAGCCAGCGCATTTAGCGAGAAGATCAAAGAGGCGATTGAGCATAATCGTATGAAAATCGTTCCAGAGTTTCGTAAGCGCGAATTCCTTGAGCTGATCAAAGATGGCGTGAAAGATGTCTCAATCAGTCGTCCACGCAAAAATCTCAGCTGGGGAGTGTCCGTGCCTGGTGATGATACACAGGTAATGTACGTGTGGCTGGACGCACTCAGCAACTACATTACGGTTCTTGGTTACCCAGACAACGCTGCATGGCAGGACTTTTGGCCAGCTGATGTACAGGTTGTCGGAAAAGACATCCTACGTTTTCATGCAGGGGTTTGGCCAGCGATGCTGCTGGGACTCGGGCTGTCACTTCCCAAGACACTACTCGTGCACGGCTTCGTGAATGTTGGCGGTGCAAAAATGAGCAAGAGCCTGGGCAATGGCGTCGAGCCGATGCAGGTGATTAAGGAGTATGGCACTGATGCGTTTCGCTATTACTTTAGTCGACATGTGCCGACAACAGAGGACGGGGACTTTACCTGGGAGAAGTTTGAGCTGGCCTACAACAATGAACTTGGCAATGATCTTGGCAACCTAGTTCAGCGAGTTGCGGCTATGATTACGCGCTATCAAGCCGGAGTGATAGGTGATGCGCCACAAGCCGAACACGACATGGGGCCATATAGAGATGCGATGCATGAGTTTGAGTTTAACCGTGCGCTCGATGAGACATGGGGGACGATACGGGCGCTGAATCAATACCTTGAACAGGTCAAGCCATGGGAAATTGCGAAGAATCGTGATAAAGATACTGATGCGGCTGAGCACCTGAGTGAAGTGCTTGCATACGCTTCGAGTACACTGATTCAGGTAGCTGATTTACTGACGCCGTTTATGCCAACGACCGCAGAGGCAATCCATCATATATTTGACACGGGAGTTGTGCCAAGCGATACCAAGCCACTTTTTCCGAAGCTCTACCTACATACCCCCGATCCACATGCCACAGCATAACAATGCCATACCGATAATTGATACTCACTGTCACATTCATGATAGTGAGTTTTATCCTGACAACCGAGAAGCTGTGTACAGCGAATCACGTGAGCAGGGCGTTGTGATGCTCGCTGTTGGTACTGATGAACGGAGTTCACGCCAGGCGGTAGAATTTGCGCAGTCTCACGACGGGGTATTTGCGGTAGTTGGTGTCCATCCGCATGATGCGAAAGATGGTTGGGAGGGCATTGCGCCCTTACTCGAGCAAGATGATGCACATATTGTGGGTATTGGTGAGATTGGGCTCGACTACTTCTATATGCATAGCTCAAAAGAGGATCAACAGCGTGCACTGCGAGCTCAGCTTGAGTTGGCGTGCCGGTACGAGCTACCGGTGAGTTTTCATGTTCGCGAGGCATTCGATGATTTCTGGCCCATTATCGACGAGTTCCCTGATGTACGTGGCGTGCTTCATAGCTTTACGGATACACAGGCAAATCTCGACCAAGCGCTACGGCGTGGACTATACATCGGCATCAACGGCATCAGTACCTTTACGAAAGATGCCGCACAGCAGCAACTCTACCAAGAGCTGCCACTCGCGCATATTGTCCTTGAAACAGATGCACCCTTCTTGACTCCTAAGCCTTTTCGTGGTAAAATGAATATACCAGCGTATGTAGGTAGGATCGCGGAGCATCAGGCGCAACTAAAGATGGTGCCGGCTGAGGACGTGATACGCATAACTACCGCGAACGCTAGAGCGCTATTTGGGATTTCTCTATGACTAATACACCACACATTGATGATTATCGCATTCCTTCCTCAGATTCTGAGCAACTTAGTCGTACCGAGAGGGCTCCTGTCTTTGGTAGTGTCGCGGAGTCGACACTTGCTGAAGCGCTTCGTCATGCAGTACCGCGGCACGAACTAGATCCAACCGCCATTGATCGTAATCGGATTGAGTTCGGGGCAACGGCGCTACAGACAGTTGCTGCGGAGCCAGTGGTCGAAAGGCAGACGCCATTAATGGACCCGCGTGATCTTTATGCGTTTAGCTTTTACACTACTACTTTCCGTGAGGCTGCACTGAAAGAATCGGGTGATCAGCTCGACACTGCTGCCTAGGAGGTTGTTATGAATTTACTTCTCAAAAAAGCCTTGCAACTACTTGTCGGTGACGACGTAAACTTTGATCTGACACGTGTCCCCAAAAACCGTCCGCTCAAGCCCCTTACTGAACGAGAGCTACTTAAGCTTGAAAGTGCGATAGGCGCGGAATTATTTGGGCCAGTGCCGTCTGGTCATCGTCGAGAATTTTTTTGCCTTGACCATACTACTTGGATTTGGCATGAGGAATGGCTTGATAGCGATCGTAAACTCCAAACGAGTACGGTCAAGTATGAGATTAACCAGCACGGCGTACTAAAAACCCAAGAGGGTGCACGGTATAATTACCTGGATGGTGAAGAACTCCAAAATTTTGCTATTGCTATACGTATGTACTATGAGCGAGTGGCACGACAAGTGTACGGCAGAGATCCCGCGACTGGTCATAAATTGGTATAATAGATAGCTAGTGAAGCAGCCGTATTATTATCTTGATCACGCCGCAGCAACCCCTCTTGACGACCGGGTTGTGACGGCAATGCAACCGTATTTGCAAGACGACTTTTTTAATCCTTCGGGTCCATACGCTCCTGCGGTCGAGGTGCGTCGTGACTATGAGTCGGCAAAGCACAGACTGGCGATATGTATCGGTGCAAAGCTTGATGAAATCGTCATAACAGCAGGTGCGACCGAGTCGATCAACCTCATGATCCATAGTACTGGTGGCCATATTGTTACCACGGCGATTGAGCATCACGCGGTACTTGAGGCCGTGGCACAGCGTGAGCACACGCTTGTTGCAGTTGGACCATCTGGTGTGGTACGGTCTGCTGATGTACGCGCGGCAATTACCCCCAAGACACAGCTTGTCAGTATTGCGCTCGCAAACAATGAGATCGGTACAGTGCAGCCCATGCGCGAAATCGGTGAGATTGTTCGTGCGGAGCGCGCTCGTCGTATAGAGGCGGGTGAAGCGGCGCCGATCTATTTCCACAGTGATGCATCGCAGGGTGCCGGGCAGCTCGACATCAATGTCGCTCGGCTCGGGCTAGACGCGCTGACACTGAATGCGGGCAAAATGTATGGCCCCAAGCAGGTCGGGCTGCTATGGGTCGCGAGTCGTATTGAGCTTATACCTCTGGTTGTGGGGGGTGGCCAGGAGCGCGGACTACGAAGTGGCACAGAAAATGTCGCTGGGGTGGTTGGATTTGCGACGGCCCTTGAGCTTGTATGTCAGCGCCGTAAGTCTGAGTCGGTACGTCTCGGTGGACTGCGTGATTATTTGCAGCAGCGACTATGTGATGTGTTCCCAGACGCAGTTGTAACAGGCAGCTATAAAAAGCGACTTGCTGGCCATCTACATATTTCATTTCCTGGTATCGATGCCGAACGCCTTGTCTTCGCACTCGAAAGTAGGCAGGTGCTAGTAGCGACAGGCAGTGCCTGTGCAGCGAATTACGGTACGCGCTCGCATGTGCTGACAGCGCTTGGCGTTGCTCCAGATATTGCTGATGGCAGTTTGCGGATCACACTCGGTCACCTAAATGATGATACGAATATTCGCGAAGCCGCTGATATTCTGGTGGAGGTGATAGGCAATGAATACCGGAGAGTGGGCAGGTGAAGTACATCAAGCTTATAGTCGGGCTGGCACTATTTGTCGGCTGTAGCGGGTGGCTGATTGGTGCATATCTTAGCCCCGACGATTTGCGACAATGTGCTGATCTAGCACCATCCTCGGCTGCTGGCTGCGAACGGGCCGATGTGATTGTTGCGGTGAGTGGCGGCAATACGAGTGCTCGTGCCGACGAGGCAATTCGTCTTTATAAACTTGGCTGGGCACCAAATATTATTTTTTCTGGAGCAGCGGCTGATAAGTCCGGCCCAAGTAATGCGGCGGTGATGAAACAACGTGCCATCGCAGCAGGCATTGATGCGGCAGTTATCACGGTCGAGGAGGTGAGCGAGAGCACAGACCAAAATGCGATTGAAGCTACCTCGATTGCTACGACAAAAGGATACACACAAGTAATTCTTGTCACGTCACCCTACCACCAGCGACGAGCACTGCTAGAATTCGAGCGACGAGCGCCAAGCCTTACTGTACGTTCACACCCCACTTCTACCGACAGTCAGTGGAGTGTATGGTGGTGGCTTAGCCCTGGAGGGTGGATGGTTGCCATACCTGAGCTTGTCGGATCACTTGTTATTATGGCGGGTGGGGTGACGCGCTGATGAGAGTATACGTTGGTATGAGTGGCGGCGTGGATAGTTCGCTGGCCGCGGCGCTTCTTGTTGAGCAGGGATATGATGTGACGGGTGTCTATATGAAAAACTGGAGCCAGGATCTGCCTGGTATGCGCTGCCCATGGGCAGAGGACTTAGCTGATGCCAAACGAGTCGCCGTACAGCTCGGCATTGACTTCAAAGTATACGATTTTGAGGCTGACTACAAGCAGCGGGTGGTCGACTATATGATCGACGAATACCAAGCGGGCCGCACGCCCAACCCCGACATTATGTGCAATCAAGAGATTAAGTTTGCACTCTTTCTTAGTACCGCACTCGCTGATGGTGCTGATATGATCGCAACCGGACACTATGCGCGCACAGCCGACGGGCGGCTGATGATGGCTGTTGACGCCAACAAGGATCAAACCTATTTTCTTTACAGGGTTTCCAGTGCGGCACTCCAGAAAACGCTTTTTCCACTTGGTGAATATACAAAAACACAAGTGCGCAGCATGGCAGTAGAGCGTGGGCTATACACGGCGGCAAAAAAAGAGAGTATGGGCGTGTGTTTTGTTGGATCGGTCGGAATGCGTGAATTTCTGGGTCAATATGTCGTGACAAAGCCGGGCGACATCATTGATCGTGCTACAGGTGCGGCGATCGGACGGCATGACGGTGCCATCTTCTATACGCTTGGTCAGCGCCATGGACTAGATGTTGGCGGCGGGCTGCCATATTACGTGGTTGGAAAAGATATGAAAAAAAATATCGTCTGTGTCACCACCAAACTCACCGATAGTGCGATTTGGCTCACGCAGCTTAGCCTTTCGCAGCCTCACTGGATAAACGAACAGCAATTTAATGGAGAGTGCCTGGTACGCCTACGCCACCGAGCACCCCTTGTGCAAGCAACGGTTACAGCAGTAGACGACATGCTTCACATCACACTGGCCGAACCACAGCGCGCGGCAACACCTGGTCAATCGGCAGTCGTCTACCTAGACGGATGTTGCTTGGGTGGTGGTATCATCACCTGAATCACCGCATTCGCAAAAGTCGCCAAACAGTTCGCGGCGCGCGAGCACCCTGCCTTCGATACGCTGTAGCTCAAGGGTATGCCATGCTGCACTGCCAATGCCAATTTTCGCAAGCATCCGGGAGATTCGTCCGAACCTTGCCAGTTCTTCGCCAAGTCTATGGTGTCGAGAAATATCCTGCTGTTCCGCAGTGCGTAGCGAGCGTACTTCTTCTCTGGTGTGGTCTCTTAGGTTCTCAAGCATATCATCATGATAGCATAGGTGACATATGGTACAATAACAGATATGAACGCACAAGAAATACGTAAGGCTTATTTAGATTTCTTCGCTGAGCGCAGCCACGCTGTGATCCCTCGGGCTAAGGTTGTTCCCGATAACGACCCATCGACACTTTTCACGGGTAGCGGTATGCAGCCGATGATCCCATATCTACTTGGCGAGACTCATCCCAAGGGCGTCCGCCTCGTGGATAGTCAGACATGTCTGCGCGCTCAGGATATCGATGACATCGGCGACAATCGTCACACGACATTTTTTGAGATGCTTGGCAACTGGAGCTTGGGAGACTATTTTAAGGCCGAGCAAGTGCCCTGGATGTTTGAGTTTTTAACTGAAGTGGTCGGGCTTGACCCCAGCAAGCTGTACATCTCGTGCTATATCGGTAACGAAGAGTTCAATATTCCGAAAGATACCGTTGCGGCCGAGATTTGGTCGAAGCTGTTTGCCGACAAAGGCCTCAGCAGCGGCACGGCTGATATCGGCAGTGAAGCGGCAGGCTATGCACGTGGCATCAAAGACGGCGAACGTATTTTTTATTACGACGGCAGCAAAAACTGGTGGAGTCGCAATGGCAACGAAGCAAACACGCCGGTCGGTGACCCATGTGGCCCTGATAGTGAGATGTTCTATTTGTTTGATTTTGTGGAGCACAATCCGGCTTTTGGTGAGCACTGTCACCCAAACTGTGATTGTGGTCGCTTCATGGAAGTCGGCAACAATGTCTTTATGGCCTACAAAAAAGTTGCCGAAGGTCAGTTTGAGTTACTAGAAAAACCAAATATCGATCACGGATCAGGCCTAGAGCGCATCGCTGCGGCTGCCAATAACGACCCCGATGTCTTCAAGATTAGTATCCTGTGGCCGATTATTGAGAAACTACAACTCATGAGTGGGAAGTCATACGAAGCACATACCGAGAGTATGCGCGTCATTGCCGACCACCTTCGTGCTGCAACATTTATGGCAGTTGACGGCATTAGCCCAAGCAACAAAGAGCAGGGCTATGTGATGCGACGACTACTGCGTCGGGCGATTCGCTATAGCTTCGACCTTGGTATCGAACAGAACTTTTTGCAAGAAATCGTGCCGGTCATCGCCGACATGTATCATGATGATTTTCCGGAAGTTGCTGAGCGCCGCGAAGAAGTCATCGCTACACTCGTGAAGGAAGAAAAGATATTCCGCCAGACACTACGTCACGGTATTAAAATGATGCATAAATTTGCAGCTGATGGGCTAACGGGCACTGAGCTCTTTACACTCTATGATACCTATGGGTTCCCGGTCGAGCTGAGCGCCGAAGAAGCTTATACGCAAGGTATAAAATTGTCGGCCAACTGGCGTGAGGAATTTGACGCAAAAATGCTGGAGCAGCGCGAACGTAGCCAGACAGCGCAAAAAGGGACATTCAAAGGTGGGCTTGAGGGGCATGATGATATTCATTTGAAATATCACACCGCGACACATCTGATGTACAAGGCACTGCGCACGGTGCTCGGTGATCATGTGATCCAGCGGGGGAGCAATATTACTGATGAGCGGCTACGATTTGACTTCAGTCACCCAGAAAAAGTCACTCGAGAGCAACTCGACGAAGTCGAAAAGATCGTCAATGACGTAATTGCCGAGGATCTGCCAATGACCTGGAAAGAATATCCGACTGCAGAGGCTTTCGAGCGCGGTGCACTCGGCGCGTTTGGCGATAAATACGGTGACACCGTGAAAGTCTACCAGGCTGGTTCAGACGACCACCCCTATAGCTTTGAGATCTGCGGCGGTCCACACGTTGAACACACTGGCCAGCTGGCCGATGGTGGTAAGGCCTTCAAAATCCAAAAGGAAGAAGCCAGTTCTGCTGGTATTCGGCGTATCAAAGCAATCCTGTCATAGTCATAGGGTTGCCCAATTGCTGGTATGTTTCTATGTTAGCTTGGGATGTGTCTCAAGGTAGGGTTCGCGCTTTTCCTGCACCAGCTTGACGAGAAGTCGCATAAGCTCGTGGAGGGTGGCCTCGAGGTTATCGGGCGTAAGAGGCTCGTCGATACCCTCACCAACAATGCGTAGTTCTAGATAGGGCTCGCCATCATTAAAGAGGCATTCCAGCTTGCAGGGAATCTCGTCCCGCTCGATGTCGATTGTCATGTGGGCCCGTGTAAGCTTCTTGTTATTGTCGACGATATGATATATCGAGAAGTCAACCTGTGAGGTATCAGCACCGCGCAGCATAATATCACTGTAGTCGTATCGTTTAAGGCGCCGAACGTTGCTCGATATCGGCGCCAACACCATGTTGGCCATATCAAACACATCGCGGTCAGTTTGCTGATCTGCTTGCAAAACTAGCTGGAGCAATTCTCGTCTATCATCCGTGATGCGCGGGTCGTCAATGGCGGCATCTGACATGAGTCTCAGTGGTGTCGTGTTATTGACCGGGTTTCCTGTCGTTGCTGACTCCCATGTATCGCGGGCTGAGGTGCGCTGATAGTAACTGTCGTGGGTTTCTCCAAGATCGGTTGTCCTACCGATAAAACCAATGACCTTGTCTTGCTCATAGCCGAGCGAAAATTGTAGAATGCCATCCTCGGGATCATCATAGCAGAACTTACCGACGCTCACTTCCTCGGCATCTGGCTGAATTGGTGCAAGTTGCTCGAAGGCATCATACAGCATCGCCGCGTACTCTTTCAGTCGCAGGTTGCCATACTCAATCGAAGCTGATTTTTCAGACCGGGGAGTTGTCATACTTGTATTATAGCATAAGTGTGATAAAAATGCAAGACCTACGTATTAACTCAAGCGGAGTTGTTGTATAATAAAAGCAATTATGGTTTTCGAAAAATTCCTACACAGACAACCTGCCGACAATCCTGACTATATTGTCGGACTTGATATCGGGACCGAGTACGTGAAGGCGCTAGTAGCGCACGTCAAAGGCGACACGATTGAGATCGTTGGTGTCGGTCGGTCACATCAGGACTTGGCCGATATGCACATGGGTGCGATTTCTGATATTGCCGGTGTTGTGCGCAACTGCGAGCAAGCGCTGAGTGAAGCGGAGGAACAGGCTGGTGTGCAGGGTAAGCGCTGTGTGATCGGTATTGCTGGTGAGCTTGTGAAGGGGGTAACGAATACTATTCGCTATCGCCGTCCTCAGCCAGACCGTCCACTTGATGAGGCTGAGATGGAATTTATTATTGAGAAAGTTCAGGATAGGGCAGCCACAAAAGCCCAGAAGCAGATTGCGCTCGAAACCGGTAACGAGGATGTAGAGGTTAAGCTAGTCAACAGTGCGCTGGTAAGTATTCATATCGACGGCTACAAGGTGAGTAATCCCATTGGCTTTCAGGGCAAAGATATTGCAGTGCAGATATACACTGCTTTTGCCCCCATGGTGCATATTGGGGCTCTTGAGCGTGTGGCCGATGAGCTAGCGCTTGAGTTGATTGCGGTAGCTGCCGAGCCATTTGCTGTCAGCCGCACGATGCTTGGGACTGACGCTAACAGCAACTTCACGGCAATTTTGGCCGATGTTGGCGGTGGAACTACCGATATTGCTGTGGTGAATGATGGGGGTGTTGAGGGGACGAAAATGTTTGGTATTGGTGGCCGTAGTTTTACAAATACGATTGCGAGCGACCTGGCGATTGCATACGACTCAGCCGAGAAGCTCAAAGTAAATATCGCCAGTGAGCAGATAAAGCCTACTGTCAAAAAGGACGTTGAGGCGGCGCTTGATAAGACACTTGAGGTATGGCTGGCCGGGGTTGAGCTTGCACTGAGCGAATTTGACTCCGTCGATCATTTGCCACCTCGCATATTACTCTGTGGTGGTGGCGCGAGCTTGCGCCAGCTCGTACAGGCGCTTGAAAAGCGCGAATGGTACAAAGAGCTGCCATTTACTAAGCGGCCGAGTGTCACACATATCAAGCCAAGTGATGTGGTGGGGATCCATGACACAACCGGCAAAGCAGATGACCATACGTACATTACTGCCATGGGGCTGCTGCGGGTTGGCTATGATACAATGATAGGAACGAGTGATACTGATACAATTCGCGATAAATTAAATAGAATGCTGCGGATTTAATATGCAAAAAGACGTAATATATATCGATGTAGACGACGACATTACCACTATTATTGGTAAGGTTAAGGCTGCTAAAGCGCATATTGTCGCACTGGTTCCTCCAAAGCGTATCGGGTCAATTCAAAGTACGGTTAATCTCAAGCTCGTACACCGTGCTGCCGAGCAGGCTGACAAGCGGTTGGTTATTATCAGCAACAACACTGCTCTCATTGCTCTTGCTGGATCGGCAGGTATACCAGTCGCTCGTAATCTTCAGAGTAAGCCTGAGATGGCCGAAACACCAGCACTTGAAGCAGACGACGATACGATTGATGGTGCCGAGCTGCCGGTTGGTGAGCACGAAGCGGTTGCGAAGAAGTCTGCCGGTAGTCACGCAGCTCCAGTGGTCGACGAAGCGGCAACAGCGAGTGCGGCTGGTGCCGTATCACACAAAGAAGGTGGTCGTAATGCTGCTCCGCTGCGAGGTACTCGAGTGGCAGTGCCCAACTTCGATAGTTTTCGCAAGAAACTTCTCCTAGGGCTTCTTGGCGGAGGACTGCTGGTCGCGTTTCTCGTGTGGGCAATAGTGCTGGCACCATCGGCTCGCATCATCATTACTGCTCGCACGACAGATGCGGCGCTCAACAGCCGTGTCAACCTACTGACCACTGGGAAAACTGATCTAAAGGCAGGCACTATCGTTGCTGTTATGAAATCTACCAAAAAAGACATCTCAGTCCCAATTGTCGCGACCGGCAAAAAAGATGTTGGCGAAAAGGCCACGGGCTCAGTGACACTCTATAATGATTCATTTGATCCGATTACTGTGTCAGGCACCGTAACTGCAGGTGGGTTTAACTTTGTGCTCTCCTCGCCAATCACTGTTCCAAAAGGTTCTTGTACGCGACCAAGCAGCTGTTCGCCCGGCTCCGCTACAGGGTCAATGACAGCTGCCGCCCCTGGTGCTAGCTATAACGGTGTCACTGGTGAGCTTGGTGATTTGCCGGCAAGCGTATCGGGCGAGGTGGCGTCGGCGACTACGGGCGGGACGGACAGGACGGTTACTGTGGTGTCGCAAGAAGACGTTGATAAAGTAAGTGGTGACGTGAGTAAACAAGATGTAGCAGATGCTGCAAAAAATGAGCTAAAGGCGCAGCTAAAGGGTGACTATGTGGTGCTCGAGAGTACATTTAAGGCGGATGTATCGGCGGTAAAACCAACGCCCGCAGTCGGTGCGGAGTCCGCTGACGGGAAAGCGACGCTTACTGGTGGTGTGTCATACACGATGATAGCGATTGCTAGATCCGAGATATCACTATACCTCGATGCCTATTTTGCACAGCAAATAGACGGCAGGTCAGATCAAAAAGTCTATAGCAATGGGTTGAAAGAGGTGTCATTTACCAATGTTTCGCAAGTTGACGCAGGCTATGCGGCCAACCTATCGACAAACGGTAAGATCGGACCAAAAGTGAACGAAGATGCTCTCAAAGAGTATGCAAAAGGCAAGCGCTATGGCGAGATACAAGATTACGTCAAACAGGTGAACGGCGTTGATGATGTTGATGTGAAGTTTGCACCGTTTTGGGTATCGAGTGCTCCTGGTGATAGTCATAAAATAACAATCGAGTTCAAGGTTAATGGTGCATAGTCATCCGCTTCTTGCGCTTGACCTTGGTGAGAAACGTATCGGTGTCGCAATTGCCGATCCTCAGGTGCGCATTGCCGTTGCTCACGATACTATACAGGTCAACGGTAGTGAGCTCGAAGCGATCAAAGCTGCCGTGGACCACAACTGTGCTCGAACTGTCGTTGTTGGCTATCCTCGCAACCAGTCTGGAGAGCCTACCGCCCAAACTGAGTGGGTGGAGTCCGTTGCGGCAAAGCTGAAGGAGATGGGGATCGATGTGGTGTTTCAGGATGAGTCACTCACTAGTGTTCGCGCCGAGCAGCTCTTATCTGCACAAAAAAGACCGTTTAGTAAAGGTGATGTTGACGCCTTGGCGGCAAGCCTGATACTGCAAGACTATTTGGAGCAGCACAGTGGACGGCTTTAAGCGGCCGCGAACTCGCAGGGCTGCGCCACCAAGCACTACGCCCACCAGGCCGCCTGTTGCTAGTGTGCAAGTACTCTCACCTCCACAACCACCCGCTCTAGACTTAGACACAGTACCCACCATGCACATCGATCCACAGCCAAAGCGGCACCGAGTAGCAAAAAAGTGGTGGGTGCTCATAGGCCTTTTGATGGGGCTTGTGCTGCTCGCCGGGGCGGGCTGGGCATGGTATTCTATGCAGCTAACGCCCGTGTCCCGTGAGGTGAGTCCGTCGCAGAAGGTAGTCATTGAGCAAGAGACCTCATTTAGTTATGTTGTCGATCGCCTGGAGGCACGAGGATTGATACGTAGCCGATTTGCCGCGCTGATCTACGGGGTGCTCTCTGGTGCGCGCGGGCAGCTCAAAGAGGGAAGCTGTGAGGTAAGTGCTTCACAGTCAACGCAGCAAATACTCGAAAAGCTCACTACTGGTTGCCATGACTTCAAGTCGATCACCTTCTTTCCGGGTGCTACCATCGAGAAGCCACTCTATAAGCCGGCGCATGCAGAGCTCGATGCAACGATGCATGTTAGGTATAGATTGCAAGAATTTGGCTATAGCGAGAGCCAGGTTGAGTCCGCACTGTCGAAGCAGTACAGCGGTCCGCTGTTTGCAGATAAGCCCGCAGGAACGTCGCTTGAGGGGTATATTTATGGAGAAACATACTACGTAGATCCCGGTGCTGCACCGGAGGTAGTTCTGCAAACGACATTCGATGAAATGTATAAGCAACTGACTCGCTATGCTCTGCCGTCTAAATTTACCAGCCAGGGGCTCAATCTCTACCAGGCTATTACGCTTAGTTCTATTGTCCAGAGAGAGCTTAACTGCGAAGGAAAGCCTACCGAAGCGCGCAAAGAGACGTGTTTTCAGTACCAACGCTCAATTGCGCAGGTATTTCTGAAGCGACTTCACGAAGGGATATCACTTGGCTCTGATGTAACCTTTATTTACGCTGCCGATATGAGAGGAGTGACGCCAACTGTTGATATTGATTCGCTCTACAACACGCGTATTCATACTGGGCTGCCGCCGGGCCCAATTGCTTCACCTGGTATCCACGCGCTGCGCGCAGTAGCCGACCCTTCGGCAACAGATTACCTGTTTTTTATCGCAGGCGATGATGGTTTGATCTATTTTGCGAAAGACCAGGCTGGCCATGAGGCGAATATTCGTGACCACTGCCAAAAGCTCTGCAACGAGCTATAGTGCCCAATACTTGCAAAACGAGAGCATTTTTGCTAGTATTAGGAAAGCACATTGACACGTGAATTGGCATGATACCAGAGGTAGACTGCTGATTTAGGTGGAAATACACGTAGCAACTGTGCCTACCTTTAAATGTCGTACGAGCACCGAAATAAGCACTTTTTAGTAATATTAATTAATAAAATCGGTCGACACGCGTGTTCTTTCTCTGCCATTATGGTAGAGAGTAAGACAAAGTGAGGTAGTTGTATACCAGCAATGGTATACAGGAGAATGATTATTCGTAATCAACCGTCCGTTGCAGGTAAAACAGCAACGAATCAAATTGAAACTTATTCTCAGCCTGCTGTCGGTCAATCTTTGCGTCCGCGGGCTAGCCTTGGTTCCGTATCCGGTGTCTCGATTGCGTCATATTTTGGCGTATTTTTGCTGGTAGTCTCTATGATTGTTATTGGGTATCGTCCACCCGTCAATGCTTCACTTGCCAATGCCGGTACTGGGGCAAGCGGTGCAACGGCCAGTAGCTTGGAGACCGGAACTTCGGTCGATCAGGTTATGGCGGCGAATGTTGCAGCAACACTTGCCGAAAGCGCAGACCTAGCGGTGACAAACAACGTTGCCAACCTTTCACAGTCGCTCTCAATAGAAAGTACACTTGCACAGACTGACACCAACGTCATTTCAAAGCCACAGATACTTCAGCCCGCTGCCGATAGTCGTGTGACACAGAAATACACGACTGTTGCGGGCGATACGGTGCCACTAGTCGCCCAGCGCTACGGTGTATCTACGACCACTATTAAGTGGGCAAACAAGCTTACCTCTGATGCGCTTGAGCCTGGACGTGAACTAACGATCCCTCCCGTGGACGGAATCATCTATACCGTGAAGTCGGGTGATACTATTGCCAGTATTGCGGCGAAGTATGGCGCAGATGCCGGCATTGTACGCACCTTTAATGACCTAGAATTGACTGGCGACCCAGCTGCTGGTGCTCAGATCATTATTCCTGGCGGAGCGCTCCCAACCGAAGAGCAGCCAGGCTACGTGGCGCCACGAGCGACCGTTGTTCGTGCAAGCTATTCTGGTGGTTATGGCACCGGATGGACTGGCGGATGGTCGGCTGGTAACAGATACGCTTGGGGTAACTGTACATGGTACGCCTATGAGCGACGCATGCAGCTTGGCAATCCTGTCGGTAGTTTCTGGGGCAATGCTAGTACATGGGCATATAGTGCGTCAGCTGCGGGCTATTTGGTTGATGGCAATCCAACGCCTGGTGCAGTGATGCAAAACGGAGGCGGCGCAGGACATGTCGCTATTATCGAAGCTGTTAATCCGGGTGTATCAGTAACAATCAGTGAAATGAATGGCTATCGCTTTGGTGGCGGATATGCGCGCGTTGGCCATGGTGACATCTCGTGGGGTGAAGCGACGAGCGGCATGTATCGCTACATTCACTAATCCTTAGAACCACAATCATAAAACACCCCTGTCAAGATAGGGGTGTTTTTGGTATACTAGCTCTACTATGTTTGTTGACACGGCTACGGTATCTGTCAGTGCGGGCAAAGGCGGCGATGGTGCCGTCAGTTTTCGACATGAAATTTATGTCGACAAGGGCGGACCAGATGGCGGTGATGGCGGCAAGGGTGGTGATGTTATATTTGTAGCAACCGAGAATCTCAATACGCTGCTTGATTTCCGCTATAAACCAGAGCTGAAGGCGCAAGATGGCGTCGCGGGCAGTAAGCGTAAGCGTGCCGGACGAATGGGGGAAAGTCTGTATGTCAAAGTGCCCATGGGCACGGTAGTGACGCGTGACGGAGTGACTATCGCTGATCTGACCGACAATGGTCAAGAGGTTGTGGTCGCGAAAGGCGGCGATGGAGGGTTTGGTAATGCACACTTTACCTCAAGCACACGCCAGACACCACGTATGGCTGAGCTGGGTGAGCTTGGTGATTCATTCGAAGCCGAGCTTGAGCTCAAGCTACTGGCCGATGTTGGGCTGGTGGGCTTTCCGAACGCCGGTAAGTCGACATTCCTCTCGGTTGTCTCAAATGCGCGACCTGAGATCGCCGACTATGCGTTCACCACTCTCACACCAAATCTCGGAGTGGCCGATATTGACAGTACGAGTTTGCTGATCGCAGATATTCCAGGTCTCATCGAGGGTGCGAGCCAAGGTAAGGGGCTTGGTGATGCATTTTTGCGTCATGTCGAGCGTACAGCCGTCCTACTCCATCTGATTGATGCCTATAGTAATGATGTTGCTGCGGCGTACACAACGATTCGCAACGAACTTGCTAGCTATAGCGATACCCTGGTGGGCAGGCCAGAGGTAGTCGGCTTGACGAAGTGTGAGGGGCTGGATACAGAAATAATTGACATGCAACTAGCAGAACTGCGCAAAGTCGTACCCAGCGGAACTACGGTATACCCTATCTCAGCACTGGCTCATCACGGCATCAAAGAAGTGCTCCGTGAGCTTTATCAGCAAGTTGAACTGGCCAGGAAGCAAAAGCCAGAATTGGCAGAGGTAGATGACGATCAGGTTGTCATCACGCTGAATAATCGTGCTCGTAGTGAGCAGTGGCAGGTTGAATTTGACGAATCGGCGCAGGTGTATGTGGTGACGGGAGAAAAGATAGAGAAATTTGCTCGCCGTACTAACTATGATCAGTACGAGAGTGTTAACCGTCTACGGGACATCATGAGGCGGCTCGGTATCGGTCATGAATTGACGCGTCAGGGTGCTGCTGGTGATAGTGTGATTCGGATTGGCCACAACAGAACCTTCACGTTCGTGGAGCAATAATGCCAAACACGTTTTTTTTCTACGATCTTGAGACGAGCGGATTGTCGCCACGCCAGGATCGGATTATGCAATTTGCTGGTCAGCGTACCGATATGCATCTAAATCCAGTTGGTGAACCATATAATCTTCTCGTCACACTCAATGATGACACACTTCCGAGTCCTGATGCATTGATGGTGACAGGGATTAGTCCGCAGAAAACGCTTGAAGAAGGCTACTCTGAGGCGCAGTTTGCAAAATTATTACAAGACGAAGTATTTACCGAAGGTACGATTGCCGTCGGGTTCAACAATGTGCGCTTTGATGATGAGTTTGTCAGGCATCTTTTTTGGCGAACATTTCGCGACCCCTATACATGGTCATGGCGCGATGGGCGAAGTAGGTGGGACTTGCTTGATGTGGTGCGTATGACTCGGGCACTCCGGCCTGAGGGTATAGAGTGGCCGGTCGATGCTGCCGGTAAGCCAACTAATCGTCTGGAGCTTATCACCGCACAGAATGGTATCACGCACGAAAACGCTCACGATGCCCTTGCTGACGTGGTGGCGCTGATTGATGTGGCAAAGCTCATTGAATCGAAGCAGCCACAATTGTTTAGTTACCTCTTGTCGCTACGTGACAAAAAAGCCGTGCAGGCGCTCGTGAATCTCGACGACAAGCAGCCGGTCGTATATGTGAGTGGTCGCTACGATAGCGAGTGGCAGAAGGCAACTGTCGTGCTGCCATTGACGGCTGCGCCTAATCACAATGTCGTGGTATACGATCTCCGTCACGATCCAACTGAGTTCCTTGATCTTGACGCGACTGAGCTTGCCGCAAAAGCCTTTGCACCATGGAAAGAGCGAACGCAGGAGGGATTTGTCGGTGTCCCTACTAAGGTACTACAGTACAACCGTTGTCCGGCAGTAGCGCCACTTGGGGTACTCGAGGCCAACGGTGGCTGGCAGAAAATTGGGCTAGACAAAGGGCTTATCCAAAAACATATGAATATTCTCCTGTCTCGCCCAGATTTTGCAGAGAAGTTGCGTAGTGTCTATGAGGGGCGCAAAGAGTATGCGGCCGAGGCCGACCCCGAGGCGCAGCTGTACGATGGTTTTTTGACAGATCGAGATGCACTGCGTGCAGAAACAGTACGGCAATCATCCGAGAGTGAGCTGGTCGATCTTCATCCAGATTTTAGTGACGAGCGTCTCGCGCCGCTACTGCTCCACTATAAGGCGCGTAATTTTCCGCGCAGTCTCAGTGAAGGCGAAGTCGCACAATGGGAGACGTGGCGCAGTGAGCATCTTGCGCACCAGCTACCAGCGTTTATGGCATCGCTCAATCGACTGACAAAAACTGCCGACGAGCGTCAGCAGTTTATGCTTCAGGAATTGCAGTTGTGGGCCGAGCTTGTATTGCCAGCGGACACCGACTAAATATGACTATAGCGTCGCTTCGGTAGACGTGTTCCGCGCCGCGCTACTGTGCGGGTATGATGATGAACCATAGCTCGCTCAACATAGTGCGCGACCATCAGGGCGATGATCGTGCAGTAAACTGCCATCATAAACCAGTAGGGGACGCTATAGGATGTTCCGGGAATGCTACCGGCAAGAAAAAACATCAATAGTGCGTTCATGACATCATTACTGACCAGAGCCACAACGATAACTGCCAATACCGATAGAAAGAATAGTTTTTTCATAGGTTATATATTCATTATATCATAAACTTGTGCATAATGCAATAGATATATATAGCTATAGATACAATAGGCTGTGTCTGGAATAAAATCGACAATTCAAGTATAATGCTAAGTCATGTCTGAAGTTATTCGAGTGCGAGGTGCCCGTGAGCACAACCTAAAGGATGTCGATGTTGATATCCCGCGCGATAAATTCGTGGTAGTAACTGGCCTCTCTGGAAGTGGCAAGTCGAGCCTGGTCTTCGATACCATCTACGCCGAGGGACAGCGTCGCTATGTTGAGAGTCTAAGCAGCTACGCGCGTCAGTTTCTTGGCATTATGGACAAGCCAGATGTCGATAGTATTGATGGGCTTAGTCCTGCAATCAGTATTGATCAAAAATCAACCAGTCGTAACCCGCGTAGTACCGTTGCAACAGTTACTGAGATTTATGACTATATGCGCCTGCTGTACGCGCGTATTGGTGTGCCGCACTGTCCAACCTGTGGTAAGGCAGTGCATCGACGCACCCCTCAGGCAATCATTGATGAAATTATGAAACTACCCGAGGGCACGAAGGCCATGGTACTTGCGCCGATTGTCTCACAAAAGAAGGGCGAGTTTGCTCATGTACCCGAGCAGTATGCTCGTGCCGGCTTTGCGCGAGTGAGAGTCGACGGTGTGGTGTACGCGCTTGATGAGTTTCCTGAGCTACAAAAAAGCTTTAAGCATGATATTGAGCTGGTAGTTGACCGATTAGTCATAAATACTGATGCAGTGAGCCGTGTCACGCAGTCGGTTGAGCAGGCGCTCGAGCTTGCCGGTGGTGTGGTGCAGCTACTTGATGCCGATAGCGGCGACATGCATACGTTTAGTCAACGCTATGCTTGTGTTGACCATCCGGGTGAGGATATCCCCGAGCTTGAGCCACGTCTATTTAGCTTTAACGCTCCTCAGGGCGCATGCCCCGTGTGTACGGGCCTCGGTAGCCGGCTAGAGGTTGATCCTGATCTCGTATTTAATCCAAACCTGACAATAGCCGAGGGCGCAATTCGCCCCTATAACCGCGTCAATAGTGATGCATGGTATATGAAGCGGCTAGTTGAGGTTGCGGCAGCGCATGGTTTTAGCGTGCAGGTGCCAGTCAAACAATTAACACCGGATGATCTGCAAAAAGTATTGTACGGTACGGGCGATCAAAAGTATCGAGTTCAGCTAAGCGGTGGTCGATTCTATGATTCAACGTATGAAGGGGTAATTCCTAATCTCGAGCGACGCCATAAAGAAACCGATAGCGAGTTTATGCGCAAAGATATCGAACGATTCATGCGCGAACGAAAGTGTACCGCCTGCAACGGCATGCGCCTGAAGCCAGTGGTGCTGGCGGTAACTGTCCATGGGCTCAGTATTATGGACGTCTGTAACCTTGGTGTCGACGATGCTATTGAACTGTTTAATAATCTCAAGCTAACTGACGATGAGCAGTTTATTGCCCGCCAGATATTCAAAGAGATTATGGCTCGGCTTGGATTTATGAGTAATGTCGGTCTCAGCTACCTGGAGTTGTCGCGTGCCGCAAATACACTCAGTGGTGGTGAAGCACAGCGCATTCGTTTGGCAACGCAAATTGGGTCGGGACTACAGGGCGTACTCTATGTGCTCGACGAGCCAAGTATCGGACTTCACCAGCGTGATAATGATCGTTTGATCGGCACACTTAAACACCTGCGTGACCTTGGCAACTCAGTGCTCGTAGTGGAGCATGACGAAGATACAATTCGTCATGCCGATTATTTGATCGATGTAGGCCCTGGTGCGGGTGTGCACGGGGGTAGTATTGTTGCCCAGGGAACTCCTGCGGAAGTCGCCGAAAATGATGCGAGTGTTACTGGACGCTATCTGGCCGGCAAGGAAAAGATTGCTGTGCCAAAGAAGCGACGCGCGGTTGAAAAGGATCGAAAGCTGGTTATTCGTGGTGCGCGCGAGAACAATCTAAAAAACATCGATGTTGAATTTCCACTTGGGCTTCTGACGGTTGTGAGTGGAGTGAGCGGCAGTGGTAAGTCGACACTCGTCAATGACATTCTGGCCAAAGAACTATCGGCCCGCCTGCACCGCGCACAAGCCGTTCCTGGTGCTCATGAGAATATCGAGGGCATCAATCAGCTAGACAAAGCGATTATTATTGATCAGTCGGCAATCGGTCGCACGCCTCGCTCAAATCCGGCGACTTACACGGGTGTCTTTACGCCAATTCGTGAGCTATTTGCCGGTACGCCCGAAGCAAATATTCGTGGCTACAAAGCTGGACGATTTAGTTTTAATGTCAAGGGTGGCCGCTGCGAGAACTGTCAGGGTGATGGTGTGATTAAAATTGAGATGCATTTTCTGCCGGATGTATATGTGACATGTGACGAATGCAAAGGCAAACGCTACAACCGCGAGGCGCTCGAAATCAAGTACAAGGGCGTCAGTATTAGCGACATACTCGACATGACCGTCGAACAGGCATGTGAGTTTTTTGCCAATATTCCAAGCATCGCGCGCAAGCTGGATACACTGAACGAAGTTGGCCTTGGCTATATCAAGCTTGGGCAGCCCGCTACGACGTTTAGTGGTGGCGAGGCGCAGCGCATCAAACTAGCCAGCGAACTGAGCCGACGCAGCACTGGGAAGACGCTCTATATTCTTGACGAACCAACAACTGGTCTGCATAGTGCCGATGTCAAAAAGCTTCTCGAAATCCTCGACAAACTGGTCGACGGCGGCAACACAATGATCATCATCGAGCACAATCTCGACGTCGTGAAATGCGCTGACTACATTATCGACATGGGCCCAGAGGGTGGGCAGGGTGGCGGCACGATTGTCGCTGAGGGTACACCCGACGACATAACAAAAATTCCAGCGTCGTTTACCGGGAAATATCTCAAAAACTTACTCTGAGAATTGAGAGTGGCCTGTCGCTGCCATAGTGCTACACGATTAGTGGCGCGCATAAACAAATGATAAGCCCCCTCGTATTGTCCGCGATAATCGACAAGGTAGAGGGGGTTGAAGGTGCAGGTCGCGAAGCTGCAGGTATACTGTAGGCCCAATCGTGATTTTTTGCAACTTGCTTTAACGTCTAGCTTTGCCAAAAACGATGCGTAGTTCACGCTTGGTGCCGGCCCATAGGTTCGCGCGCCTTTCTTTGGTGTGGAGCGCATGCCATAGCATAGGCGTGATACTGAGGAAGATAATAATTAGTGCGGCTATTTCAACATTAATACCCATGTCGTGCAGTACTTTGCCCGCGTAGTAGCCGAGGTATGTGAAGCCGTATGTCCACAGAAAGGCACCAACGATGTTGTAGGGCAGGAACTGTCGATAAGTCATTTTGCTCACACCGGCCACAATCGGCACGAAGGTACGAACAATCGGCACAAAGCAGGCGAGCACAATAGCAATGGGGCCGTACTTTTCATAGAACTGCTCGGTGCGGACCAAATTTTCTTTGCGGAAAAAGCGACTATTCGGTCGATCAAATAGTTTTCGTCCGACTTTTTTGCCAAAGAAATAGCCGGTTTGCTGACCGAGTAGCGCACAGAGAAATAGCAGGAAGGCAAAGAGATGGATGCTGATACTGCCAAATGAGCCAATACCTTGCTGGACGAGAAAGCCGGCCGTAAAAAGTAGACTATCGCCAGGAAACAAAAAGCCAATCAGTAAGCCACTTTCGGCATAAATCACGAACAGTACGGCGATCACACCAAGACCAGTGATAAAGTTGAGCAATGCTTCCATTTACCCCAGTGTATCATATCTCGACGTGCTTAATACCGCTGTCTCTGCTATACTATAAACACTATTATGTAACTCCGAAAAGGTACCAGACGAAAGGAAGGGAAGTATGGGAGATAAGATTAGTCTTAAAGTTGAGACACGTGAACTCCATGGTAAGAAAGTTGCTAAGCTGCGCGAGCAGGGAATGACGCCAGCTGTGGTTTATGGACAAGACATGGAGCCATTGGCGGTTCAGGCCGACACGAGCGAGCTGCGCAAAGTGGTAATTCGTGCTGGCATGCACACACCAGTCAACCTCACGGGTGGCAAGCGCCGCATTGCTATGATCAAGAGCGTCGACTACGACCCAACAAAGCGCGGTAGTATTCGACATGTTGCGTTTCATGCGGTTAATGCTGATGAGCCTGTTCATGCCGAAGTGCCAATTCGACTGGTTGGTGAGGGTGAATCTGCAGCTGAGCGATCTGGTTTGATCGTCCTGCAGGCACTTGAGAAGATTGAAGTTAAGGCACTTCCTATGGACCTGCCAGAGGCGCTCGAAGTATCAATTCTCAGCCTAACCATTGAGGGTGACCGCGTGACTGTAGCCGATATTGTATTGCCGGCTGGGGTTGAGATTGTGGAGCACAATGATGGCCACGCCGACGAAGAGGACGAAGAAAAGCAGAGCATACTCGACCTGGTAGTTGCAAATGTTTACGAGCCAAGCTCACTCGCAGCGGCCAACGATGCGGCGGCAGGTGATGCTGAGGATGAGAGTGAAGTCAAAGCCGAAACTGGCGACGATACAGCGTCTGCCGGCGCAGGTGAGGCCGCTGATAAAAAGTCCGAATAACACTTAGGGACATATAGCTAAGCTGGTCGTACGAGATGTACGGCCAGTTTAGTATCCAATCAATACTGCAGCACGAAATAGTACTGGAAGTAAGGGTGGCAACAACTACTCTTCGATGAACCCGCCAGATTGGTGTTTCCACAGTGCGGCATAGATACCGCGTTTTGCTAGTAGTTGCTCGTGGGTTCCATCTTCTGCGATAGACCCATGGTCTAGCACGACAATCCTATCTAGCTTTGCGATAGTTGAAAGACGGTGTGCGATAACAATACTCGTGCGGCCTTTCATGAGGTTTTCAAGACTAGATTGGATGAGCTTTTCGCTTTCACTGTCTAGGGCGCTTGTGGCCTCGTCGAGTACCAGGATGGATGCATCTTTTAGGATTGCTCTAGCAATTGCGATGCGTTGTCGTTGCCCACCACTCAATTTGACACCACGCTCTCCGACTAGTGTGTCGAGTCCCATTGGTAGCTGAGCGATGAACTCCCAGGCATTTGCTTGCTTGGCAGCGCGCACGATGTCTTGTTCGCTCGCATCCTGCTTGCCGTACGCAATGTTCTCGCGCAGGGTACGGTGAAACAGTATCGGCTCCTGCGGCACATAGGCGATTGATTGGTGAAGGCTTTGCTGGGTAATCTTGCTGATATCTTGGCCATCAATTTTGATTGTGCCACTATCAATGTCCATAAACCGCAGCAACAGGCTTACGATCGTAGACTTACCCGCGCCCGACTGACCGACAATACCGATTTTTTCACCTGCATTGATCGAAACTGAGAAGTCACGAAACAACGCTTCGGGATTTTCGGAATGGGTGAATGTAATATGATCGAAGTCAATTTTGCCGGAATGCGCAGCTAGTTTTTTGGCATTAGGAATGTCGCTGATAGCGGGCGGTTCGAGCATATACGCACAGAATAGCGAGGCCTCCGTGACGGCTTCTTCGAGACGTCGGTAGACACTATTGAACGACCAAAGGAAGCGTGTGACGTTTGCAAAGTAGCTAAATCCGATGAATAGGTTTGCCTTTGTTGCGACGTCGACGCCGAGGCTTAGTACAATCATCAGCCCGACTACATTCGTTGCGACATAGAGTGGTGAAACTGCCATGTCGATGCGGTTGTTCTGATAATGCCAGCTACGTGCTGCTTGTGTGATGAAGTGCTCAACGTGGCGACGGTTGGTCACCTCTTCTTGTTTCTCGGCACCAAATGCTTTGACTGCTGAAATGTTGGCAACCACGTCAGCAACGTGACCAGACATTTCAGCATGAGCGACTTCACGCGCTTTCACTAAGCGAATGCGACGGCGCACAAGGGGCACGACGACCACGCCGCCAACAGCAAGCATGAGTAATAGGGTAAATGAAAGCCATGGGGAAATGAACCACAGAACTACGGCAGCAAATATTGCCGGGAATAACTGCGAGACGACCTCGAACACGATGGTATCAAAAAATCCTTCAAATCGTCGCGCAAAGGCTAGGGTATTTTTTGTGATGGTTCCGCCAAACCTATTGTTAAAAAATGATAGATCTTTCTGAAGCAGTGCGGCAAGCGCATCTTTGTAGAGCGCGCGGATCGTGACCGTTTCAAAACGAATCATCAGGTGTAGGGCGAGTCGCCATAACAATTCACCGCCGAGCCATGAGAGTCCAAATATTGCGATGAATGGCCATAGTTCATCAACACGATGCGGTGTTGTGTCGCGGATCAAAGCGGCAATGACGAGTGGTGGAATATAAAATACTAGCGTACTACCGAGCGCAACGGTGATGAGTATGCTGGCCGTATAGCGCCACCCGCGTACGATGATTGATAGATAGAGTTGTAGCACCTTTTTGATAGCTGCTGGGTTTGTGTCAAGTTCATTCATGCCTATGGTGAGGCTCCTTTCTTTATGATATAAGTGACTCGCGAATGCCACTTGGTTAGCTGCGTCCCATGCTGAGACGAGTAGAGGTCCGCAGTGCGGACGTAATATACGTAGTATACGGTATAATAAGTGTATATGCAAAAAATACTTCTCTATTATAAATTCACACCAGTCACAGACCCGGAGCTGCTGAAGCTGTGGCAGAAAACACTGTGCGATTCGCTTAATTTACACGGGCGCATCCTGGTAAGCGCGCAGGGTATCAATGGCACGGTTGGTGGCGACATGGATGACTTGAAGGCGTATGTGAAAGCCACTAAGCAATTTCCGGGATTTAAAGACATTTTATGGAAATGGAGCGAGGGGTCACGCGATAACTTTCCGCGCATGAGCGTGAAGGTTAAGAAGGAGCTTGTCGCTTTTGAAACATGGGAAGAAATCGCGGTTGATGAAAACGGTGTTATCGGCACAGGGCCGCACCTCAAGCCGCACGAAGTCAATGAGATGGTCGAAAAGTTTGGCGATGATGTCGTGTTTTTTGATGGTCGCAACCAATACGAGGCCAAGGTTGGTCGTTTCAAAAATGCCGTCGTACCCGACACGCGCACCTCACGCGATTTCAAACGTGAACTCGACAGTGGCAAATACGATGACCTCAAAGACAAAAAAGTCATTAGCTACTGCACGGGTGGTGTGCGCTGCGAGCTCCTCAGCGCCATGATGAAACAGCGCGGCTTTAACGACGTCTACCAAATCGATGGCGGTATCGTGAAGTACGGCGAAGCCTATGGCGACGATGGCTTGTGGGAAGGCCAGCTTTATGTATTTGATGGCCGGATGGGTGTGGACTTTTCCGATCACACGAAAGTGATCGGCGAGTGCACGCACTGTGGTGGCAAGACCAGCAATTATGAAAACTGCGCATTGCCAGAATGCAACGAACTTGTTCTTATTTGTGATAATTGCAAGCAAGATGCGCACAAACTATTTCACGCCACTGCTTGCTATGAAGCGGCAAACGCCCCCATGCATGCATAGGTATTACTGCTGATGGTTGCAATCGCAGCGTAAATCATTTACAATAGTACGCATGCAGACAGTACGAAGATCAACGAAATATACGCGAGAGATTGGGCTAATTATGGCCGAGCTCGGCCATGCAACAAATACGCAGATTGCGCGTGAGTTACGAAAAAAGTTTCCTAGCGTGAGCGACACAACCGTACACCGTGTGACGCAGCGCCTATACCAAGATGGTGTATTTGCACTTGCTCCTCAGGCCAAAGACGGTGCGGTGCGGTATGACGTCACTCTCAGCCAGCACGACCATTTTGGCTGTGCGCAGTGTGATGGACTGACAAATATGACGATCCCAGAAAAATACTACGAGGCACTACGCAGGAAACTAGGCTCGTGTCACATCACTGGTCCATTGACAGTGTATGGTGATTGTCAGGTGTGCAATGATGAGCACGCAAAAAATGGTAGCAAGGAGGGTGTATGAGCTTACATAATATTACGACAAAAAGCGAGTTTACAGAAAAGGTACTTGAAAGCGATAGGGTTGTTCTTGTAGATTTTTGGGCGCAGTGGTGCCCACCGTGTCGCGCCATGGCGCCTATTCTTGAAGACGTTGCAAAAAAGTTCGACGGAAAAGTCGATATCATCAAAGTTGACGTCGAAGCGAGTCGTGACAACGCCCAGTACGCACAGCAGTACGGGGTACAAGGTATTCCCAACATGCAGATTTTTAAGCGCGGCAAGGTCGTCGATGTGCTCATCGGTATGCGGCCAGAAGTGGCGCTGCGTCAGGAGCTAGAGGCGCACTTAGCCTAATATATTTCTAGGTACAAGGCGTGCGCGGCAGCCATAAGCTATAATAGATGACATGAACGAGATGTTGTCGCGCAAGCTCGAGTCGCTACCTAGAAGCCCAGGTGTATATTTCCATAAATCACTCACCGGTGAGATTATTTATATAGGAAAAGCGGCGGTGCTACGCAATAGGGTACGCCAGTACTTTCAGAGTACGCGCGACTTCGACCAAAAAACACTGGCGCTTGTTGCTGAGATTGCTGATACTGATTGGGTTGAAACCGAAAGTGAAATCGACGCACTTTTCCTAGAAAGCGAGATGGTGAAGCGCTATATGCCGCGCTATAACATCTTGCTTCGTGACGACAAGTCTCAACTATTTGTACGTATCGATATGAAAAGTGAGTGGCCACACGTCGCTACAACCCGCAATCCGGCCGACGACGGTGCGACGTATATCGGACCGTTTTATAACGGCTATGCGGTCAAAAAAGCCCTGCGCTATTTACGCAAGGTATTTCCGTACTACACCAAAGCACCGGCGGGTGGTCGCCCAGACCTCGATGTTCACTTGGGGCTTAGTCCGAAATCGGACACGACGAGTGCCGAATATCGAGCAAATCTTAAAAAGCTCATCAAATATATAAAGGGTGGACGAATCAGTATCGTGCGCGAGATTGAGCGCGATATGAAACGGGCGGCAAGACAGCACGAGTTCGAGACGGCCGCCGTACTGCGTAATCGGCTTGGGTATTTGTCGGAGCTCCAGCGTAGAATCATGTTTGGCGACAAGGAGTTCCTTGATATTAGTAAGGATCAAGCACTAGTGAAGTTGACAGAATTACTTGAGCTGCCACACCACCCAACACGTATCGAAGCGGTTGATATCAGCCACACTAGCGGTACGGACGTGGTCGCAAGCCTGGTGGTATTTGTGAATGGCGTCAGTAGCCGGAGTGACTATCGTAAATTTAAAATGACACAGCAGCGTAATGATGACTACGAGCATATCTATGAGACAGTCTACCGACGATTTAGCGAGAAGAATGTGAAAGCATGGGGTATGCCCGATCTTTTGCTGGTCGACGGAGGCAAGGGGCAGCTGTCGTCGGCGCTCGATGCACTCGATGCTCGGGGGGTTGAGGTGCCCTGCATTGGTGTTGCTAAGCGTGAGGAGGTGCTGATTGTCAATAAGTCCCGCTCACATATAAAGACAGACAATCTCGCCCAGGCGCGCATTAATCCAGTGGCAGGGCTGTATGTCGAAGACACCAAGTATCATTATGAGGTGAATCTACATCCTGGTCAGCAGAACGCCGGATCGCACTCTCGCAATCTCCGTGGCGGCACTGTATCGGTGTCACCGTACCGCGACATTACGCTGCTCGTCCAGCGCATTAGGGACGAGGCGCATCGATTTGCGATTAGCTACCACACCTCACTCAGACGAAGCGGGCAGACAAAAAGTAAGCTCGATGACATACCTGGTATTGGCCCGGTGCTCAAGAAGCGGCTACTGACACGATTCGGAAGCGCAAGGGGTGTTTATGGGGCATCGCACGAGCAGCTGGCAGGTGTCGTTGGTCAGATATGCGCCCAGCGGATTACAGAGTATGTTGCACACAACGGACACTAGGTGGTACTATAGGGGCTATGAAGCATAAGTATCATGGATTTACAGTAGTTGAACTAATCGTAGTGATCGTGCTGCTTGTCATGCTGACAACGATTACGGTCTTCGCAATAGGTAGTTGGCGGTCTCGTGTTGCCGATAGTGAGGCAAAAAACGATGCCATTCAGGTTGCGTCGGCTATGAAGAATGCCAAAACTTGGGCAAACGGCTACCCGGTATTTACAGAGGGAATGGTGTTTGATGGCGCCAATGCAACAAAGGCCGTATATACGCCTGGTCAGGGAGTGCTGGTCACCTATCAATCAGGAGACGCGAATAACTATTGCATCGAGGTTCAAAGTAAAATAATTTCTAGCGTGTATTACTTTATTGACACGTCGAGTGGCAGCAATACGCCACAAAAAGGCACCTGTGCTGGCGGGGTGAATGGTGTTCCGGTTCCAACCGATCCGGGTCAGACGCTATTTGTGTTCGACACTCGCCTCAGTGGCTGCGCAGATACTGTGCAGCTTCCGATTACGTCACCCACTTCAGCAGCGGGCAGTACTATCAACTGGGGCGATGGAACTATCGGGCCGCTGACCACGACACTCCAAAGCCACACCTACACCAAGGCTGGTCGCTACGTCGTATCGTACAACGGTCCGCTTACTACCATTTCGGGTTCCGGTATAGCTGCAGCTAACCGCGGCTGTCTCACTGGTGTGCAGCAATGGTCGAATACCATTTCACCTACCAGTGTCGGCTTTCAGTACGCAGCTAACCTCACTAGCGTTGCGGAACCGCCGCACACCGTCACATCAATGGCATCTATGTTTAACGGTGCCACAATATTTAATCAGGACATATCGGGCTGGGATGTCTCAAATGTCACAAATATGAGCTATATGTTTAGCGAGGCACCGGCGTTCAACCAGCCAATAGGCAACTGGAACGTTTCAAATGTCACAAATATGAGCTATATGTTTGCGCCTGTATCTACATATGGGCAGACGTTCAATCAGCCAATAGGCAACTGGAACGTTTCAAAAGTGACCAATATGAATAGTATGTTTCTTGCCAACCCAACGCGCCCTCAGCCATTCAACCAACCTCTTGCGGGCTGGGATACGTCTAGGGTCACCAATATGGCCTATATGTTTAAGGGCGCGACAGCCTTTAACCAGCCAATAGGTACATGGAATACGGGCGCAGTAACCAATATGAGCTTCATGTTCCAAACTGCAATAGCCTTTAACCAGCCAATAGGTACATGGAGTACGGGCGCAGTAACCAATATGTTAAACATGTTTTACAACGCAACAGCCTTTAACCAGCCAATAGGNNATAGGTACATGGAATACGGGCGCGGTAACCAACATGAGCTTCATGTTTTACGGCGCATCAAATTTCAATCAGAATGTATCTGGATGGAATGTGACGGCCGTGACAAACCATACGAGCTTCCGCACTAGTAGCGCGCTCACCGCTATCAACTCGCCTCCGGGCTGGTAGTCGCTAGGTGCCTCGTGTCGGGCGGGGTGATGGATGATATAATTTGGATATGCGCTCCAACCCTCTTCCGCCAAATGTGACACGACTCATCGAAGCACTTGATGGTGGGTTGGTGGTATTAACCGCCTATTCCCAGCTGCAATTATCGGCTGATATGCCCGCGCCGTTTGTGCAGGAAGCGAATTTCTGGTGGTTGTCGTGCATTGAGCAGCCCGGATGGAAGCTGGCGATTGATGGCGCGCGCGGGAAGATCACACTTGTTCGCCCCAAGCTGACACAAGCTCAAGTTGTGTTCGAAGGAGGACTCAGTGATGACCGGGCGCTTAAGCTCTCGGGTGCGCACGAAGTGATAGCTGCAGAAGAATTTGAGGCATTTTTGCGACAGGCCCATCGCTCGCATAGCATGGTGCACACCCTGAAGCTACACAACGAGTATGATTTTGTGGTCAATCCGGCACAGCATGAACTCTGTGCGGTACTTGAGCGCATATTCGACGCGGTGCAGGACTGCGCTAGGCCACTAGCGCAGCTACGGGCAATGAAAACCCCATCAGAAATAGCCGCCATCAAAAAGGCGATCAAGCTAACGACGACGACATTTGCTCAGGTGAGGGAGGGGTTTGATAGTTACTCGCATGAATGTGAGATTGAGGCTGATTTTACGCGTAGTTTTCGGCGTCACAACGCACACCATGCATATGAACCGATTGTCGCGAGTGGCAAGAATGCGCTCACGCTCCACTACACGGCAAATAGCCACAAGCTTGCCAAGAGCCAGCTAGTATTAATTGACGTTGGTGCGCGTGTTGATGGATACTGTGCCGACATTACGCGAACATACTGCGCGCGTCCGACCAAGAGGCAGCTGCAAGTCCACGGTGCGGTCGAGCGGGCGCACGCACGGATTATTGCGCTCATACGACCCGGCCTAGCGGTGGGCGCCTATGCTGCTGCTGTCGATGAAATCATGAAGGATGCACTTATGGAAGTAGGGCTATTAGAGGATCGTAGCGACGACACTACGTATCGCAACTACTTCCCCCATGCGGTTAGTCATGGCCTGGGAGTGGATGTGCATGATGGTCTTGGCTCGCCACACGAACTGCGTGCTGGCATGGTGATAACTGTCGAGCCCGGTATTTATATCGCCGAAGAAGGCATCGGGATTAGGATTGAGGATGATATCCTCGTGACCGAGACTGGCCACAGAAACTTAAGCGGTTCTCTGTCGACAAAACTCTAGTCAGACGCTATAATGAGGTGAGTTATGAAACGCCAGCTTCTTATTTTTATTATTCGGTGGGTGTTGAATTCGTTTGGGCTCTGGGTAGCGGTTCGTATTTTTGGCACAGGCTATAGCAATGCCCAGATTGACGGCGGCATTGCGGTCTTCCTGGTGGCTGGACTGATATTTTCTATTATCAACGCGGTACTGAAGCCTGCGGTTATTATACTGTCTCTACCGGCGATTCTCGTGACACTAGGCCTGTTCACCATCATTGTTAATGGTTTGATGGTCTATATATCACTAAAGCTCGCGCCTGGTCTTACTATGACATTTTGGCATTCGGTGCTTACGGGTTTGGTGCTAAGTCTGGTAAACTATATAGTGAGTAGCGCGCTTGAACTGGAGTATGTACGCGTGCGAGAGGAGAGAACATGATGAACATAGATAGTATTTTACAGGTTGTGTCAGTTGGCTCGGCATTGTTGATGATTGTCGCAATCCTACTGCAACAGCGAGGTGCAAGTCTTGGAGCTGGCTTTGGTGGCTCGAGTGAGCTATACACCACGAGAAGGGGCCTCGACAAGAATCTTTTCGAGCTGACAATCTTCCTGGCCATTACCTTCGTACTTTCAATATTGGTTGGTCTTGTATTACCAAATTTTACATAGAGTAATATTGTGGAAGAAAAACGAGGGTGGAGCCAACTTAAGCACATAAAGCTAGATCGGAAACGACTCGCTCGTCGAGTCAAAAAAGCTGAAGGTGCGACACAGCGGCATGCACACCGCTTTATTGTTCGTAGGATCGACAATATCCGACTCGTCACCCGAGAAATTACAATTTGGCTACTGGTTGTTGGTGTTATTATTGCGGCGATCGGTCTCCAGCTGATATGGGGAAGGTCTGGTTTTATGAGATCATCACCCGCAGCGGGTGGTACATATGTCGAGGGGGTAGTGGGCGAAGTCGATACAATGAACCCACTGTTCGTCAGCACGCCGGCAGAGGCTTCTGTAGCGCGATTGGTTTTTTCTTCTCTCTATAACTATGACGAAACTGGCAGTATTCGGCAAGACTTAGCTCGGTCTCTCTCTTCCGACCAGAGCGGGCGAGTCTACACGATTGTCATTCGTGATGATGCGCAGTGGCATGACGGTACGGCTCTAACAGCAAAAGACATCGTGTTTACAATCAACTTAATTAAGAACCCAGCAACTCGCTCGCCATTGAGGATTAACTGGCTTGACGTCTCGGTCACAGCTACCAATGCAAAGACAGTACAGTTCACCCTGCCGGCTACGTATGCGGCATTTCCTCATGCGCTTACCTTCCCAATTATGCCCGAACATTTATTAAAAAATATTGCGCCAGGCAGCCTCAGGGAGAGCGCGTTTAGCCGATCGCCAGTAGGGAGTGGGCCATTCAGTTTTCGCCTACTTCAACAGGCTGACAATGTGAGCAAGCACAAGGTCATCCATCTACTAGCAAATAGCGCCTTCTACGGTGGCTCTCCAAAGCTTGGTCGATTTGAACTCCATGCATACCCCACGGAAGACGCGATTATTCGAGCCGTACAGGCGGGTGAGCTAAGCGGGGCAAGCGGGATACCTGGGACATCGCTCGGGCTCATTGACCATAGTCAGTATACGCTGACGCCGCAAGCACTCTATAGCGGCGTATACCTGTTGTTCAATACGAACAATCCTATTTTAAAGGACGCTAAGGTGCGCAAGGCGCTGCAGGTAGGCACCGACATGGCGACGCTTCGCAAGGCAGTCGGTGGCGGTGTCTTGCCGCTCGACTCGCCAGTAATAGAAGGTCAGCTGACTGGTGGAGATTTTCCTCACCTTGCGCCGTCAGATCCGGCTAAAGCACGCGCACTGCTAGACGAGGCCGGCTGGGTGATGTCGGGGAGTACTCGAGTAAAAGAGGGCAAAACACTTGAGTTCACCATCACGACAACGAAAAGTACCGAATATGATAGGTCGGTCGATGTGATCACGAAGGAGTGGCAAAAGCTTGGTGTCAAAGTGAATAAGAAAGTAGTTGATGTTTCGGGTGTGTCTTCAACTTTTGTACAAGACGTTCTGCGCGCAAGGAATTTCGATATGTTGCTCTATGAGCTCTCGATCGGTGCCGACCCTGATGTTTACGCCTATTGGCACTCATCACAAGTTGGGCAAAGTGGCTATAATTTCTCAAACTATGTGAGCAAGGTTGCTGACGCAAGTTTGGCTAGCGCTCGACTGAGGCTTGAGCCAGAGCTACGCAGTGCGAAGTATAAGCAGTTTGTGCGCCAATGGCAGGAAGATGCCCCAGCTCTTGGGCTATACCAGCCTGTCTTGCAATACGTTGCGAATCCCGGTGTGAGCGCCGTTCGTCCTGGAACAATACTTGTGAATGAAGCCGATCGCTACGCGAATGTGCAGTATTGGACTGTGAGCGATCGATTATTGTACCAGACACCCTAAGTACCGCACTGTCAGGCGATACTTCCACCAAATTGCTCCTGGCAATTTGTCGCTGGAAGTTCCCGGTGCGCAATCCAACATAAAAACTCGAGCATAACCTCGAGTCGATATGTTGGTGCACTGGAGAAGACTTG
>DBNP01000032.1 GCA_002299795.1 Candidatus Saccharibacteria bacterium UBA669 | reverse complement strand
ATGAGCTGGAGGCGTAGCTCTTGCTTGCCTTCGGCCGCACGCTCCGAAAGTATATCGTCAATATCAGCTCTTTCAACCAATGGGCCTAGTCGATCTCTCGGTCGCGGCCTATCTAGCTGACCGGCAGAGACTTGGTACAGCACAATGCTAAAGCCAATACTCATGACCATAATAATCGTCAGGTACGTTGCTGCGAGGCGAAGTGTGTCGGCCTTTAGATACTTCATTGTCCGTCCTTCACCACGTATCCAAACCCACGTACGGTCTGGATAAGTGGCCTGCTACCTGGGAAAGGCTTGTCGACTTTGGCGCGGACATAATTGATAAATACCTCAACATTGTTTGGTAGTATATCGGCATCAAAATCCCATACATGTGTCATGATGTTGTGCTTGCTCAAAATCCGATTTTGATTGCGGAGGAGGTATTCAAATATAGCGAATTCCTTTTTTGATAAATTGATCTCGACGCCACTCCTCGTGACAGTACGTGCCGCAACATCCAGTACGACGTCATCCACACTCAGGGTGTTTGTGGTCGTATCACTCGGCCGCCGTAGCAGCGCGCGTATCCGGGCAGCAAGTACATCAAACGAAAATGGCTTTGCTAAATAGTCATCAGCACCGCTATCAAGCCCCGACACGATGTCGCGTGGCCGATCTTTTGCGGTGAGCATGAGGATGGGCATTTTCTTACCATCGGCGCGCAGCTTCTCTGCAACCGCCAGCCCGTCCAGGCCTGGCATCATCACATCAAGAATCACTATATCGTAATCATCATTTGTCGCAGTATTGTAGCCATCTTCACCGTCATAGGCTACATCGACAGCATAGCCCTCTTGCTCGAGGCCCTGCTTGACTGAATTTGCAATGCGACGTTCGTCGTCAACAACCAGTACTTTCATATCTGTACTGTAGTATAGCTGGATTAAAGGAAACTTAAAATCGCAACTACTCTGCAGTGTGAGTTCGTGTGTACTCGGCGCGACGTAGCGCCATCAAATATTCGACGGCTTCAGATGGTACGTCTGGACGACGGCCCTCGTAGCCCGGGCCCTCGCGCATGCCGATCTTGTGCTTCGCCAAGAATTCAAGCAATGAGCCATATGGAGCTTCTTTGACTTTTCTCCAGCCAGTTTGGTTGGTGTAGGCGATTTTCTCAGGATACTCATGGTGCACGTCTTGCCCACCCACTTCGTCGAGTGTTGGGATATTTGCGACTGGCAGTCTGGACGCGTATGAACCGTTTTCTTTTACCTCTACTTTACCAGTCAAGAGATTTCTAAGTAGCCGTTTCTTCGGTATTTCTAAATCACCAGCGTGACCAAAAGCGTTAACTATCTGGCTACCGGCAAAAAGTGCAGCTGTTGCACCGCCAGCTATTACCGCACCCTTTAACGATGACTTGGCTAAATCGCCAGGGGACTTCGGCTGATCAAGTAGTACGCGCAGTAATGCGCTTCCGCCGACAAGTCCATATAAGCGAATCTTGTTTTTATTGCGCTCTATGAACTCCTGGCGCGGTGTACGCTGTAAATGCTCAGGGACAAGCTGCGGATTACGATTATGAAAAGTCACAACGTCGTTATAAAGTCCATAATTGAATAAACCAACACCTATAATGCCCATTCGATGGATTGCCGGCGCATGCGGATCTCGCAGTTTGTAGCGAATGTCGTAAAGCGATGGCTCATCACCCAGTACTGGGACTGCTTTCGTGTTGCCCCAAAGCGTCTCATACATGTAGCGCTGTGATTGAGAATACAATATCCGCTGAATCTCTTCATTGGTGTAATTGGCTTGTGGTACATACCGACCCTCAACTAGTTGCCTCGAAAGTTTGCCAAGATGCAATACCTCTTCGAGAGACATTTCCGGCACACTAGGATCAAGCCCCATAAAACTATCTGGGATTGGGAAACTCTTGGCAATATCTGGGTTTTGCTCCAGCCACTCGATAAGGTCGGCAATTTCAATAGTAGGCAGCAAGTTGGCGTCAGTGCCCGAGTGGTGATCGATATGTGTAACTGCCCAGCGTGATGTATCGGTAAATGGCGCACCTGCAACTTCTAATGTACCGCGCACTACTTTACCTGGTGTAAGCGAACGGTGAGTCGATTCTCGGTGATCCAAAATGGTAGTTTTCAGGAGTGGCACTAGTGTCATTGCACCTAGTTGCACCCATGGGCTGCGTAGTATCTCGCCTGTCTTCTTTTTCATGAGTCATCTCCCTCGCTTATGTGAGCCTATTATACACTGATAGGCTAAAAGCGTGTCATCCTCTTCGTAACTCGACAGTGTCGCTGAAACAAATCCAGCGCATAGTCATATAATGGTAGGCGCCGCTACTGCTGTGGCCCTGATGAAATACTGGCGCATGGAAGATACTTGATTCCGTCTTTTGTACTATTCAGTACACTATTGTTGACACGCAGGTCGGCCACATGATCAATCACCAGGCTGATACGCTGATTGACAGCACACGACTCTGGCACCGTCAAAGCCGCATCCGAAACCGTACCAAATGTCGCGCTAGCGCCAGCACCAAATGTACCGTTGACGGTATGAATGTTTGCATTCTCGACACTCAACATACTGTGTTCACGTGCGTCGACTGTTAGATTAGTGATCACTTTGTCGCCGATCACACTAGCTGTGGCTGCTTCGAGGAGATTGAGCTGCAGAGAAGCCTGGGTATCGTCAATAGTATACAGCACACTACCATTCTTTACCGTAATCGCATGAAGTGCCGGCCCAAATACGGTGACTGTTGCTGGTAGGTTGCAGAGGGAAAATCTGTCACGACATTCCGCGCTAGACACCATAAGCTCAGCAGTTGTACCATGCACCGCCAGCTTCACCACTGGCGCGACTGTATCCATCATCGTGCTAGAATGCAGCTCCATCCGGGGTTTGCCGGTCGTTACCGTATACTGCACCTGTACATTTTGCTCACTGTTAATGACTAGCTCTGTGCTGTTTTTAAATTCTGCTGGAACAGACAGTTGCTTGGTGTCGTCCTGTGACATCAGCCGACCACCGTCACGCTCGGCAAGGAGCCCCATGCCAGCTCCACCAATGACACCACAGACCATGCCGGCGACTATGATCGTCACACTAATTATGGCAGTCCGCTTTGTCAG
>DBNP01000011.1 GCA_002299795.1 Candidatus Saccharibacteria bacterium UBA669 | reverse complement strand
GCTAAGATCGGTGTTGTTGCGTGCGCGCTACTGCTACTCATTGTGGTGTTTGTAGCGGGTTTTTCAATATATAAACATATGAAAGCTGATAACATAGATGGCTTTGGCACCCTTACAGTTGATCACTGTGAACACATCGGTCCCTGGGATTTCAACTATCGTTGCTATGGTTCATGGCAGCAGGGCGCGGGCTTAGTATTGCAACCACAGGCTATGGTTGATGTGGTTGGTGTGTATAANNCTGAACGCCGTAGTCTCATGGGTAACTTGCCCGCAGTCATCGTGATTGTTCTCGCCTTGGATGTGCTTCTGCTGGGCTTACTTCATTTCAAAAAGCACGGATATTCGCGCACTGCTCACAAATCTTGACATACATTGTGTATAATAAAGCCCATGGTAACCAAAAAGAAAATATCGAAAGCACAAAAATCTCACGCCTGGTTCAAGCCACTACGCGGGAGCTATATACCAATACACTGGAAGGGCTGGGTGACCTACCTGCCGTATGTCGTGTATCTTTATCTGACTTACATACTGCTCGTGCCAAACCGCTCTTTACTTGAAACCCTCGTGTTCTTGGTACCGTACTGGGTAGCGGGTGTGATTGTGATGCACTGGGTCGCAAAGCAAAAGAGCTAATGAGTCCGGCGGAATTTCGCGAGCTGGTGTGGGGTACTACGCATCGGTTGTATCGAGACATGCCATGGCGGCAAGAGCCGACGTTTTACCATGTATTGGTGAGTGAATTGATGCTACAGCAGACCCAGGTATCGAGGGTGCTGGTTAAGTACGCGGAGTTCATGCGCGAGTTTCCTACGTTGCAGTCACTGGCAGCAGCGAGCTTGGCTGACGTACTGCGCATATGGAGTGGCTTGGGCTACAATCGGCGAGCAAAATTTCTTCATGATGCGGCACGGTACGTTATAGCGCATGATGAACCAAAAACCACGAGCGAACTCGTGCGACTTCCGGGCGTTGGCAAAAACACCGCCGGCGCGATCATGAACTACGTACATGGTGTTGCGACGCCATTTGTTGAGACCAATATTCGCACTGTCTATTTCCAGCATTTCTTTCCAGGAGCGAATAGCGTGTCAGATGCTGAATTGATGATACTTGTTGCCGACACGATGGACAGCGAGCACCCGCGTGAATGGTTTTGGGCACTTATGGACTATGGGTCATTTCTGAAAGCTCAGGGTCAGGGCGCACTTGATGTTAGTAAGCATTACAAAAAGCAGTCGCCGCTACGCGGCAGCGCCAGGGAGGTGCGCGGACAGATTATCCGGGTTCTTACTAGCCATGCACTTGGTATCAAAGACTTGCGCACTCAGGTAGACGCCGACGATCGCTTTAAGCCTGCACTCGAGGCGCTACAAAGAGACGGGTTAGTTATCTGTAAAAACGGTCGCTACCAATTGCCGAATGTGAGCGAATAGGAGATAATAGACACAATGACAAAAGCGATAGTAGCGACAATTCTTCTCATGCTGATAGCCGTCAGCCCATTAGCTCATGCTGAGGATGTGCAGGTAGTGCTCACCGACCAGGATATTGCACTTATTCGTACGAACTGCGTCGGGGTGCAGTCATCGATGCAGCGAGTTCATTCGAGTGATGCATTGGCGCGCTACAATCTTGCGCAGCAGTATAACATTATTTCAACCAAACTTATGGCCCCAATGAATAGTCGTGTTTCACTGAACAAACTCAATGGTGTTGCAATGACCCAGACAACAGTTGATTTCGACGAGACTGTCAGTGAGTTTAAGCTCATGTATCAGCAGTATGAGGAAACCACCAGTCGGGCGCTCAAAATGAACTGTAAGGACCAGCCTGTTTCGTTTTATGACACGCTTGTGATGGCGCGGTCACAAAAAGCGGCGGTGCGGGATGCAATCAACAGGATAAATATACTTCTGCAACAATACGACACACAGTTTGACCAGCTTCGTGCACAGGCACTTCAGAAAACGACGGGAGTAACACCATGAGTGATGACCCAAAGCTAGCCGCTGAACTTTCACGCTGGAGCCAGCACCGCTTCGTCATGCTCATTGTGGGCGTGATTTGTATCGCGCTGTTCCTTGTGAGTGCCGCGCTCAGCCTGTACAACAATAGCGGTGCATCGCAGCTCGATTTCAGTAGCCCTACCTATCAGGATATTCGCAAGCAGGCAAGGCGTGATACCACGCAAGTTGATTTTTCAGCTACCGGTACGCTCGACAAGGCCGCGTATGATCAGTTCAAAAAAATGTATACTGAGCGCACGGGCAAGGTTGTTAATGTTAATAGCTTTGATGAAAAGGCGCTGAGCGAGGAGTCGCTTCAGCTACTTGTTGATCACAGTACCGACCAATCTGTCCCTGCTCAGTAATTATTTTTTCTTCTTTGGGGCTGTGACGTGAGCTATCGGTATAGTACCGATGATAATTCCGTCGCGCTCAAATGCTTCAAGCAGGCGTCGACGCATCTCAGCCACAACCGACCATTGGTCGGATGGTTGAGTTTTGCCAGATACGATGAGATTAACTGAAGTAGAAGTGAATTCGCCCATCATTACATAGTGTGGAGCTTCAAGTATTTTGTGCTCCCAGTCAGTTTCACCGGCAAGTTCTAGTCCGATTTTGTCGATGATTTTTGCAACACGGTCAATGTCGGTATCAGGGGCAACGGCGACTGTAAATCGTGCCATGCTGTACCCCATGGTTTTGTTAATGACATGCTGTACCATGCCGTTGGGGAAATAATGCACATTGCCATCGACATCGCGGATAACTGTAGAGCGAATACCGATACGCTCAACGGTGCCGCCAAACCCCTCGATCTCGATAATGTCGCCCACACGGTATTGATTTTCGCTGATGATAAACACACCGCTCAGGAAGTCTTTGACTAATGATTGAGCGCCAAACCCAAATGCCACGCCTACGATTCCCGCACTTGCAAAGATCGGTGCGAGTGCTGCAGGATCGAGGAATTGGACAAAGATATAGTAGAGCACGCCGAGTATGGCCAAGATACGTAGGACGTTTGTAAACAGCGAGCCGAGTGTACGTTGTCGCTTTTCAAGATCTTTTCTGTGTAGGGTGCGCTGATATG
>DBNP01000025.1 GCA_002299795.1 Candidatus Saccharibacteria bacterium UBA669 | reverse complement strand
GGCGTCGCCAATGCTGGACTGTTCGCGAGAGAGCTGCGGCACCAGCAGTCACACCACGCAGAAGAGCCAGATACTGCTCGTAACCGATTTGGGCTCTGGGTATCGGTCACTTCAAATTTAGCAGAGTCAACAGGGGGTATTGTGGGTGCTGCTGCCGAACCATTGCTGCCTGATATGCATGCGAGTGCGATGGCGGGTATGGGGATGAGCGCCGTGGTGGGCACTGGTATGCTAGCTGCCACCGCATATGAGATTGCTCACCTACGACGNNGTAAGAGCTTGTGCTTTTCCGTGTATAGACGTACCATGGGGGTATGGACCTAAAGGGTGAGCTGGAAAAGGTCATTACTGGCGACGTAGACGTGAGTGATGAAACGCGTGAATTTTATAGTCATGATGCGAGTTTGTTTGAGCTAAAACCTCAGGCGGTTACGTTCCCAAAGACGAGCGAGGACATACAGGCGCTTGTGGCATTTGTGAATAACCACAAAAAAGATATGCCGACACTGAGTTTGACGGCACGGTCTCGCGGCACTGATATGTCGGGGGCTGCCATCAACGACTCGATCATACTCGATACAAGCAAATACATGACACGGATCTCTGATGTGTCGGCGACACAAGCAACGGTGCAGCCTGGCACGATGTACCGCGACTTTGAAGCTGAGACATTGAAATTTGGTAGTATTTTGCCGAGCTATCCCGCTAGCCGCGAACTTGCCGGTATGGGTGGAATCGTGAACAACAACTCGGGTGGCGAGAAGTCGTTGCAGTTTGGTAAAACTGATAAATATGTAGCATCGATGAAAATGATACTTGCTGATGGGCACGAGTATGACGTCCGTCCGCTGAACCGCGACGAGCTAAATGCAAAAATGGACAAGGATGGCTTTGAGGGCAACCTATACCGACGTACTTTCGAGCTACTTGATCAAAACTACAACGAGATAAAGGCGGCTGCGCCAAAAGTGAGCAAAGACTCTACGGGCTATCATCTCTGGAACGTGTGGGACAAAGAGAGCGGAATATTCGATCTTACCAAGCTATTTGTTGGTGCCCAGGGAACGCTAGGTATCAATACGGAGACGACGCTACGGTTAGTGCATAAGCCAGAATATGCTGGTACTTTGGTCTGCTATCTAAAGTCAATCGATAACTTGGGCGAGATCATTCCCGCGGTGCTGGACGAGAAGCCAGCTACCTTTGAATGTTTTGACGATAACACGCTATGGCTTAGTTTCAAATTCATCTTTGCATTCATCAGGCGTTTGGGGTTTGTGACCTGGCTGATGATGTGTCTACAGCTGATACCCGACGGCCTAGCGCTGCTACGAGGCGTGCCAAAACTGATCATGCTCATTGAATTTACTGGCGAGAGCACAGACGAGGTCAAGCAGAAAATCCATACTGCCAAGAAGAATCTTGAGAAATTTCACTTTAGCTACATGGAAGAGGACGGTACCGAAGCCGCCAGTCGAAAGTTCTGGCTCATGCGCCGCGAGAGTTTCAATCTCCTTCGGAGCAAGGTCAAAGACAAGCACACAGCGCCTTTCATTGATGATCTTATTGTGCCACCTGCACGGCTAGCAGAGTTTCTGCCGCAAATCCGCGAGATCATAAAAAGGTATAAATTACTGGCCACTATAGCTGGGCATCTGGGTGATGGCAATTTCCATATCATTCCACTCATGAAAATCGAGGATCCTGCTGAGCGTGCTAAGTTTGAACCCGTCATGAGGGAAGTCAACACGCTTGTTATTAAATATGGTGGAAGCGTCAGTGGTGAGCATAATGACGGTATGATTAGGGGCCCGTGGCTAAAGGAGATGTACAGCCCGTCGGTGCTTGGCTATATGAAAGAGATTAAAGCCCTATACGATCCGCTCAATATATTTAACCCGCACAAAAAAACCGATGCAACGTGGGATTACAGCTTTAGCCACATACGCGATCACTTTTAGTACGATACGTAGCTAGCACTCTTGCATAGTGAGTGCTAATTCTCTATACTATAAACAATGAGTGATAAACGAGATTATTATGAAGTACTAGGAGTCGGTAAAGCTGCTAGTGATGACGAGATTAAAAAAGCTTTCCGCAAGCTGGCGGTCAAGCATCACCCCGATAAGCAGGGCGGTGATGAGGCGAAATTTAAAGAGCTGAACGAAGCGTATGAGGTCCTTAAGGACAAGCAGAAGCGTCAGCGCTATGACCAGTTTGGGCATGCGGGCGTTGGTGGCGCGAGCGGTGCAGGAGGAGGTAATCCGTTTGAGGGCTTTAACTTCAATGGCCAAGATGTGCACTTTGACTTTGGTGGCGCGGGTGGATTTGGTGATCTGTTCGGCCAGTTTTTTGGGGGCTCGGCTTCGCAGCGCCAGGGACCCACTCGTGGACGTGACGTGGAAACTCGAGTTGTCCTGACATTTGAAGAGGCGGTATTTGGTAAAGATGAAGTGCTCGCACTACACCTTGATGACGAGTGTAGCCACTGTAAAGGAACGACAGTGGAGCCCGGATTTGGCATGGAGACATGTGATGTATGTAAGGGTGCAGGGCAGCAGGTCCGCATCATGAACACAATGTTTGGTGCCATCCAACAGGCGGTGACCTGTGATCACTGCCATGGTAAGGGCAAGGTTCCTGAAAAAGTGTGTACAAAATGTCGAGGCAGTGGAACTGAGCGACGTGAGCAGAAAATCACGGTAAAGATACCTGCGGGTATTGATGATGGTGCAACGATTCGTCTGCGTGAGCGTGGCGAGGCTATTGGTGGAGGCGTCAAGGGCGACCTCTATGTGCATATTCGTGTCAAAGCTGACAAAAAATTTACTCGTGAGGGCGATTTAATCCTGAGTGATGAGCATATTAGCATGGTTGATGCGGCACTGGGCTGCGAAGTCAATGTTGAGACGGTGGATGGTGTGGTGACAATGAAAGTACCGGCTGGTACGCAGAGCGGTACTGATTTCAAGCTAAGCGGTCACGGCGTGCCGCATCTCCGGGCAACGACGCGCGGTGCGCATATCGTCAGTGTTATCGTCGATACGCCGACTAAACTAAATAAAAAGCAGCGTGAACTTCTCGGTGAGTTTGGCAGTGTAGGTCACAAAGGGTTCTTTTCATAATCATAGACGGCGAGTGGTATACTGATGATGACCGAACGGCACAGACAAACATGCATAATGAACAAAATTCATCACAAAAACTCGCACTGCTAAAACCAGATATTATTGGAGCGGTGGTGCCGTCAGACGCAGCAGTGCAGAAGGCTGCTTTTTTGGCGGGTGAGGTGCGTAATCCGCGCCACCATTATGCACGGCTTGAGCGAGACTATGTACAAGACATAGGGACGCTTGTCACAACAGGCAATTATGCACTCGATGAGCTTGGTGAGCGTCGCCCTAAGCTCGAAAGTGTCTACCATGACAGCATTGAAGACTACGTAGAGTCAAACGAGCTGATGTATTACATGGATAGGTATGATAAAGCGACGAGTCCGACGGAGCGGCTTTACTACCGCGGCGAGGTGATGCGCCTGAACACAGAGCTGTATGGCGCGCCGGCTAGGTCTGACTA
>DBNP01000040.1 GCA_002299795.1 Candidatus Saccharibacteria bacterium UBA669 | reverse complement strand
CCAATGCCGAATGCTGGCGTTGGGGCCGTCGGTGTAATAAGATAATCATACTTAGTAAATAGCTCGTCAAATGACTGGATGAGTAGCGTGCGGGCTTTTTGTGCTTGCAGATAGTATGCATCAAAGAAGCCACTGGAGAGCACGTAGCTACCAATCATAATGCGGCGCTTGTTTTCAGTCACAAACCCTTCATCGCGTGAACGACCATACAGCTCAGCGAGCGTGCGGACTCCCTCGGCACGACGACCATAGCGTACACCGTCATAGCGAGCCAGGTTACTGCAAACCTCTGCCGGCACAATGATGTAGTACATCGCAAGCGCAAGTGGCGCCAGTGGCATACTAACTTCTTCCACGGTATGTCCAGCGTTTTTTAGTCGCTGAACGTAGTCGGCAGTAACCTTCCGTACATCCTCGTCGACATCTTGACCCATCGCCTCTTTCACAATGCCGATAGTAAGTCCCTGCCGCACAAATGTTGTTGGCTCAAAATAGTCTGGCAGCGTTGTCATGTCTTTATCGTCACGACCGGCCATAACACTCAGTACCAACGAGGCATCCTCGGCTGATTTCGTGAAACAGCCCATACAGTCAGTGCTGCTCGCCATCGCAACCACACCATAGCGGCTGCTCATCCCGTAGGTCGGCTTCATGCCATACACACCGTTGAAACTGGCCGGCTGACGAATACTGCCCCCAGTGTCACTACCAAGCGCAAGCGGTACGATATCGAGTGCGGTCACTACCGCAGAACCACCACTACTGCCACCGGCCACTTTGGTGATATCAACTGAGTTTTTTGTGACGCCAAACGCTGAATTTTCGGTACTGCCACCATGCGCAAAAGCGTCAAGGTTTGATTTACCGATACAGATCGCCCCAGCCGCTTCGAGCTTATCGACAACTGTTGCCTGGAGTGGAGCGTTAAAATTCTCCAAAATCTTGCTTGCTGCAGTGCTGGGTGCGCCAAATGCAAGATAGTTGTCCTTCACTACAAAAGGAACGCCCGCAAGCACACCCGCCTGCTCTCCGGCCTTGATCTTGGCGTCTATCTCATCAGCACGCTGCAGGGCTCGCTCTGCGGTCAGCGAAAGCAGCGCATGGTACTGCTCGTTGTCAGCCGCTCGCTGCAGGGCTGCTTCTACTTCGACGCGTGCCGATGACACACCGCTTGCAACATTTTTTGCAATTTCAATAACACCCATACTAGAGAACCTGGGGTACTTTCACGCTATTGTCCTGTTGCTCTGGTGCAAGTGCCAAAAGCTGCTCGCGTGATACCTCGCTCTGTACGGCCACATCATCACGCCACATATTCTCGAGACCAGTCACCTGATAGGTCGGCTCAATGCCAGTCGTGTCTAGCTGCCCAAGCTGGTCAATATAGTTCAAAATATTCTCAAGATCCGTCTGTAGCCCAGCAATTTCATCATCGCCCAACTGCAAGTTTGAGAGCTGCGCAAGGTGGCGCACATCATCAGTAGTTATCGTGCTCATTAGTGGTAATTATACCGTACTTTTACTAGAGGCGCAAAAGCATTTGTTCGGTCCCAAGCTCAGTTTCAGGTAACACACGCCGCCGGGAGCCGAGCTCTTCACATATCAAAACATAGTTGCCGTCATACCCCTTATGCTTCATAATAGAGACAAGATGAGTCACCAGGTCAAAAAGAAGCTTGGCGTAACGCTTCATTCTGGTGAAGCCGAGTTTCGCGTGTGGGCGCCGTTTGCTACCAATGTACGACTACTCGTGCCCTTCCTGGGTGTCTATGACGGCTCAAACACACACGATATGCTCAATGAAGGTGATGGCTATTGGTCGGTGTTCGTAGAAGCAGAGGCCGGACAGAGCTATAAGTTTTTGATTGACACCGGACGCGAGCTCTTGCAGCGAAATGATCCCCGCGGACGCATCATCACCTCGTCCGAGAATGGTGTTTCTGTCGTGGCGGCGACTGATTTTGACTGGGGTGACGATTTATTTATGCCAATTCCCAAAGCCGAGCAGATTATTTACGAACTGCACATTGGTACGTTTAATCGCAAGGATCCCGCAACGGGCGGGACATTCTACGATGCGATCGAAAAACTTGACTACCTCAAAGAGCTTGGCGTGAATATGATCGAGCTCATGCCGGTGACAAGCATGACATACAGCAACGGCTGGGGCTACAATACGAGCGATATATTTTCTGTTGAGACGGCCTATGGTGGTCGCCACGGCCTAATGGAATTCGTCAAAGCCTGTCATGCGCGCGGCATTGGTGTCATTATCGACGTGGTATACAACCACTTTATGAGCAGTGATTTATGGCGGTTTGATGGGTGGTACGAAAACGACCGTGGTGGTATCTATTTTTACAATGATGAGCGCGGCGAGACACCCTGGGGAGCGCGCCCAGACTATGGCCGACCAGAGGTGCGCCAATTTTTGATCGACAATGTCGTGATGTGGTTCAGCGAATTCCGCGTTGACGGACTGCGCCTCGACAGTACTGCCTACATGCGCAACACCAAGGGGTACAACGACGACCCACCGCATGACATTGGTGACGCCTGGAGCTTAATGCAAGAAATTAGCACCACTGCACATAAAGTTCGCCCCGGCGCCATCGTGATCGCCGAAGATGTATCAACCAACGAATTCATCACCAAGCCGCATATGGATGGTGGCTGCGGTTTTGACGCACAGTGGGGCATTGTTTTCCCACACGCCATCCGACAGCTGATCGGCCTCAACATCGGTGAGCCAGTCGACTTTCTCACCGAGCTCTATCACTATTACAATGGTCATGCCTTTGAAAAAATTATCTTTAGCGACTCGCATGACACCGCCGCCAACGGATCGAGCCGCATTACGGCAGCGATTACCCCCACTCACCCCGGTAGTGTACTAGCGCGTAAGCGACTTTTGCTTGCGAGCGCGATTACCCTCACTTCGCCAGGCATACCAATGCTACTTCAGGGCCAAGAATTTATGCAGGAAGGGGCCTTTAATGACTGGCAGATGCTCGAGTGGGAGAAGACAAAGCAGTTTAGCGGCATCGTGACCGCACACCAGCATCTGATCGCCCTTCGCCGGAACCTGGCCGCGCAGACCGGTGGCCTTATAGGAGAGTCAGTTGCGCTGTTTCACCGTGATGAGCACAATAATATCATGGGGTATCATCGCTGGAATGCTGGCGGCAAGGGTGATGACACACTTATTATTGCGAATTTTAACCGCGACAGCTTCGCAGAGTATCGCCTCAAGCTGCCACTTGGCGGCACCTGGATGGTGCGCTTTAACAGCTCGTGGACTGGGTATAGTCCCGATTTTGAAGGTGAGAAAATTGAAACGATCACTACTGACGATACTAGCATAGCCACACTCCCAATCCCTGGATACGGTGTATATATCCTTTCACAAGAATAAAGACCCCACCGCGCGCACCGAAGTGCGCGAAGGTGGGGCCGTGCGAAGTTACCGTGGAGGGCGCGAAAAATCGAGCTCGAACACACCATCCAGGTTCTTACGCAGGATGTGATGCCCGTGGCCGTGACCATCAGGTGATTGACCTTCTTGACCGTAGGGCGCAGCCCTACCGCCATAGAACAGGTGGATCTCGTGCGTACTCCCCCTTACATACTCGTACAGCCAGATTGTTTCAGCGTCGCTGACATACCGCTCTGGCAATGCAGCCATCCTCGCATATGCTAGCTTGACCGCCACGTCTTCTGGCGTCTCCTGAGCTGCAATGGCGCGCAGCAGCTGGTGCCGAAGCGTGTA
>DBNP01000029.1 GCA_002299795.1 Candidatus Saccharibacteria bacterium UBA669 | reverse complement strand
GCTAATGTGACATATTTCACAATATACTGCACAAAATATGACATAATAACAGTATTGGGAATAAAGCAAACGGACAAAGGAGAAATACTATGGGAAAGATTTTAGGCGCTGGCATTCAGGATGGATTGCTACTCAAACCTATCCATTATCAATGGGCGATGGATCTGTACGATCAGGCGGTTGCTAACACCTGGTTTCCGAATGAGATCCAGCTTGCTCAAGACCTCGCTGACTGGGAGAAGATGACCGATGAAGAACGTCATGCGGTGACGTTTTTGATGAGCTACTTCAACCCGAATGAGCTACTCGTCAACAAAGCGCTGGCTTTTGGCGTCTATCCCTATGTGAACGCCGCCGAGTGTCACCTGTACCTTGCCAAGCAGATGTGGGAAGAAGCAAACCACTGTATGGCGTTTGAATACGTGCTCGATACATTCCCGATTGATCGTGACAAAGCCTATAGCGCGCATGTCGACGAGAAGGTGATGGCGGCCAAGGAAGAGTTTGAGACTAGGTACATCAAGCGCATGACCGAAGACACTATGGACATTACTACGACTGATGGTAAAAAAGACTTCATCCGCAACCTCATCGCCTACAACATCATTCTTGAAGGGATTTGGTTCTATAGTGGCTTCATGGTTGCGTTGTCATTCCGACAACGAAATCTATTGCGAAACTTTGGTAGTCTGATCGACTGGATTGTGCGTGATGAGTCACTGCATCTTAAGTTCGGTATCAATCTAATTCTCACGGTCATCGAAGAGAATGAGGATCTGCAGGATCCAGCATTTGCTGAGGAAATTAAGCAGATGATTCTCGACGGTGTGGCTATGGAAGAGGAGTACAACAAAGCGCTGCTACCAAACGGTATTCTTGGCCTCAACGCCGACTATATCAACCAGTATGTGAAATACTTGACCGATCGACGCCTGGAAGAGCTGGGCTTCGAGCCACACTACAATGTTAGTAATCCTGCTAAGTGGATGGCAACAGCCAATGACACCTACGAACTCGTCAATTTCTTTGAGAGCACCAACACTAGCTATGAAGTGAATGCTGGTAATGCCGAAGCGAAGCTCAAGGCGACAACCGACGGTACTGAGGACGAGCCCACCGAGAACGACGATAAATAGCAGGTATTGGCCGCTTATCTCGCGGGTGGATTGTATATATGGATGGGGTTAAAAATGAACCAGACGGTAAGAATACCAACCGCAAGACTGATGACCGCAACCCTGCTATATGATCTGTAGCGGTCGGAAGTCTTGTCAGCCATAGTAAGTAGCTTTATGGTCGCAACGATAAAGTTTATTGTGTTGAATATGACACCGACGACGATGGCAAGCATCGCCGGTAGCGCTGCAAATCCGATGAGACCGACGGTTCCGGCTGATTGTGGATTCTCCTTTACCTCCAGCCACATTTGAAAGTCAACATACACCATAGCAGCAGTCGGTAACACGACGGTGCAAATTATCATGATGCCCGTCAATATCTCATACGTCGAAAGTGATTTAAGTGATCTCATATGCGCAGTGTATCATAGGTGTGACGATAAGCACTACAGCTTTGAGTAGCGCAAAATAGTGTGCGTCACAGGGCTGTATTTTTATAGACCGTAGGCTACACTGGTTGTATGAGTAGTTCGGAGCAAATATCACGTATGCACGTCAGTAGCCAGAGCCCCATCAAGCTTGAGGCGTTGCACCGTGCCATGGTACGTGCGGGGCATGAGGTTAATGTTGTCGGGTACACAACAGCAAGTGGCGTCAACGAGCAGCCGCTGAGTCTTGATGAGACAGTTCGGGGTGCGACGAATCGCCATGCTCAACTACAGAAGATTAGTGGCGCTGCAGCGGGCGAGTATTTGGCGACGATTGAGAGCGGCAATGACACGCTGCACGCCGCACTTGGCTTTCGTGGCCTTTCGATTGTGATTATTGAGCGGGTTGGCGGTGTGCGCAAAATGGGGCTCGATGTCGACGTGGAGTTTCCTCCCGAGATTGTCGAGCTGGTGCCAGCGGTATATCCGGATTTTGGGGTGATGATGCAGCAGCGCTACGGGAGCGAGCTGAAAGACCCGTATCCGCTGATAACCGGCGGTACTATCACGCGGGCGATGCTGCTTGAAGATGCGGCCTACCGCGTAGCGTTGCAGCTGTAGCTTGACGTATATCAATAAACTTTGTATAATACTGTATTAGTACCCCTACAATCCAGGAAGCAGGTGCATTTCCAATGGCATCAACTGATGACTTGGTATTTGGCCGCGGTCACGATGCCGCACTGAACGCCGCTGCCGCTGAGGTTCGCACGTGCAAGTTTCGCAGGGATCTGCTCGTTGCGCTGGCGGCACTGATCGCACTTGACGATCATTACGAGCTGACGCAGAGCGACGACTACGTGCTCGTGGCGCCACACTATACCATGTGGCTGCTGCTCACGCTCAATATCCTCGACCCTGACATCGCTGACCGAATGGCCGGCGAGGGCGGTCTGCGGTTGGCCGAGCTCTACGATGTCATGGTCAGTCGTTCGTTCGAAGTGGAAGTAGTGAAGGCGGGTAATCCCCCACCATTCATGGTCGGCCGGGTGTTCCGAGTGCGCGTTATGAACGCGGTACAGGCTCTGCAGCTGCCGGCAATGCTGACTGTCCGAGCAGACAACAAGCCGATCGAGCTGCCCGTCAAAAACGTCAACGATCTGTAGGAGCTTGGCCGTGTACGTACTCTCACGAGTGCGCACACGGCCGTATTTTATTGTGATACAATAGCGACAAATAGTCTGGGTGGCGATAGAGGGGAAGAATGATGAGCGATAGGGGAGAGAGACCACCGGCATTTGTATTACTAGAAAGTCCATTTGCGGCCGATACTGAGGAAGGGCTACGAGCTAATCGCGACTATGCCATGGAAGCGATGCGTGATGCGCTGATGAATCACCACGAGGCACCGTTTGCCAGCCACTTGTTATACACACAGATGCTCGACGACACGGTGCCGCTTGAACGCCACATCGGGATTGAGGCCGGTCTGGCCATCGGCATGTTTGCTGAGCGCACCGTAGTGTATATAGACCAGGGGATTAGTCGCGGCATGCAGTATGGTATCGACAACGCCAAAGCGGCTGGTAGGCCTATCGAATATCGTAGCCTCAACAACTTTCCAACTAGCTTTGAGGAGTAGTCTATACTAGTGATATGAAGCCAGAAATCGAAGTGAAATTTATTGATATTGATATCGAAGACGTGCGCACACGGCTCACTGCTGCGGGTGCCGTTTGTGCTAGCCCTATGCGCATGATGCGGCGGGTGTTGGTAGAGACTGCGCAGATGGCAGATGATGATGCGTTTCTGCGTCTACGTGACGAAGGCGACAAGGTCACACTGACCTACAAACAATTTCATGGCAATCAAGCACACAGCGCCAGTGAGCACGAAGTAGTGGTGAGTGACTTTACTACCACACTCGACATCCTAAAAGCCTGTGGCTTGACAGTGCAGACCTATCAGGAGAGTAAGCGTGAGACATGGCAGTTTGACGGCTGCGAGGTGGTGATCGACGAGTGGCCGTGGATGAACCCATATATTGAGATTGAGGGCGCAAGCGAAGAAGCGGTGAAGCGGGCTGCGAGGACGCTCGGGTTCTCTTGGCAGGACGGAGTGTTTGGTGGTGCGGATGTCATCTATCAACAGCTGTTTCCACACATGACGGTACGTGGGGTGATTGATATCCCCGAGGTGCGGTTTGGTGACCCGGTTCCTGCTGAGTTTGGCACACGCGCCTGAACTAGCGGCATAGATTATTTTATCGTGGTAGGCGCTATACCTGCTATGTTACTGCGGCATATCGAGGTATTTAGCGACCGCGCCGTCAATCATCTCGCGGAAGTTGGTCGTTTCGACGAGACGCCCGGCAGTCTGATCGCTGATGACTAGCTCGCCAGCGAAGTCTTTTTCAGTAATTGGTGGAACGAGAAGAATTGACCGAAAACGGTTCGGAGAGCTGGAACGTTTGCGGTGTTCCTCTCTGGCATGCTTGGCAGCGCCCTTCTGAGACGCTTTACAGTCAAACGGTAGGCCATCAATAAAGAGATCGGCACCCATGGCATCCTCTTTGCGCGTGGCTTCTCGCACTTCATAGCCAGCGGCGCGTGCCAGTTTGGCAACGGAGGCCTCAACGCGAAAACCAGAAATGGAATCCATGATAGTGTCAGTGAATGTTTGGCTGCCAGGAGCTTCAGGGTGGCTCCATTCGTATGCATACACGAGAAAGTCTCGTAGTCCACTCGTGCGGATATGGCCACTAAGTTGTTTCACCATGGCGAGGGGGCTCATCCTAAGCTTAGCCCCACATGCGTAAGCAGCGAGACGCTTAGGGTAGTGATATATCCCGGATCGTCGATATCAATCGAGCCTATGATTAGCTTTTGCGCATCTTCACGTGTCAGTTTGTACCCGTCGATTAACTTGCCTTCTAGTGCATCATTGATAATCATAGACAAGATTTGCTCGGGGGCGGTGTTGACAATATCATCGGGATATTTATACGGAGATTCTTGATAATTTTCGACAAGACCAACTGTGTGAGTCGGCATGCTTGCAATGATAGGAGTAGTTCGAGCATGGGGATCTTGATGAATATCGACGACGTGACCTTTAACTTTGTGAGGCACTGTGTGTTTTTGTGATACTGTGGGAGTTTTTTGCGTCCGCTTCGCGTTGATAGAAGTGAGCAGGAAGGCAATCGACGAGTCTCTTATCATATCTGGATACACATGAAGTTCTTCGAGGCCGCGAGAATCGACGTAAAGTTGATATTGCGGGATAACTCCTCTTTTTTTGTCCGTTCCTATGTAAACCCGTAAAGCATTCCCATTGACGACCGCGTTGGCGCCGAGCATTATTTGGTCTTGGGAAGGAAGGGCGAACGACAGCTCATTTGCAGCACAGTATGCAGCTACGGCATTGCGCATAAGAATGCCCTGAACCTCGATTTTAACTAGATTCATGAATTCCACATTCTTTTTGGGCAGATATTTTTCAAAGTCACTGCACATTTCACCGTATGCCTTGCCGGTAGAGTAGTATGTGTCGATAAGCTGTTCAAGCGGCTCGATGAAGCCACTGTAGTAGCTGCTGCGAGCCTTAGACTGTTTTGCAGTGTTCGCTTTTGAAAAGTAACGATATTGATCCACGATAGAAGGCGCCTTGACCGTAATAGCATTTATGTGTTCTGCGGTGAGCGCTGCATCGAGCGCATGAGTATCGATGGTTTGTTGGCCGATCTTTTGCTCCAGAGGAGGGGTGAGTAGCTCGCCAGCAACATCAGCCTCATGGGGGGGCCGGGTAGGATCAACTGATTCGTGAGTAGTGGCGGCTGGCATGTTTGTCTTGTATATCGTTTGTTAAAATATAGCATAAAAACTTTAAAAAGTCAAGCTATGGATATAGAAAAGGCCCCGAGTTTGCACTCGGGGCGGTGCGCATCGTCTGCGCTAGTTGCGACGCCTCTGTGCCTCAGCCATGAGCTGATCGATACGCTCTGCGAGCGCGTCTTTCATCTCATTGGCCGAGTGGAAGGCATTTGGTGAGAGAGGCTCTCCGTACACAAGCACAACGTGCTCGTCCCGGTTCAGTCGCCGACGACCAAGCGGCCACACGGCGTTGGTGCCAGCGATCCCGGCGGGGATGACGGGCACTCCTGTTTCCCATGCGATGTCGGTCGCGCCGGGCTTGAGCGGTAGCCGCTTGCCATCCCGTGAGCACTTGCCCTCGGGAAAGATCAGCAGTAGGCCACCAGCACGAACCACGCGCGTCATACGTTGACGCGTCTTGGCGCCGGACGTGCGGTTGCCTCGGTCAATCGGAATATGACCGAGCAGCCACATGAGCAGCACGAGCGGCGTGCGCCACAGCTCTTTCATGGCGACCGCCACCAGATTGCGTGAGACCGAGCCCCACACAACCACTGGATCGGCGAACGACTGGTGGTTGCAGGCGATGATGGCCGCGCCACGAGTGGGGATGTGCCTACGCCCATAGACGCTGACGTGGAAGATCCGCCACTTTGCGGACAAACGCAGCAGTGGTCGGCCGATTCGCGTCACGAACCATGCCTGCGGCTGGAGGCCGCGTGGTCGTGTCATATTGCTTCTCCCATCGTAAACGTCTGTACCTGCACGCCGAACACCTGCCGCAGGTGACCCGCAAAGGCCTCCATACGTTCTGGTGACGGCTTGTAGGTACCGGAATTGTTGTTGATGCACAGCACAGGCTGACCGTTACTGTCGCGGTACGCCCACAGCTCGCAGGCGAACACGACATTCGGGTCGTAGTCACTCAATAGCACGTGCTTGGCTGCGACCCAGTTGAGACGGTGGATCAGCTTTGACTGCTGGTCGCGGGTCTCGTTGGTGTGCAGCGCGGTCAAGCGCATCTCACTACTCGTAACAACACAGTTGTACAGTGTTGCTGTGTCGTGATCGGCGCTAGGACTCGGTGTGAGCATGTCGATTGCCATGTCGGCTTTCAGTCCATCGACATACCAGTCAATCGCCGCTACGCGGGAGCGGTTGATGAGTGTAATCACTGGCCGCGCAAACAGCACGTGCCGCTTGAGCCATGTCACCTTGTCTTTGATGACCGGGAACGGCTTGAGCGGCATGCGAAGAGCCGGAATGGCTGCAAGCCCAGGGAGCTTCGCCACGTACACCGGCTTTTGGCCAGCCAAAAACGTAAGGTTTGCCCCAAGTCGGTTGGAGCGGGCGATGCCGATCTCAACAACAGGCCCTGTCCAGCGCTCTGGGTTGAGTGCGGGCAGCTTGGCCGGCTCAAAGATCGGCGGCTTGGTCGTAGGGCGACGCTTGCGGTACTGCTTTTCGGCAGCACGGCAGGCGGCGTTGGCCTCACGTTTCCAGACGCCGACGAAGTGATCGCCAAACCCGGTCGGGCTGGCATGGATCACTCGCAAGGCAACCGGGTGTACGCCGGTAGCATCTTCATACTCCAGGCCAAAACGCCAGATGAGACTGGCAAGCCGGGAAGGGCGGTAGATACGCTCCAGTGACCGTCCACCACCGAGCCGGAAATTGGCCAGGTGGAGTGCGTGCGCACATTGGCGTGCGCAGCTGGCGCCGCGCTTACCTCTGACCGCTTGCACGGCCATTTGTAGCAGTGCGACTTGGCTCTCGGGCAGACCGGTGAGCTCGAACAGCACGCCAGCCTGGACGCGTCCCTTGGTGGGGACAACGACAGCTTTTTGCCGCCAAAACATGAAGGCGGCGAGCTTTTTGGTGTTGTCCCCATCGATTGAAGGAACCACCAGGTAGCTATTTGGCGTTCCGATACCGAGTAGCACAGGGCTACCAACAAACACCTCGTCGAGCGGGAAAAACGGCAAGCCGCTTCCTGCATCGATCGCGGTCGTGAGACCAGGGGTTGTGATGATGACGCCTGTACCGCGACGGCCGAACCGCGCGAGCGCAGGCCGACACCGATCAGTCAGCCCCGCTAGGCCGAGTGTTGCATTTCGAGTCGTGTGCTTCATGGCACCTCTCTTGGTTTGGAAGGGGCGTTACGCGCCCTTGAGGGTACGAGTAATTCTAAGCTATTTTGGCACATTATGTGTAAAAAGTCAATTCCATCAGATAAGAATACGGTGTACAATAAAGATAATGAAAGGGAAATTTCACGGGCGAGTTGCGCGGCTGCTAGGGCCAGCTTTTGTTGCGGCAGTGGCTTATGTGGACCCGGGTAACTTCGCGGCGAATTTTGGAGCAGGAGCGAAATATGGCTTCCTGCTACTGTGGGTGCTGGTAGCTGCCAATCTGATGGCTGCGCTCGCGCAGTATACCAGTGCAAAGGTAGGGCTAGTGACTGGCAAGTCGCTGCCAGAGCTGATGGCTGAGCGACTGCCGCGCTGGGGGCGCCGTATGTACTGGGCGCAGGCGGAGCTGGTGGCGATTGCGACTGATATCGCCGAAGTGGTCGGTGGGGCGGTGGCGCTGAACCTTTTGTTTGGGCTGCCACTGCCACTTGGTGGACTTATCGTTGGTGTGGTGTCGATGGCGTTGCTCTACATCTATAGCCACAAGGGTCAGCCGTATTTTGAGCGCATCATTGTCGCGCTACTCCTCATTATTCCGCTAGGATTTTTTGCGGGACTGATACAACATCCGCCAGACCTTGGCGGCGCACTTGCCGGGTTATTGCCGCGATTTGACGGGCAGGAGACGCTACTACTAGCGACGGCGATGATTGGCGCGACGATTATGCCACATGTTGTGTACCTACACTCCGCACTAGCGCGTGATAGGCACGGCAAGGTGAAGCAACAGGAGCTACGCCAGTATCTGCGCGCAACAAAGATAGATGTAGGTCTCGCGATGGCGATTGCTGGTACGGTTAATATATCGATGCTACTCCTCGCGGCAGCGGTACTGGGTGAAACTGGCGCGGACGAGTTTAGCAGTATTTTTGTCGCTCTCGGTGAACGACTTGGTCCGCTGGTAGCAGTGTTGTTTGCGGTTGGGCTGCTGGTATCGGGACTAGCCAGCACAGCAGTCGGCAGTCAGGCGGGAAGTATGATCATGAAAGACCTTGTCAACGTGCCCTTATCACTGTGGATGCGACGGCTGATCACCATGATACCTGCACTGCTACTACTAGTAGCCGGCTTTGATCCGCTACTACTACTGATTGTTTCGCAGGTTGCGCTGAGTTTTGGAGTGCCATTTGCACTTGTGCCACTCACGATGGTTTCGGCCAAGCGAAGTGTCATGGGAGGACAGGCAAATTCTCGCCTGGTGACCGTGACGCTCAGTGTGATTACGGCGCTCGTTGCATCACTGAATCTTGTGCTGATTTGGCTGACATTTGTGTAGTGCTAGGAGACAAGTAGTGATTCGGCCAGGATCTGCCAGTCAAAAAACCCGCTTGATACGAGAGCGGTCTGCACCAGCTTGTCGTAGCCGAGTATGATGGCGACACCCAGTGCGAGGAGTGTCGCACCAATTATGCGTCGGAATATCCCATGTGGGTCGAGTGTCCAACCAAGTTTCCGTGTGACACGGCTACCGCCGACTGCAACCGCGTATAAGCTGGCAGTGAGGCCGAGGGTATAGATTGCTAGTAGGAGCAGGCCGTACAGAGGCTTGGCGGGTAGGATAGTGACAACAATTAGTGCGTAGGTGGGGCTGCAGACATTGAAGAGCGGACCAAGACTAGCGCCGAGCAGGTAATCTTTTGCAGTGTCATTGCGGGTAGAGGCGAGCGATATGAGTTGTTGCGCTTTCGTTGCAAATCCAGTAGTTAGCACGATGCGTTCCCAGACGCTCGGCCATACAAGTGATGCGCCAAATAGGCCAAGAATAGTACCACCAAAATACTGCCACACATCATGAGGTATGTCGATGAGTAGCGTCGTTGACTTAAGAAGAACACTAAATAAAATTACTGACAGGCCCAGGCCTACTAGAACGCGCAAGCTACGACGAGTGTCACCCTGAGTTTGGGTGCCAAGCATCATGGGGATGAGCGGTAGGACACAGGGTGAAAGTGCAGAAAACATCCCGGCCAGTAGTGCAGCAAAGAGGAGTACCACCTATGTGTTGTCCAAAATTGCTTGAAGGGTTTTTTCCTTACCATATGCCGGCCAGACGGAAATCTTTTCGCCTGTGCTGGTAATTTTGACAAACGTTGTCTGTATGACAACGCCATACTGCTTTCGTAGTGCTGCCGCGCTGTCGTAGTCAACTTTGAGAATTTGTATGCCGGTAGGGAGTGGTGTCGCCGATAGCGCGGTGTCGTATGCGCGACACTCAGGGCACCACGGCGCATGGAAAAATAGGATAGTTTCGGTGTAGCCCGATGTGCTTACTGCCCGTTCGGAATACTCTACGTACCGACCGGTTGCTGTTGCGACGCCGGAATCTGATGAAGGAGTGACATTTGTTGATAATGGCGTTGTTTGAGGAGCTCCCGCGGGCTTATCTTGCAGAAGGACGACAGTTGCTCCTATGGCGATTATCGCTGTGACGATGCCTATGACATACAATGACTTCATGGCTATAGTATAACAGTTGATGGCAGTTGATTTTTGCTAGCCAGCGCGGGATAATGAGGATGATTTGGTGTACCGATCGTCAGTAGCAGGTACACCGTCTTGAGGACTCTTATCCACCGCTAGAGTAGAATGTACAACGACCTACGCTAGATGTAGCGTGCCTGTGATAGGCCGTGCTATAATGAAACCCCATGGAAGAGCAATCAACAATGGGCAAACAGACAAAATATATTTTCGTAACGGGGGGAGTTCTCTCGGGGGTAGGTAAGGGAATCACAGCGGCCAGTATCGGTGCTGTATTGCAGGCCAAAGGTCTCACCGTTTCAATTCAAAAATGTGACCCGTATCTCAATGTAGATGCGGGTTTACTTAATCCTGCCGAGCATGGTGAGTGCTTTGTCACCAAAGACGGCGCCGAGACCGACCTCGACCTGGGTCACTATGAGCGGTTTCTCGATATTGAGCTAACGCAAAAGAATGCGACACTGAGTGGGCGGTTACTACGTGATCTCATTGCTGATGAGCGTGCCGGTAAATTCGGCGGCAAAACAATCCAGCTTGTTCCGCATCTTACTGGTGCGATTCAGGAGGCGATCCGCGAAGCAAGCGAGGGCAGTGACGTACATTTCGTAGAAATCGGCGGCACAGTAGGTGACTACGAAGGGCTCAGCTTTGTTGAGGCAATTCGTGAGTTTGGCCGTCGGATTGGCCGCGAAAATGCACTGTACGTTCACGTGGTGTATGTGCCCTACATCGGCACAAGCAAGGAGTTCAAGAGTAAGCCCGCCCAGAACGCACTAAATGACCTGCGTGGGTTTGGTATTGTGCCCGATGTCGTGATTGTGCGGACTGACGAGCCCGCCCCCGAATCAATCGCAGGTAAAATTGCCATGTTTGGCGGTGTTGATGAAAGTGCGGTGCTGATGATGCCGAATGTCGATAGTGTATTTCGCATACCTGAAAAAATCGCCGGTAGTAGTTTGATGCCGATACTCGATGCGTTTACCGGCAATCAGCACAAACCAGACCTAAGCCGCTGGACTGACCTTGTGGCGCGCCAGCAGGCACCCAAGGCAAAGCATGCGACAATCGGGATTGTTGCTAAGTACCTCGACAACGAGGATACCTACATTAGTGTGCTTGAAGCGCTTAAAGCAGCGGCATGGCGTGAGGACACCGATCTGAAGGTTCAGTGGATTAACGCCGAAACTGCCTCGGAAGATGACTTTGCTGCTGTCGACGGGCTGCTTGTTCCTGGTGGATTTGGTACGCGCGGTGCGAGTGGCAAAACTGCTGCCGCCGCCTATGCGCTTGAGCACAACAAGCCCTATCTTGGCATTTGCCTAGGGCTTCAGGTGGCGGTGATCGCGGCAGCGCGCCGCGCTGGTCTCGAGCAGGCCAATAGTACAGAATTTGATGCCGAAACGCCAGATGACGTGGTGTATATTATGGACGGACAGCAGGGCAAGGAGAGCACGGGCGGGACGCTGCGGCTCGGTAATTACCCAGCACACCTTGCAATTGATTCACGTGCGTACGCACTATATGGCAGCCAAGATATTACCGAGCGTCACCGGCACCGCTACGAAGTTAACCAGAAGTATCGTGACGCTATCGAGCGCGGTGGACTTAGCATCACCGGCACGTCACCTGATGGCAAACTAGTGGAATATGTAGAAGCTCCGACCTGTGACTATTTTGTTGCGACGCAGGCCCACCCCGAGTTTCGTAGTCGACCAACACGACCACATCCGCTATTTACTGGACTGATCCGAGCCGCTGGTCGCTAGATTGACTTTTCATAGCTTTTATGCTAATATGAAGATATGGCAGAAGAAACACAAACACCTGAATTAGTTGACGAATTTAGCCTGGATGACGCAAGCGCGCTGCAGTATGTGCTCGAACACGTACGTGGTGCAACACCCGTATCGGTATACAACCAGGCTGAATTTTTGTCTGACGACGAATAGCCGCTTTTAACACTCGGTCCACTGGTATACAATTATAAGCATAACTATAAAGTGGAGCGCATATGGCAGACATAGAGGTATACGACGATCATCAGCGGGATACACCTCCTGGAGACTGGGGTAACAACGAAGCGACAGTTCAAAATAACGAAAGGCCGCGGGGCGCTGAACTAGTCAAGGCAGAGATCGCTGCCATGCCTCTTGGTGAGGTGAGTTCTCAAATGGTAGATTGTGCTAAAGTTGCAATCGAAAAGAATCTTGGCAGCGTTGAGCTGCCACCGGAGTTTGCGGCAATAGCTGGCGTGCGTATTGATGACTGTGGCGTATTTCGAGGGGAGATTCCTGATCCTGATACGATAACCTATGGTATCGAGCACAGCTTTAACTCATCTGTCGAACGAGAGCGTGTAGGCAAAGTGGGCACGTTCAATACAAACAACGGCACGATTACCTATGTTGATCACTTGGGGCGCTATTATGTCGCACCGAGCTCCACCAGACTACTGGATGCTCTTATCAGTGCGGGGTATGCCCAGGATGGTAATTTGCATGTCTATTGCTCGAATGGTGACATGCCTGCAGACCCTAAGCGTATCAAACAGATTTTTGTAGCTCAAGAGGTTGCCAGGGCGATCGAGGTGCTGGGGCAACTTGAGCAACTCGGTATAGATAAGTCGGGTGACGTCGCCGGTTTGGTTGAGCGCTGTAATGATATTGCCACCCCTGAGGGTGAGCGCGTCGCCGGTAATACCAAGCTGCGCCAGCAGCAGCTACGACAGTTCCAGCAAGCGATGACTAGGCATGGGATGCGGCAAGAGGGCGCTTTGCCACCAGAGGTTCAAGAGGTAGAAGATGCAAAAGAGGCAGTCCCTGATACTAGCCGATGGTAGTTACGTAAACCCCCGCACGGCACCTCTGTGAATCGTGTATACTAGGGGTATATGGAGCAACTTGCGCAGCAGATTGAACTGATTATTACAGAGCTGTATGACCTACAGGTCTCTGTTAAGTTGGAGCGTCCAGACCCGCAATTTGGTGATTATGCTACGAGCGTCGCCATGCAGCTAGCTGGTAAGCTTGGCAAGCCGCCCCGAGAGATTGCGGAGCAGCTACGAGACAAGCTGTCTAGTAGCGCATCATTGGCGGACGTGACGATCGCTGGCCCTGGCTTTTTGAATATCGCCCTCAGCGATGCGGAACTACAGCGCCTCGCCACGCGAGAACCAGCTACGAGCCGTCGGGAGCAAACCTATGTCATGGAGTATAGCTGCCCCAATGCGTTCAAGGAACTGCATACCGGACACCTATACCAGACATTGGCAGGTGATGTATTGGCGCGCTTACTCGAACGGAGTGGTGCTACAGTGCGCCGCACTAGCTTTGGGGGCGACGTCGGACTTCATGTGGCGAAATGCCTATGGGGAATGGTGGCTACGCTTGGTGGTGTTAAGCCCGAGGCACTGCAGTCGCTTGATGACGATGCTTTTGCCCGCGCGCGCTGGATAAGCGGATGCTATGTGCGTGGGGCCGGGCAGTATGAGGCAGATGAAACGGCCAAGCAGGAGATTGACGAGCTCAACAAAGCGATCTACGCGTTCCATGCTGAGAATGATCACGAATCGCCACTTGCTCAGCTGTATTGGACGACACGGGGCTGGAGTTATGATTATTTCAATGCGTTTTATCGGCTGATTCAGGTTGATCAAATGCATCAATATGCTGAGAGCGAAACTGCACCAGTGGGGCTCGCCGTGGTGCGCGAGCAGCTTGCAGCTGGCAATTTGCAGGAAAGCGACGGTGCCGTCGTGTTTGTTGGGGATGAGACCAAGCACCTGCATACGCGGGTATTCGTGACAAGCAAGGGGCTTCCTACCTATGAGACGAAGGATATCGGAGTGATATGGCTCGAGAAGGAGCAGTACAACTTTGATCACCGTGTTCTGATTACGGGTAATGACCAGAAAGAGTATATGAGGGTTATCTTTACGGCTGCGGAGCTGTTTCGCCCGGAACTGGCGGGCACTATGACGCATCTGACGAACGGAACGGTGCGTTTTGGTGATGGGAAAAAAATGAGTTCACGACTCGGTAATGTATCGCGCGCGGTCGACGTAGTGGAAGTGGTGCGCGAGAAGGTGCGCGAGCTAGTGAAGGATGAATCGCTGATCGAGACGGTGACGCTCGGAGCAATAAAATATGTGTTCGCACGGTATCGGCTGGGGGGCGACATAGCCTTTGATATTGATGATACGGTGAGTTTGGCGGGCAATAGTGGCCCCTATATTCAGTATGCGCATGCCAGGGCCTGTAGTATTCTGGCAAAGTCGACTGCCAATCAGGCTGAGCCCGACGTACACTATACAACCGATGAGCGCGCGCTGCTGCGCAAAATCGGAGAGTATCCCGAAGTGATTGAGCGAGCAATGCAGGAGCTGGCCCCGCACCATATTTGCACGTATTTGTACGAGCTTGCGCAGGAGTTTAATCGCTTCTACGAGCACAACCGAGTGATTGATGATGAGCGCGAAGCAGAGCGAGTGGGGCTGGTTGCACGCTACGCGCAGGTACTGAGTGACGGGCTTGGTATCCTTGGCATCGCAGCACCCCAAAAAATGTAGTATACTGCCACTATAACGTTTATTTAACAGAGGAGACAGTATGGCAGCAAAAGGTGTTACAGGTACAAAAAGTCATAGCGCAGGATTTATGAGCTTCATCCGTGAGCAGGGCGTGGTTGGTCTTGCCGTTGGTTTGGCAATTGGTACTGCGGCCGGCGATACGGTGAAGCAGCTCGTCGGTGCGTTCATTGACCCGATCGTGCAGCTGATGATTGGCTCACAAGATGGGCTGAAAGCGGCTGAATTTACGGTTAAAATCGGCGACCGTGTCGGTACGTTCACTTGGGGTGCATTTGTAAGCTCGCTCATCAGCTTGCTTGCTGTGGCGTTTGTCGTGTATGCGATTGTGCATATGCTCAAGCTTGATCGTGCTGACAAAAAATAAGATTAGGTATTCGATCACCACTACTAGAATCAAATCCGGCCACAGGGCCGGATTTATTGTGTGGTCAAGTGGTGGGTGGGTAATGCGCACTCCAAGTGGCCATGTCCTTAAGAATTGGCAGCAGAGCACGCCCTTTATCGGTGAGTTCATAGCTGTTATCGAATTGCGTGATAATATCGTGATGTTGAAGCATTTCGAGACGCTGGGTAAGTGTTCGCGGGTTGATATCGTCAACAGCGCGCTCGATAGCGCAGAATCGCTGGGGGCCACTACTGAGCTCACGAATAATCAACGCCGTCCATTTACTGCCAAGGATGTCGGCAGCGGCGCGTATGCAACTCGGTTTCATGTCAGAATTATCCATGCTTTTTCCAGAATACTTTACTTTGTATAGTAGTATCGCTATACTGATACTATACAAAGTATAGCAAAAGGAGCATCACATGAACATAGCAATTATCAGCGGCAGTGTCCGCCAGGGAAATGTCACTCAGCGAGTCGCCGCATGGGTCGAGCACGCCGCAAAGGCCGCTCTTCCTGAGGCTGAAATAAACGTCATCAACCTCGGTGAGCTCAACCTGCCTCGCTTTGAAGACGCCATGCCGCCGATGATGAACGCCGATCGTCACCCCGAAGGCGCGCTCAAACAATGGCTTGATGCTCTCGCAGCTGCTGACGGCTATGTCTTCGTGACGCCAGAGTACAACCACGGTATGCCAGCCGCGCTCAAAGACGCGATCGACCAGATCGACCACCAGATCACGAAAAAACCATTTGTCGTCGTCGGTCACGGTGGTGTCGGTGCGGCACGGGCTATCGAGCAGGTCAAACTAGTGCTCAACGCCAACATCGGCGCCGTCCCGGTACCAAACAGTGTCAATGTCTTCGGCTACGTCGGCATGGAGAACTCGATCGACGAGCAAGGTGTCGCCCAGACTGAAGCTGTCAAAGGTGCCGAAGGTCCACTGACCGGCGCCCTCGAGACCCTCGCTTGGTACGCTACCGCTCTCAAAACCGCCCGCGGCTAGTCCTCGCCTCTATACGACCTCTTGACATTTCATGACGCTTGTGCTATGATGAACAGAGGTAAACGAAAAAACAAACATGTTAGCAGTATTAGCAGCCCCAGAATCAATCCAGCACCACGACAAAGGCCGTTTGGTATCAATGGTCGGCGAAATGCGTGATAGTGGCATGGAAGTCGTTACGTATACTGTGTCAAAAGATGTATTGCGCCACTTTGGGCTTGAGAACTTGCCTGACGGGATTGCCATAATAGGGGGGGCAGCCCGAGCGATTGCGCAGGAGGTTATATTTGATGAACAGGCTCCGGTACGTGATATCGATCTTATCGCCGTGAGTCGATTGTGCTCCGAAGAAACACTGTCTGATCTGGGTAGGCTATCAGAGGAATACATGGCAAGCGATAATGCGTATGGGCATGGAGTCGAGCTATATGATAGTTTGCCTGACTACTTTGCGTCGCGAGATTTCACGATGAATCAGATGATGGTCGTCGATGGAGTCCTTCTGATGACGAGCGTGGCTCGGGACGCACTTCGTGACAAAATAATAGAGCCGATGCCCCATGAATGTGCGGGTGGATATCTGGGCCCAAAGCTGACCGTGAAGGCAATCCTTATGCAAGCAGTGTTCAAAGAGTGGTATGGGTCGTCTGAGATGCGTGGATTTGATATCGTTCCATGGGTACGTGATTTTTATATCGCACTTGGTCTTAATAAAGCGTTTCAATACGGTGATGCTATCACGGGGCGTTTTCTCGATACGATACGCCAGCTTGACTGGATAGCCGACGAAGATGTAGATGACCCGATCGCGTTTGCAAAGAGATTAGCAGAAGAAAATGAGTTTAATTTTCGGGATAGCGAAGTAGCCACGCTCGTCAATGAGCTTTGGAGTGATATGCCTCCAGCATATGATGCGGCACACGAGCGGGCGATACACCTGATGGGTAAATTTGCAGCAAAGTTACCAACTGGAGCCAGCGCTAGCGAATATACAAATCCCGAGACCGATGATTGGCTACCTAACTATAATCCGTCGACAGGATACCGTTCTTACACGTCTCAATCTAAAGACTATTAGTATCCGCGAGTCAACGGCAAACTTGACCAGCTGCTCTCTCAAAGAAGCGGCTACCGTGATCGCACTGGAACGATTGATCTAAATCTTCACTACATAACGCAGGGAGGCGGTGAGCTCGAAGCTGCGCAGCATCTTGAGATTTGGGGTATACTATCAACCATGACACAGTACGCGAAATTATTATGGATGGATTTGGAGATGACGGGGCTGGACCCGGAGAAGGATCGGATACTTGAGGTGGCTTGTATTGCGACGGGCTGGGATTTCAAAGAGGTTGCGACCTATACCGCTGTAAAGCAGGTCGGGCCACGCCTAGTCGCTGAGCGAATGGTCGGAAAGTTCTGGGAGGACAATGCCGCGGTGCGTGATGCATTGACCGCGCAAAATAACTCAGACGCGGCGACAAATGGTCGGACGGTCGAGAACGAGCTGCTGGCTTTCATCGAGCAGCATTTTGAAGCCGACAAACCAGTACTACTCGCGGGGAATTCGATCCATCAAGACCGGCGGTTTATCGTGAACGAATGGCCACGACTCGATGCGCGACTGCACTACCGTATGCTCGACGTCAGTGCTTGGAAAGTAGTGATGGAAGGGAAGTACCGTAAAAAGTTTGCCAAACCAGAGGCTCATCGTGCACTTGAGGACATCCGTGGCAGTATTGAGGAGCTTCAGTATTATCTTGCCAAAGTGAAATATTGATTTTACACACTATTTTCGATATAATACAAGTCACTGTCCGCAGATGCCTTCTGCGCTGATGAGCCTATGACCTAGGGCGAAACAGTCGTACCTTAGTGAGGGAGTGATGTGCATGCCAGCTAGACTGATGTATGGCGGCCGTGAGGTTACCGTGCCACAGCATGCCGATGTGCCAACCGATTTCCGTCCCGGTAATCGATTCAGCTGGGTTCTCCAGCAGATGCTGGACGGAGTTGAGCCCTGGCGGGAGGGTGAGGATCCGGTTGAGACGAACGACATCATCTTCAGGGGAACGATGACGGGGTTTTACCCGCTCGTTATCCCGGTGGGTCGTCACGAGCGGCGCATCTGGGCGGTGCACCGTGGCCATCACGCTCGTCGCCCTGATCTGTCGCCGTTTGTCGGGCGAGATGAAGGCGATCTGAAAAAGACAGCGACGTTTACCATCGAGCTGACTGGCACGCCGCACAACCCCCAGTTGGCGCGTGCCTACCCGGGTGAGGAGTTTCCGCCACTGCCGTGGATGAACTCGCTGAAGTCCAGCGACTGGACATGGCCGGATGCGGCACGGTTCTGGTCGCATCACGCCTACGTGTGGCGCCAGACACTCATCCGCCCAGATACCAAGTCGCCCACGGCGCCACGTTGGTACATGCTCTGAGGTTGCTTGCCGTGTGCTCCTTTTGTAAAAGGGAGTGCACGGCGCTTTTATTTTGCGCTATACTGTCTACAATGAACCATCAAGAATTAGAAACATACCTACTAAGCATGCCCGGCGCCTGGCTTGATTATCCGTTCGGCGAGGGCACTGCGGTGTATAAAGTTGGCCACAAGGATATTCCCGGCCAGGAAGAGAAGATGTTTGCACTCGTAGCCGAGGGCAGCCAGCCGCTCCGCGTGAGCTTAAAATGTGACCCGCTACTAGCGCAGACACTGCGCGAGCGCTACGAAAGTGTCCAGCCGGGATATCATCTCAACAAGAAGCATTGGATTACAGTGCTATGCAGTGGTCAGCTGGGTGACGACGAGGTGAAAGATTTGGTGCGGCTTAGCCATCAGCTTGTTAGCAAGTAACTATTTGGTCGGAGCAACGCTTGCCTCGTAGGCCCTCAGGATACCATCGACATTGGCGAGAGAAGCGTCGCAGAATTCGGTGACTGTTTTGCTGCCGCCACTAGTTGATTTGAGCAGTTTAATTTTGGTACGCAAAACCGTGAGCTCATAGGTCATCTGTGGGGCGTAGGTGCGGTCGAGTGTGCCGCGCTGATAGGAATCATCAAGCTTTTTTTGCAGGGTAGCAGCGTACTTTTTTTCGGTGGCAGCGCTAGCGGCGGCTTTGTCGCCCGTCTTGACGCCCTTGGCTTTCATGAGTGAAGAAAGGTCGGTAGCCATGGTGGTGAGAGCGGATGAAAGTGTGGAGTTGGCAACGCTCAGGTCGTTGTTTTGCAGGTGGGGCTGCTGTGCATCAACAACGGATTGCAGAGTAGCGATGCGCTGCTGCAGGGACTTTGTCTGGCTGCTGATGTCGGGTGGACCGCTGTTTGCCATAACCATGAGCAGCACGGCGAGCGTGACCAATACGCCGCCAATCAAGCCAAATACGGCGAAACGATTAACGGTTTTCTGCTGCTGCGGAGCGATTTGGTTGAGGTAGTCGACATTGAGATCAGAGACGGCTGGCGTCGGATTTGTAACAGGTGTAGAGAGTGGCTGCACGGGTGTGCTGTCGGCACTTGGTACGAGCCGAGGTGGATTGGGGTCGATTGCAATCACGGGCCCCGAATGATTGAGCACTGGTGGTAGCCCGGAGCCAGGCTGTGGCTGCGGTGGGGTGCTAGGCTGTGGGGGCTGTGGTTGATTGGGGAACATCTGCCTCTACTTTAGCATAAACATTAACAGGGGTAAAGAATGCTATAATGAATCTATGGACGCTAAAGAGGAGGTGCGAGCCAAGATCGCGATTGAGGACGTCATAGGCGAGTACGTCCAGCTCAAGCGTGCGGGCCGTAATTTCAAGGGACTCAGTCCGTTTAGTGGCGAGAAAACTGCGAGTTTTTTTGTGAGCCCAGAAAAAAACATTTGGCATGACTTTAGTAGCAACAAGGGCGGCGATGTATTTGCATTTGTGATGGAGGTGGAGGGGATGGATTTTCGCGCTGCGCTGGAGCATTTGGCGCGCAAGGCTGGTGTCGACCTGAGCCTTTACGAAAATCAATCAACCCAGGAGTTGGCAAAGCGCAAAAGGCGACTGATTGAGGCAAACGCCCTAGCCGCAAGGTACTACCAGCAGAGCCTACTGCGCAATCAGCACGCCAAGGACTATGTTGTCACGCGGCGAGGCTTCAACCAGTCTATCGTGCAGAGTTTCATGCTTGGCTATGCACCCGACACTGGTAGCGCACTAACCACTGCACTTGCAAAGAGTGGCTATAAAAAGCAAGAGATGGCAGACGCCGGCCTCACCAACCGCTACGGTGGCGATATGTTTCGTGGTCGTATGATGGTACCGCTGATGGACGCGAGCGGACAGGTGATTGGCTTTACGGGACGGATCATTGGCGACGTACCGGGTGCACCGAAATATCTCAATACATCCCAGACACTGTTGTATGACAAAAGTCGGCATGTTTTTGGGTTTTCACAGGCCAAAGAGGCAATCAGGCGTAGCGGATATGTAGTGGTAGTCGAAGGCAACCTGGACGTTGTGAGTAGTCACCAGGCTGGTATTGCGCAAGTAGTAGCGACTGCCGGTACGGCGATGACTGAGCATCACCTGCGAGCACTCAAGCGATTAACTCCAGATGTACGCCTGGCGTTTGACGGTGACAAGGCGGGAATTGCAGCAACCGAGCGTGCCATCGCTATTGCGGGGCAGGTGGGAGTGGAGCTAACAATCGTGTCGCTTCCGGCACATGTTAAGGATCCCGATGAGCTTATTCGTGAGGACCCGAAGCAGTGGCAGCAGGCAATCGATACTCGTCAGCCAGCTGTCGACTGGGTGCTGGCGCAGTATGTGTCGCGTGTCGACATGAACACTGCAGCTGGAAAGCGTGCATTTACGACGGCCGCCCTGGATGTTGTTCGCCTACTGAGCGACCCGGTGGAACAGGAACATTATGAGCAGAAAATTGCCACAATGACTGGAACTTCACTACAGTCAATTCATGCTAAATTTGAGCGTCAGCCTACTGAACAAAAAACACTGAAGCCGGTCACGGTGCGCACAGTGGAGCGCCCGCCCGAAGCACTTGTGCATCAAGACGATGTGTTGGCGGCGACTTGTCTCGACGTTTCGAGCCAAGATGCATTTGGCCATATGAACCTCGATATGTTTGTTGGCGAAGAGCGACGAGCGGTGGCTGGCTATTTTGCGGCACACCCCGGTAATGAAATCGAGGATACACCGCCAGAGTTGCATAAATACGATACGTATGTAAAAATACTACTATTGCGTGCCGAAGCGCGATATGCTGGTATGGATGCTCACGAACGAGTATTTGAAACCGCACGCCTACTACGGCTTATTGAAACCGAACACAAGAAACACAGACAACAAGAACTAATTGAGAAGCTCCGCAAGGCTGAGGCCGATGGCGATGATACTACGGCAGATGAGCTGCGAGTGACTCTCAATACACTAATCAAGGAGATACCACGTGGCAAACGATGACCAAGCACCAGTCGATGCGAATGAAGATGAGCTAGTAATTCCTGAGATCGATGGACCAGCCCTAGACGAGCTGGTCGAAGAGGACGAAGATACCCCAGAAGACGTATTGAACAGTGGGCAATACTTTGATGATATTAGTGACGACAGTGTGCGTCTTCATTTGCGTGAGATTGGTAAAATTCCGCTACTCAGTGCTGACGAAGAGCTCGAGCTGGCGCAGCGCGTCGTTCAGGGCGACAAGCGTGCCAAAGATAAAATGGCCGAAGCCAATATGCGACTTGTAGTCAGCATCGCAAAGCGCTACAGTGGCCGTGGTCTCGATTTTCTCGATCTTATTCAAGAGGGTCATACCGGGCTACTGCGTGCCGTTGAAAAGTTTGACCCAGACAAGGGATTCAAATTTAGCACCTATGCAACCTGGTGGATCCGCCAGGCAATTACTCGTGCTATTGCTGACCAGGCACGTACTATCCGTATTCCGGTACATATGGTAGAGACGATCAATAAGTTGCTGCGCACCCAACGCCGGATGACTCAGGAGCTTAACCGTGAGCCAACGATCGATGAACTCGCGAAAGAGCTAGAGATGGAGCCAGAAAAAGTAGAGTACGTCATTAAGATCAAGCAAGATATCAGTTCACTTGATGCGGGCGTGGGACGTGATGGCGAAGACGAAGATAGCGTGCTCGGTGACTTCATTGAAGACGAAGACAGCGCCACGCCTGAAGAATCTGCTAGTAATCAGCTGCTTAAAGAGCAGGTGCAGTCGGTACTCTCAACGCTCAGTGAACGTGAGCAAAAGATTATCAAAATGCGCTTCGGACTTGAAAACGGTAAAAGCCATACACTCGAAGAAGTGGGCCAGGAGTTTGCCGTCACCCGTGAACGTATTCGTCAGATTGAGGCCAAGGCACTTGCCAAGCTTCGCAAGCACAAGGACGCCAAAAAGCTTTACGAATATCTTCAGTAAGTTTGCTAATAAAATACCCCGCAGTGAGCGGGGTATTTTTGTTAGGAGTACCGACTGTTAGCAGCCGTCGGAGCCATCCGATGC
>DBNP01000041.1 GCA_002299795.1 Candidatus Saccharibacteria bacterium UBA669 | reverse complement strand
ATACCCTTGCTTTCGTTGTCGGCATAGCCGAAGCTCATGTGCGAGAAGTCACCCCTGATCGTACCGGGTAGCGCGCTTTTTGGCTCAGTAGTACCGACAAGCTTACGTACCAGCTCGACCGCCTCAACGCCCTCAAGTACCATCGCAATCACGGGGCCCTGCACCATCATCTCAAGCGTAATATCAAATTTATCTTGTCCTCGACGTGTGATCATTTTACCGATCTCTTCGTAGTGTTTGTAGAAATGCTCTCTGGTTGGTGCGATCATCTTGGTTGCTACAATTTTAAGACCAACACGCTCAAAGCGCGTGAGTATCTCACCAACAATGCCGCGCTGAATGGCATCTGGCTTGAACACAATCAGTGTTTTTTCAACCGACGTTTTATTCATAGTATCTCCCTTTCAATTATCTATTATTGTAGCAAAAGCACCGCTATAATGACAGTCGCAAGCGCGATACGGTACCAACCAAAAAGCGATAGATCGTGTGACGAAAGATAGCGAAGAAGAAAGCGAATCGCTATGATGCCAGCGATGAATGCGACGAGATTACCGAGCAGAAGCATTGGCATATGCTGAACGAAGTAAGCCCTGTCGGTCGACTTAAGAAATAGTTTTAGCGTTACCCCAAGCATAATCGGCAGTGAGGCTAAAAAGCTATACTCAGCCGCTTTGGCATGGGTCAGTCCAGCAAGTTTACCTGCGATAATCGTTGAGCCCGATCGTGATACCCCGGGAATCAGTGCGCACATTTGCGCGACACCTATCAGAAGTGCTCGCTGCCACGACAGCTGACCGCCGTGCGCCACGACCGAAGCGTGAGGTAATCTATCGAGAATAATCATCACGACACCAACCGCAACGAGCGCAACAATGACAACCCATAGACTGCCAAAAAAGCTGTTATTCGCAATAAAATCTGCCAGCAGAAATCCGGTCAAACCGGCGGGTAGCGAGGTGAGTATGATATTGCGCAACAGTCTCGTATCTTTTTGCACAATCACTTGTCGCGCAATCGTCGCAATTTTACTGCGAAAATATACGAGTAGCGCTAACAGTGTGCCAATGTTGATAAATTCAAGATATAGATGATCTGAGCTGCCAGACAACAAATACTGACCAATCACCAAGTGGCCCGAGCTACTGACAGGAATAAACTCAGTTAGCCCTTGAACAAGACCCAGAATAACCGTTTGTAGAACATCCATTCACTCTATTATACCGTTTAAGCTCCGGGTACGCTATGCTAGGAGTATGTATATGTCCGAGCTTATCATCGACTTTATTGAACATCTCGAGGTTGAACGTGGTCGCTCATCCAAAACTGCAGAGAACTATCGCCGCTACCTCGAACGGTATGTTGAATTTGCTGGAGATGTCACCGTCGAGAAAATTACCAGTGAATCAATCCGCAAATATAGACTTTGGCTCAACCGCTATGTTGGAGAGATTGGCGAAGAGCTCGCCACAATTACCCAAAGCTATCACTTGATCGCTATGCGAGGATTTTTGAATTATCTCAGCAAGCGCGACATTCCGAGCCTGAGCCCGAACAAGATTGAGCTTCCCAAAGTGCATCGCAAGCAAGTCACCTTCCTCCACATCGAGGAAGTCGAGCGGATACTCGATGCAATACCTGCTGACGATCAGCCGCAGCACCTGCGAGATCGGGCAATCTTGGAGCTGCTATTTTCGAGTGGACTGCGCGTATCAGAACTAGTCAATCTCGATCAGGGCCATGTTAATACCAAACGGCGAGAATTTATGGTACGTGGAAAGGGCCAAAAGGACCGCCCAGTCTTTATTAGTGTCAGCGCTGCAGATCATGTTGACGCCTACCTAGCATCTCGCAGCGATACACTTGCGCCCTTATTCTTAAACTACAGCCGAAATAGCGTAGCAGACACCTCTGGTAATTATCGTCGCCTTACGCCGAGGAGTATTCAGCGTATTATCACGAAGTACACAAAACTTGCTGGCATAACAAAGCACGTCACGCCACATACCATGCGACATAGCTTCGCGACCGATTTGCTGATGAACGGTGCCGATATCCGCAGCGTTCAGTCAATGCTTGGTCACAGCAACATTAGCACCACGCAGGTCTACACACACGTCACCGATGCACACTTACGAGATGTCTACGAGAAATTTCATACTCACGACTAGGGTTTTGTGGGATCGCACGATCCCGCATTGTAATCCGCTGGGTCAAGCGCAACAATAAATGTTTTACAGAAATTATGCGTAATATCGACTGTTGCGCGCGGGTATAGCAGTGATTCATTTGGATCAACCAGCTCTACCCTTGCATCAACACGTCGAAAGACATCAGCAGCTCGCCCCGTTGAGTCGATTGATGGCTGAACTCCGTTGAAATCAACCACCACACCTGACTTCTCGAGCTTAATCTTATAATCAGCAGCACTATAGATCGTCGTAACACGCAGATACGCTCGGCGATTTCTCATGTCGCCACCCATACCAATCGTATCAGGCACCTTAATCGTCGCTTCACAGGCATAGCCATCATTGACGAAATCATTAGCACACTTTACCAGTGTCGGTGCTAACGTGCCCACTCGCCTACCATCACTTGCAAAGTCTAATGCCGTCACCCCTGATTGGTTTGGATAGAGGTAAAGTGTGTGTGATGCGCCATTACCGTCAAAATCAGCCTGCTTAAATGAGCTAGCACTGAACTGCATCAGCTGCAGGCGCATAATTGGTGGATTCGCATTGCTACCAGACGAGTCCCAGTCAACAAGCTTCGGCAAGCTTGGGTTGGCAACACTACTGAGTGCCGGCTTCTTGAGTGGGCTTGCTGGATCTTTGGCATACCAATAGAAGTGAATAGTATCGAATGAGTCAGTGGAAGCCACAGAAAGGGGCACAACATTCGACTCATCAAGTTTGAGCGTGCCTTTGTAATCCTTCGTGTTACGACTAATCTTGACACAAGTGTATGACTGCTGAAAATCGGTGCCATTAGCACCAGACGAGGTCTTCAGGTATACCTCACCGTTCGCCTGTGCCTGGACAATTTTTGCGTCACTGATCGTTGTGCAGACAGGACTAGCCGCAAGTACAGTACACGCATCGGATGCGGAATCGGCTGCGCATGCTGCAAGGACTCGTTTGCCGTCTTCAACCCCCGCCAGTGCGGAATCGTATGCCCCTTGCGAAAGCTCATTGTCGTTGCTACGACTCTGTTCGAGTGACATGATCTTCATAAATCCGACTGTTACCGTCACAAAGAGAAGTACTGCAAACATCACAATTACCAGTGCTGTTGCCCCTTGCTCATTTCGTCGATAAGCGGTATTGTTGGTCATAAACTTCCTCTTCCTCCTGCTCGTAATACTGTGGTGAATTCACCGACCGTACAGTACTCAAAGTTTGTACTATTATCAGTTGGCGGCTTACACTGTACGCCGGCAGTTGCATCGACGCGTACCGTATCCTGCTCATGAGTACCGAGCACCATATGCACACTATAGAGCCCACGACCCGATGTATCACTTGCAATTGTCACCACCTCTAGGCTATAGACCGCGAGATCTCGACCATTTGAGCTGAGAAGCTCCGTCACTTTCATGGTATCTGGGATATCTGTTGGCACAGGGTCCGTGATACAGAGGCTTGCCCCTGGGTCGATTACGCGCACAAAGGTAACCGGACTACTCTTATAGGTAATCTTACTTGCCACGGTGTTATCTAGCAGCGCAGCAGTGTTCCATAGGTACGAAACCGCACCAGTACAGAGTCGTCCCGTTTGCTGATCGCCTACTTCTGAGGGCGTCGGGTTGTTAATCGTTTTTGAATCCGAGACAAGTATGTCGCGCTTCATCAAATCAGTTACATCGCGTGTCACCTGGTTGAGTGTTTTATTTGTAACCCCCTTCGTGTAGAGCTTGCCAGCATGAATGGTGAGATACAAAATTGCAAGGAGCAGAATTGACATAAAGGCCATGACAAGTGTCAGCTCAACAAGTGTAAAACCGCTCTTTTTTCTACGATCTGTCATAAAGCCTCACAATCGTACCTACCGACATGGGGATATCCTGTCCTGGCGCATCCCAGCAACCATGTATGTAAAAGTCATAGGCGGCAATACCGGTCTCACCATCTTCTGCTTTTACTACCTGCACCCACATACCCTCCGCCTTCTTCGTGCCAAAATCTATTTTAGCAAACACCTCCGCTGGCTGATAGCTAGAAGAAGATGCTTTAATGATTTTGAAAAACTCTGTATCGGTTGCGTCCGGAACGACAATAAAGCCATTTGCGCCACTCGTACTAATTACATCAACGTCTGGGCACTGGGCGCTACTCAACCCAAGGGGGTTAGTTGTCACCAGCCCCTT
>DBNP01000004.1 GCA_002299795.1 Candidatus Saccharibacteria bacterium UBA669 | reverse complement strand
GACACTAAGTCTACAGCACGTAGCGTATAAACATAGCGACATCACTGTGAAGGCAACGAGTGCGCTCATGCTGCGGAGTAGGGGTGTTGACGGGTATCTATCGACGTTCACCGACGTAGGTTATCGGAATTTGTTTGACGATGGACTCTACCAGACGCCGGCTGATCCGGTGGGGCTAGAAGTCAATGAGATATATCCCTACGCAAGTGATTGTCCACCATTTGATGACGACTTGGACAATGATGTCCTATGTGGCGACTATGTGAAACTGGTGAATACCAGCTCGGCGCCAATCATCCTCGACGACTATGTACTGAGGACAGATAGTAGCTCATCGAATCGAACAATATCGAACACAGTGCACCTCGCGGGCACAATTGAGCCAGGTACGCATCGGACAGTCTGGCTGACCGATGGTGGTGATGCTTTGTCACTCACCAACAGTGGCGGGTACGCCTGGCTGGAGGATCTGTGGGGTACTGCTCGGTATTCGTCGACCTTGGCGCACTATGAACTAGCTGGTGTCGATAAGCAGGGTATGGCCTATGCACGCACGGGTAAGGGCTGGGTATGGACCACCACGCCGCAGCCCGACCGCGCCAACCTCATTACGCTCCCAGTGGTGTCTGTGATTGAATGCCCGGCAGGGAAGTATCGTAATCCTGATACTGGGAGATGTCGCACTGTCGAGGAGGCTGTCAATGAGCTTGCAACCTGCCCGGAGGGTCAAGCGCGCAGTACTGAAACAAATCGCTGCCGCTCTCTAGCGACACTTGCTAAGGCTACGCTCACTGCTTGTGGTGAGGGGCAAGAGCGCAACCCTCTGACTGGTCGTTGTCGGAGTATTGCTAGTGCCGTGGCGGAGTTGCTGCCATGTGATGAAGGGTATGAGCGCAATCTTGCGACTAATCGCTGCCGCAAGATTGCACTGAGCGCCATGCCGCTTGCTCCTTATCCAGTTCAGCCGGTTGGTGTGTCGGATGCATCAAAAATGATGTGGTGGGTGCTTGCTGCTGTAGTCGCGGCTGCACTCGGCTATGCACTATGGGAGTGGCGGCGTGAGCTACGCACCATTCCTTCCAGGGTGTCTGGCGCCATGACACGCAAGAAGTAATCAGCTATACTAGCAGTATGAAGCTACATCCCGCAGCCGTTGATCGTATGTGTGCAAGTGCAGAGCCGTATTACAATCCTGCCCAACCCTACCACAACTGGGGACATGCAGAGGAGGTGATGCATGATAGTCTGATGGTGCTCAATAGTGGTGGCCGGTGGACTCGGCACGTCAACCGCGGGCTACTGCAGATTGCCGCCGCATGGCATGATGCCGGACACGACCATCCGGAGGCCGCTCAGTTTGAGAGCAAAGAGCACTATGCGGTCAAGCTCGCCACCCAGGCACTGCGCCAGGAGCTATCAAGCCGACACCGCGCCGAGATGAGTGATATGATTCTTGGTACAAGATTTGCAGCACCGAGAAATACAATGGCAGCAATTGCACTGCACTACGGCGATGTCTACAACATGGGGCTTAGCTATGACGTGTTTAGTGATCATACGACCAAGCTGTGGCAGGAATACGGCGCGCCGCCTTGGAGTGAGTTTTGGTCACAGGCGCAAACAATCATCACGCGGACTGTCATCGAGGCCGATAGTGAATTACCGCGCATAGGTGTCACCAATGGAGACTGGCAGTTTCAGGTGCAGCAAAACCTATTCCGGATGAGTCGGGAAAAAGGCAACGAATGAGAATCATCGGGATTGATCCCGGTACTGGCATACTTGGCTTTGGAGTGATTCAGGTGGTGAAGGGTAAGACGACTCTCGTGACGGCCGGAGTGATCAGAACACCCCCGCACACTCCCCTGCCCGATCGTCTACTCGAAATTTATGAGGGCCTAACGGAAATTATTCACGAGACCCGGCCAACGGTTATGGCAATTGAAAAACTGTTTTTTAATCGAAATGTCACGACCGCTATGAGCGTGTCGCATGCCCGCGGCGTGGCGATGCTGACGGGGCGACAGGCGGGGCTAAGAATTGAGGAATATACTCCACTACAAATTAAACAGACAATGACAGGGTATGGGCGGGCCGATAAAAAGCAGATGCAAGAAATGGTACGGATGCATTTGGGCCTTAAAGATGTGCCGAAGCCTGATGACTGCGCTGACGCACTCGCGGCAGCGATTATGTGCGGATTCACACTTAACAGCCTTGAGTAGTATAATAGATGGGTATGAAACGTCATTCCCAGCCCTCACGGCTGAATCGCTACAGCAATCTCGCGGCGAAGGCGCGACCGACTGCGCCCGCTAAGCGGCGTCATAGTAAGAAGCCTCGACTCGTGGCCTGGTTCCTGAATATGGGATGGAAGAAGCGGCTGCTGGTACTCGCAACACCCGTACTCGTGTTTCTCATTGTCACGCCGATTATCACTTACCTACTGCTCGCGAACGACGTACGCGATCAAGAGCGACTCATGAATCGAAATAATACTGGAATTGTGCTGCTCGATAAAGACGGTAAATCATTTTATAGTCTCGGTAAGGCTGAGCATCGTACGCTCGTATCACTTGATCAAATGAGTCCAGATGTGAA
>DBNP01000044.1 GCA_002299795.1 Candidatus Saccharibacteria bacterium UBA669 | reverse complement strand
TCATGGTCGGCGAAATCCGCGATGGCGAGACCGCCACCATCGCCGTGCAGGCCGCCCTGACCGGCCACCTGGTCTTTAGCACACTCCATACCAACAATGCTGCAACGTGCCTGCCGCGCCTGCTTGACATGAATATCGAACCGTTCCTTATTGCCAGCACCGTGCGTATTGTCATTGGTCAGCGACTTGTGCGCCGCCTTTGCCCCGATTGCCGTGAGTCTTATAAGCCGGACGAAGCCCACCTGACAAAACTCGTTAAGATATTCCAGCTCAAGGGCGAAACCATGAAGCAGCTTCACGCACTTGAACAGTCGGCCCTGGAAGGCGGCATTGGGGCCACAAACTTGAGTAAAACCAACAAACAGGATGTCACGCAGCTCAGCACCACGGCCGATGGGATCAAACAGCTGTGGCGCCCGCACGAGGATGGCTGCAACTCATGCAACCACACTGGGTATCACGGCCGTATGGGCATTTACGAGGTACTCCGTAATACTGACGCCATACAGCAACTCATAGTCGGCAACTCTACGAGTGAGAAACTTCAGGTTCAAGCCATGCAAGATGGCATGCTGACCATGCAGGTAGATGGCCTCGTAAAGGCGCTCCGCGGGCAGACCTCTATAGAAGAAATCCTACGCGTCACTGCCGAAAAGGCGTAGGCTAGGGACAGTTTGATTGGCCTGCGGCGTAGGATAGACCTGCATTACTCATTACTTCCCCACCCTTCTATGGAGCTTGAGGCGGTGGTACTGGCGGGCGATATAGTTTACTATTAGGCATATGCTTTTCACATACAAAGCTCTACGGAAAGATAACTCCCCGGTATCTGGGACTATTGAGGCGGGCGATCGCGATGCGGCCATGGCCGCACTATCACACCAGGGCCTCCACCCACTTGTTGTCACGGCTACCGGCGCAAAACGTAGCTTTGGGTTTGGGAAAAGTGTCAAAACTAGCGATATGGTCATATTTACCCGTCAGCTTTCGACCATGATTTCGGCCGGGGTTCCCATTGCACGAGGCCTCGTAACTCTCCAGGATAGCGCAACAGCTCCTTACTTCCGCGAAGTGCTCGGCAAAATCAGCAAAGATGTCGAGGGTGGCACGCAGCTGGGAGACGCCTTCGCAAAATATCCAAATGTGTTCGACGATATCTACGTCAATATGGTGCGTGCCGGTGAAGAAGGCGGTATCCTTGATGATATTCTGAAGCGCCTTGCCATACAGGTCGAGCAGAACGCGAGCATAAAGAAAAAGGTCAAGGGCGCCATGTCCTACCCTACCGTAATCCTTAGTATTACCGTAGTTGCGTTTTTTGGCATTATGTTTGTTCTTATGCCGAAAATCGCCAAGATTCTTTCGGATCTTGGTGGGCCAAACGCAAAACTACCTATCTATACGCAAATACTTCTCGATGTAAGTCATTTCAGTCGGAAATATGCGTTTATCATCATCCCGGGCATGTTTCTAGCCGTCTGGCTCGTACGCCGCTACATCAAAACACCAAAGGGTAAATACCAGTTTCACACGCTCTTGTTGCGCTTGCCCATCGTAAAGACCATTGTCACCAAGGTCGCAATTGCTCGGTTTTCACGCACATTCGCCTCTCTTATGTCGGCTGGTGTCGGTGTGCTCGATTCGTTGGCCGTAACCGGTGGTGCCATCGGGAACAAAGTTATAGAGAAAGAGCTGGCAGCGGCCGCCGTAGAGGTAAAGAACGGCAAACAGCTCTCTGAGGTTATCGCCGAAAGCAAACACTTTCCCAAAATTGTTTCACAAATGCTTGCCGTTGGCGAAGAAACCGGCACAACCGATACCGTGCTTCTAAAGGTTGCTGACTTTTACGAGGAAGAGGTGTCGACAGCCATAGACAGTCTTGCCTCGGTCATTGAGCCGGTGATGATTTTGTTCCTCGGGTCAGGAGTAGGACTCATAGCCGCAAGCGTTATGGGGCCGATTGCGAGCTTGAGTAGTAGTATTGGGAATAATTGATCGAGGAGGGGCTGGTGCCCCTCCGGTTGTGCTACGAAGTGAATTCGTGGCACAACCTCCACCCCTACCTAAAGCCGGCGCTCCGCGCCGGGTTATCATTCCCCCAAATTTGGGGCGTCACCAAGCAAAACGAAAAACATGTCACAAAACAGGTCAGAATACCCATTATTTGCTTGACGTTCAGACGCTTATGGTTATAATCAGATGCAGACTTACGGGCTAATCCGTTAAGCATTATAAAATCATATAAAGGAGGGTGGGTCCCTATGGTTTCACTAAGAGATAAAAAAGGTTTCACGATCGTCGAGCTTTTGATTGTAATTGTCGTTATTGGTATCTTGGCGACGCTTGTTATTGTGACGTTCACTGGCATTCAGCAAAAAGGTCGTAACAGTCAGCGCCAGACTGACATCAATGCTATTCAAAGCCAGGCTGAAGCATTTTTCGCCCAGCATGGTTTTTACCCAACGCTCGCTGATCTTCAAATCACAACTGCTCCGACCTTTATATCAACATATATGAAGGGTCTTCCTGGAGAAGCATTAAAAGATCCTAAAGGGCCAACTGTCACCATTGGCGCCACGACAGACGGCGACCAATATAGCTACGTAGCAAGCGGCACTGCATGCTCAAATACAACAGCAACCACAGTTACCAGCGGTGAACTGCAAGACAATGGATGCGATGCATTCACCGTATCGGCGACGCTTGAAGGCAGTACAACCCCGTATACAAAACAAAGCAACTAGCAAGACCTGATAGGCATATAGAAGCAGGGCGCATATGGCGCCTTGCTTTTTTGTATGCCCTACACTGATTTGGCGAATTGTCGACTGGACTTACGCAAAATCGCGCTGCGTTGGAGAACCATGTGTCAGTGATTCAGAAGACAGTTTATCTGGAGGAAGAGTCGCCATAGCTACTTTGACGAGAGAAATCTGGCTCATGAACGCTGGTGATGAGCCTGGGTAGTGGGAGCTTTGGGTAAGTCCAGTCGAAGCAAAGACGCAGGGGCGAAAAGCCAACATCAACCAGTTCATACACTTAATCGGACACGAGTTTCGCACTTGTCCAGCCTGCTCAAGATGCGGAGCATCTGACACCGCTAGCTTTTCTCGCTGCTCGGAAAGAAATAGGAAACCTCTTTCTTTCCTGTACGGCTCGTGGAGCCTGTTCTGAACTTGATTCAGGATGCTTCAATGAGAACCGGGGTCCCAATGAAGCCTGTTTCATGGGGTGAAGTTGCACATCAGTTCAACGTGCGAAACTCTTGGCATAGTAAAAGCACACTGTATTACGCGATGTAGGGAACTATGGTTTTGTCAAAACTTCACGCCAGCTAAGTATTGTATATCCCCCTGTTATTGGATAATTAGGAGGGGGTGCATAAAGAAGATTGTAGTCATAATTAGTTTCAGTGCGTTTTATACCAGACACATACCGATTAATTGAGCTATCATAGACAGCGTCACCGCATGAGTTCCGTATATAGTTCCATGTCCAGTACTGGCGCGTTGCAATAGAACCATAGTAGACAAAGTTTTGATTAGCAGCAACCCACCCTCGAGTGCAGCGACTACTGTCTGCCTTATATCTATCTGGCCATGTTACCGAACCGCTCTGTGAGAGTGTCGCAGCGTCTATCTCAAACGTAAAAGCACCGGTTGATGGAGGAGCGTAGGGCGCTACTGTTATATCATTCTCGGCAACAAGCCCAATGACATCAGCGCCATTTTTTGTTGTATACAGCAGATCATCGGCTACGTTAATATCGGGCGCATTTGCGGCGCTTGCAAGCTGACCCGCTGCCACCGTTACTCTACCTGCAAATGTCGGGTTTGAACGTATCCAAACATTGTCTTCAACAAAAATGACGCC
>DBNP01000009.1 GCA_002299795.1 Candidatus Saccharibacteria bacterium UBA669 | reverse complement strand
GTCGGGTCGCAGCGCTGTCCTGAGCACTTCCTCTCGAAGACTCCACACTACAGAAGCTGAAGGCGGCGCGTCTGCTCCTACGATGAGGAACGTAAGCGTGATCGAGATGGAAGCCTCCTGTGCGCTAGCATCGGGTCTGTTGTCATCGCTGTTGCGCCACGCACACCACATCGAACAGCAGCCTCCCCAAGAAACCCGATGACTGCGTGAGCGAGCAGAGGACACTCAATGCCTCTGCAAGGTCAGCCACGCCCGATGTGAATACCACACACAGACCGTAGGGCAGCAAGCAGCCCTTCCAAACACGGCCGCTACGCCCGTCGTTCGCTCGCGTTGCGAGCACAGTCGACCCCGCAACCAACCAAGCATGGCGCGTCCACAGCTACCGAACCCCGTAAGCGGACAGCCTCAGACCGGTTTGATTGGCCCGACGCTCCGGTCGCATACAGGGGGCATTCGTAGCTCGCCCAGCAAAAGCACAGGGAAGGCAAAAGGTAACCGGTGGAGCAGACTCATTGTTCGTACGGCTTGGCCGCTCAAGTGCCCATCTGACAAAGATCCCATTCTTCGTTCGTGTAACATGCGAAGGTACGTTGGACAGCATCCTGTTTGGGCCCGCTACCAGCTCGCTGCTATTTTGAAATACTTTTAAACTTGATGATCGAAGATAGTTCACGAGTTGGGTCTACACACTAACGAGAGAATCAATATTCATTCCGGATGGAACTTGAGTCAGCGAGGAATGGCCAGAGTTGCAATTTCCGTCCAACCTTGCACCGCTGGCAGCAGTCGATCCACTTGGTCTTTGCGAATCATCATGATCGTAGACATTGTTCCCGCATCGGGTCCGAATCGCCACGTCCGGTACCGTTGTAGAACCTCAGGCGGAACTGTTGAAAGATGGCCTGTGTAATGCCAAAGCGCAACAGTTGGAGACACGGTGGAGAGAGTATACTCAGAGTCCTCTTTCCCATACAACATAATTGGTTGGCCGTGCCGTGCTATATACTTGTCAGTCAAACCCACCGGGTCGTGCATGCGCACGTTGATAAGCTGGAAAGATACAAAACCAAGAGCCTCGGCGCTGATGATGTCATCCGCGCCGACCAGTGGCCGCAGTCGGCTCGCGCTTGCGTTCCAGAAATCACTTAGCGATCCAGAACGGCTAAATTGACCAATTTGTCCACCGTTCTTGACAATTGAGAGCCCGGTGAACGTGAGAGGCCAGAGAAGTATCATGCACACAATCCAAGACTTTGAAGCTAGGTTCTCTATCGCTATCATTGAAATGCATGCCAGTAATGGCATGTACTGAGCAAGAAGCCGATAGTTAGGCATCCAATCTCCACCATTTCGAAGAACCACGACCCACGATGACACCACGGTGAACACAGAAAAGGCAAGGACCGCCCGACGCTCAGGGGCCAGTGCAACCCAAGAGGCACGGTAGTTCCTGAGTGCAATCATCGGAAGCATAAGCCAATATCCGGATTCCTCTAGGAACCCAAGAATGTACCTGAGTCCGAAATGGAATAGCTGTCTAAACTCATGAAGAGGGTACGCCTTTGCCATGACAGAATTTGGAAGCCACTCATGATAATAGGTCAGACGAAAAGCAGTCACCATCGCCGGTATCACGAGGAGAGCCAATAGAGGATAGATCCATGATTTCCATCTGCGGTCAAGAAGGTATAGAGACACCATGAACCCAGGAACTGCCGTAAGGCCATCTGGTCGAGTCATAAACAACAGTCCGATCAACAAGGCAGATGCACATCTCTTGCCGCGACTAAGTTGAACACATATTTCACAAAGTAGAGCACCATATAGACCCGCCTCCAGGCCATTTGTGGTTGCCAAAATGAATTGGGTATTCACAGCAAGCATTGCAGAGATAAGCGCAGAAGCGAAGGGGGGAATTTTTATGTACTGACCTAGCTTCCAAACTCGATACACGGTCCACAGGTTGGCCACCACGGATAAAGCAAGGGCATTGACTGCAAGATCGCCGTTAGAGACTGTAAGAACCAAGGTCCAGAGTAGATTAGTAATGCCCTCTACACGCTCACCGAGGTTAAAGACAAGTTCATGATGCAGGCGAAGGTTTAATGCATAGCGGAACGAGATATAGGCATCATCTATGATCCGAAGCGGGGCGAATAGAAGAGTCAAAAAATAAGCTAGCAAAACAAGTGCGAGAAGGACGAAGGGATTGCGTAATAATGACAAGTTATTAGAAGATGATTTTGATCGCTCAGTCATGATAGAAGGTCGCATGGCAGATGTGTATCATCGTTGGTCAACGTCTTCCATCGTCTTGAGTCTGTTGAGCGTACCATCGACCGCACGTACTGCGCTCAGACCATTGGGGCAAGGCCGTTGGACGATGCGGCTCCTCCATCGAGCCGTAGAACTCGGCACTTTCTGATCAAGGCGCTAGGCCGGGACTGCCACGAGCGCGGACGATCCTGGAGCCAGCCCGTAAGTTCAGCGGTAGACGGCGGACAACCAGAACATCCACTTTTGCCCCGGTCCGAACCAAACCGAACCAGAAA
>DBNP01000001.1 GCA_002299795.1 Candidatus Saccharibacteria bacterium UBA669 | reverse complement strand
AGCTCTGCCTCGTCCATATAGTGCGTTGTCAGTACCACGGTAATACCCCGCTGCTTGACACCCTCAATGAGCTCCCATAGGTTACGACGAGCCTGTGGGTCGAGGCCCGTTGTTGGCTCGTCAAGGAACAAGACCTTGGGCTGATTGACTAGCGCAGCTGCAATACTAAAGCGCTGCTGCTGACCGCCCGAAAGCTGCTCAACGTAATTCTTTGCCTTCTCAGTTAGCTGCACATCAGCGAGCAGCTCGTCGGGATTGACTTCGGTGCCATAGAGGCTATCAAACATCTGCAGTTGCTCGCGCAGCGTGAGCTTGTCGAAAAAACTCGTTGACTGCAGCTGTATGCCCACGATCTCTTTGATATCAGATGGGCGCGAGCCCACATCGACGCCATCGATCACCACACTTCCCTGGTCGATTGGCCGTAGCGCCTCCATCATCTCAAGCGTTGTTGTTTTTCCAGCACCGTTGGGGCCAAGTATGCCGAAGATTTCACCTTTTTTGACCTCAAAGCTAATACCGTCGACAACAAGCTTGTCATCATAGCGCTTCGTAAGATCTTTGACTGTAATAATGCTCATTGCTTTAGTATAGATCATTAGCGGGAAACAAAGAAAACAAAAAGCCCCTGAAGGGCGTCCAACACGGATGGCCCTAGAGGGACTTTTTGGCACCTGTTTGTTTGTATCATTAGCATACTATGCTTTTGTAGCAACCGCAAGCTCTTTGTGTAAGTAGTTTTCCACAGATCTACGCAAATCCCCCGGACGATGCCGGGGGATAGCTGCTAGGATAGCCTGGAACTATTTCTTCTTAGAAACAGTCAGGAAGCCGTTGCGTGGATTTTCTTTGACAACGCGGTCTTCTGGTAGGTCTACTGGAGTACCTTTAGCGTTCTTTTCTACCTTTGCGAAGAAGTAGATAGTTTGTGGTTTACCACCGCGAAGAGTGACTTCGGTCTTGTGTAGGTAGTAGGTTACACCCTTTGAGTTAGTGTGCTTGTAAGCCATAAAGTTATACCTCCTATTAGCGTCTTACAGAGATAGCTTAGCGCACCCTAGGGGTAGTGTCAACAACTTTCAATCCTAGACTAACGATAATCATTATAATTCGCGGTAATGACGCCGTAGCAACAGTCGCAGGATACCAAGACCCACCAAGCGCGCAATGATGAGTATCAAGATGGCAAACGCCCCTACAATTGACCATCCGGCGAAATCAGGTGACCACACCGGGGAAACAAAACTGTAGCGGTAGAGAGCGGAGTTTGGCAACGTGAGCTCGGACTCGCTAATCTCATTGGCGCCATATTTGTTGAGCTCATTCACGTAACAGCGCACGTACTGGGGTGACCAGCCGTAGAACTGAGGCTTGCACACCGCATCAGCAGCTTTACGAATCTCGAGCGCTTTCGCAGAGCCAGTACCGCCCGACTCCTCAGCCTGCCGTTTGACATCGCGATTATACTGTTCCTGTAGATAAAATACACCGGTATCAGCATTCATATGAGCGGCCGAGTAGCGCTGGAGATCGTAAATGCGCGCAGAGATCTCATTCGTGTTTGCTGATTTGTCGGCATCGGCCACGGCATTTCGCCTGGCAATCATACCGGTGTTGTTGAGCCTCAGGAACGTTGCGGCAATAAAGCATAGCAAAACAAGGAGTATCAAGAGTTGCCAGGTTTTCACCCGCTGTAACTGTTTGATGCTTTTCCTTACACTTTGCCTGTCGGCCACGAAAAATACCCCACCTATATGCTAGTGCTTATAGTATACCACTTAGTTTAGTGAACTGTTCGACGCGAAATTAGCAGCAGCAGCTCATAGGCGGCAGCTACCATAAATGCCGCCGTCAGCCCATACTGAACCCCAAGCGATTCCACGCACAAATACACTATTCCACAACCGAGTGCCGCCCCGATATTAAGTGCTACTTCCATGTACATCATATAGGCAATGCGGAAACCAGAACTGTCTGCGACATCAAAAACATGTCGCATGAACGGTAGTACATAGGCACTCGTGGCTGTTTCGTTGACAATATTAACCCCCATAATACCCGCCACCGATGTCACGAAGGGTCGAAACATATGGAGAATCGCGTTTACCACGACCCCCGCTGTCAGTAACCTACTCCCCTGGTGTTTATCCACAATACGGCCAAAAACCCATGCGGCGAGCATTGACACTAGTACGCCTAGCGAAGCAAGACCGCCGAGCGTCGCATAGACTGCATTGCCCAGGCCGCTCAACACAACTACCGTCACAAATAGCGTCCAGGCCAGGCCACTCGTAATTAAATCAAATCCTACTGCACTCTGCCCAATAAGGCTTGGTAGGGCTAATCGCCACGGGAACCCAACGATACGCAGCTTCACCCTCGTCATGGTTGGCTCCACTGTTTTGAAAAGGGGCACTGCGGCAAGGAGAAACATAATACTCGCAAGTACAATCGTCACCTGCGGTGAGTAGAGCGAGGCAATCACGCCCCCCACTACTGGACTCACCACCCGAGCAACCTTCTCGACAATTTGCATCATGCCAATCTCTTTCCCGGCGTGTAGAGTATGTTTAACTTTAGAAAAATCAACCATGTAGCAAAGATCGTAGATTGCGATTGATACCTGCTGAAGCACACCAAAGACTATTAGTGCAGCCAGTCCGTACACTGGAACAAATACAAAAGCGATTAGTGATGGTATGCGTATTATGTGAGCCAGGAGAATACCGTGCTTGGGGCCAAAATAGGCAGCGTATTTTGCGGCAAAATAGGCAGTCGGTGCTTTCAGTAAAAAAGTTGCCGCATAAAATAGCACGATGAACGCGACACTGTAGCCCAGTTTGTAGAGATACACCGCAGCAAATAAGTTGACGAGGTTGGCAGCGAAAATAGTCATTAGTCTTGAGGTGTAAAGCTCGGCCATTTCACTAAAACTGACCAGTCGCCAGTAGTGGCGCCGCCGCAATAATCGATAAATGATCCGTCTAAGCATGTCTATTTGTATTTCCAC
>DBNP01000022.1:3454-5916 GCA_002299795.1 Candidatus Saccharibacteria bacterium UBA669 | reverse complement strand
TTTTTATCACTGAGTCTTCCGAGATGAATAATCTGCGACATATCCCACCCCTAGTTCCGTTACATCCGGCGCTTTCGCCTGTGAAGATCTGCCACCTTGAGGCGTACAGCATGACGATCGACAAGCTGGTGTGCCTTTTCAAGCTCAACCTGATTCGTCGCCTCATCGCGCAGCTTTAGTGCACGTTCAAGCGCTGCCCTACTTTCAGTTTCGACAATATCCTCACCATGCTCAGCCTCGTCTACGAGGACACGAACGCGGTTATTACCGATTTCGATCACGCCGCCACTGATAGCGAAATATTCAAGCTGCTCATCACTATGATGCTTGTCGCGACGCACGCAAATGATGCCCCTTTTAGCAACACTAACAAGTGGTTCATGGTCGGGGAATACCGCAATCTCACCGTCGGCGGTCGGCAGAATAACCTCGTAAACTTTTTCGTTTACCTTACTACCAGCCAGTGTGATGAGCTCAAAGTCCATGGCCGACTAGTCCTTTTTCTCGCTAAGTGGGCCAGGTGCCATGTAGAACCAGTTCTCTGGCTTACTATCGTATTTGCCACTCAAAATATCTTTGACATCTTTAACCGTGTCGGCGACCTTGATGTAGACGCCCTCATTGCCGGTGAACTGGGTTGCAACATAAAATGGCTGCGCCAGGAAACGCTGCAGACGCCGCGCACGCGCTACGGTTTGCTTTTGATCATCAGACAGCTCTTCCATACCCAGAATTGCAATGATGTCCTGGAGCTCCTTGTACTGTTGTAGCACACGCTGTGCCTCGCGCGCCACCTGGTAATGCTCCTCACCAACAACTTCAGGATCGAGAATCGTACTGTTACTATCGAGCGGGTCAACGGCAGGGTAGATACCGATCTCGGTCAAGGCACGGTTGAGCACGATGGTACTGTCGAGGTGAGCAAATGTCGTCGCAGGCGCTGGGTCGGTGAGATCGTCTGCTGGCACATACACTGCCTGCACACTGGTAATCGAGCCCTTCTTTGTACTCGTAATGCGCTCCTGCAATGCGCCCATTTCTTGCTGCAAGTTTGGCTGATAGCCTACTGCGCTCGGCAGGCGACCAAGAAGCGCAGATACCTCGGCGCCAGCCTGAGTGAAGCGAAAGATGTTGTCGATAAATAGCAACACATCCTTACCGTCATCGCGAAACGCTTCTGCCATAGCAAGACCAGAGAGTGCCACGCGCAGACGCGCCCCTGGTGGTTCGTTCATCTGGCCAAACACTAGGCTCGTTTTGTCCAGCACGCCCGCCTCTTTCATTTCGTAGTAAAGGTCATTGCCTTCACGCGTGCGCTCACCGACACCGGCAAATACTGAGTTACCAGAGTGGAATTTAGCAATATTGTTAATCAACTCCTGAATCAGCACTGTTTTACCAACACCAGCACCACCAAAGAGACCCACCTTGCCACCTTTCGCCATTGGTGCGATCAAGTCAATCACCTTAATGCCGGTTTCAAGGATTTCTGTCTTGTTGGTCTGTTCGCTGAGCGCAGGCGGTTCACGGTGAATGCTCGCGGTCTTGCCCTTTGGAGCAGGCTTACCGTCAATTGGTTCACCAACTACGTTAAACATGCGCCCCTGTGTTTCAGGGCCCACTGGCACATGAATCGGCGCACCTGTTGCCTCGACAGCCTGACCGCGCTTGAGGCCATCGGTGCTCGACAGGGCAACTGTACGTACTGTTTGCTCATCAAGATGCTGTGCNNCGTAAATTCAACGTCTACTACCACGCCCACGATTTGTATAATTTTTCCGGATTGTGCTGTCATATTGTTTCTCCTTCTTCTTCAGTATCTACTGGTCCGCCTTCTGCAATCATAGCTTCGCTTCTTCGTTCATCATCTTGCTGCTTCGCGAGTGCACCAAGGACACTTGCCACCCGCGTAAGTGCGTCTTGTCGCCGCGCCTGTTCTATTTTCTGAAGCATGTGCGGCGGCACAATATCGGCTGTTATATTGCTCTGGGAATCACGCCGTTCTTCCTCGTATAATTCAAATGTCGTTTTGCCTTTGTCTGCGTGATACATTATTTCATAGCCTCCACACCCGCGGTTATCTCACTGAGTTCCTGGGTGATTGCGCCCTGGCGGGCTTTATTCATTTCAAGTGTGAGGTCGTCAACAAGATCGGTTGCGTTATCGGTGGCGTTTTTCATAGCAAGCATACGCATACTGTGTTCGCTGGCGCGCGCATCGAGGAGCGCCTGAAAGAGTCGCGAGCCGATCAACCGGTAGGCGACGTCGTCGAGTACCCGTTCGATCGATGGCTCATAGAGTGCATCGCGCACAAACTCACTCACATCTGTTTCAACAAAACCAGCAGGGAACAGGCGCATCACTTCGGCAGTCTGCGTCATACTACTGACAAAACGCGTGTAGACTATATCAACAGCGTCAACTTGGCCTTGCTCGAAGGCATCTTTTGCGGTGTTGAGAAT
>DBNP01000022.1:0-3406 GCA_002299795.1 Candidatus Saccharibacteria bacterium UBA669 | reverse complement strand
CGTCTTTGTCGTCAGACCGCAAATTCTGTATATAGGCCTTCAGCACGTTGGCGTTGTAGGCGCCAGCCAGTCCCTTGTCGCTCGCAATGACAATGATCATCCGCGACTTAACAGGACGTGCAGTAAACCACTTGTGGCCATTCGTCGTACCCTGACTCGCGAGATAACTCAATATCTCGCTGGCGGCCTGCGCATAGGGCGAGCTGCCCTTTGTCGCATCTTGCGCACGGCGCATTTTGCTCGCCGCAACCATTTGCATGGCCTTGGTGATCTGCTTCGTCGACTTGACGGAACGAATGCGTGATTTAAGTTGCTGAGTTGAGGCCACGCTCACCCTCCAGTGTTTGATCATCAGCCTCGCTAGACTCTAATGCCTGAACTGATTGAAGTGCAAGTAACTTCCCCTCAAGCGGTAGCACCATGAATGCCGCATTGGCTAGTCCATGTACCACACGTTGCGCCTCACCCGCTGCGCACCACTCGAAGAAATCACATGCCGCTTTGTGTTTTTCCTCCGGGGTGCCCTCGCTCCGGCTAACGGAGCGTGGCTCCCTATCAGCGAGCGCCAAAAACCCCGCACCATCACCAAGTGCTAGCTCAAGATAGGCAATAGCTCGCCTACGGCGGTCACCAGGGATCCGTTCAATCTCCGCCATGCGCAACTTCCATTGGGCCTCTGACTCGCATACATATTGCCGTTCCATTAGTCTTCAAAGCCTTTCGCCACCATCTTGGCAGTTTTAGCAATCAGCTTACCCATATCACTGCTACTTTCGAGCTTGTCGGTGCCTTTGGTCAATTCCTGCATGTCCTTTTTATGATCAGTCCAGAGGCGAGTCAGTAGTGCCTTCTGTGCATCTTTGATTTTGCTTGATGGTACTTCATCGAACAACCCTTCGCTGACCGTGAACACGCTTGCCGCTTGTTCCCAGACGCTCATTGGCTGGTACTGCGGTTGTTTGAGCAGCTCGGTAAGACGCTGGCCACGCTCAATCTGTGACTTGGTGGCTTCATCAAGGTCGCTCCCAAACTGTGCGAAGCTGGCTAGCTCACGGAACTGGCTAAGGCCGAGCTTGAGGTGGCCCGACACACTTTTCACGGTCTTGGTCTGCGCGTCGCCACCAACACGGCTCACACTAAGCCCGGCGCTGATCGCGGGGCGAATACCCTGGTAGAACAGATCCGTTTCCATGAATATCTGGCCGTCGGTAATAGAAATCACATTGGTCGGGATGTAGGCACTAATGTCACCAGCCTGCGTCTCGATAATAGGCAGGGCAGTCAGACTGCCGGCGCCGAGGTCATCGCTCAGCTTGCTACTACGCTCAAGCAGGCGAGAGTGCAGGTAGAACACATCACCCGGGAATGCCTCGCGGCCTGGTGGGCGACGAAGCAGAAGGGACATTTGGCGGTAGGCGACTGCGTGCTTAGTCAGGTCGTCATAAATCATCAATGCATGCTGGCCGTTGTCGCGGAAATATTCACCCATGGCTGTGCCTGCATAGGGAGCGAGGTAGAGAAGAGACGCAGGGTCACTCGGACCAGTCGCCACAACAATCGTTTGTTCCATCACACCCTCTTCTTTGAGTCGTTCCACAAGTCGCGCAACTTTGCTCAGCTTCTGACCAATCGCGACATAGACGTTCACCACACCGGTTTTCTGGCGAGCTTGGTTGATCATCGTATCAATGGCAATAGCAGTTTTGCCAGTCTGTCGATCTCCAATGATGAGCTCACGTTGACCGCGTCCGATAGGGAACATAGCATCAATTGCCATAATACCCGTCATAAGGGGTTCGTGCACGTGCTTGCGACCGAGCACTCCCACCGCTTCGCGTTCAACGCGACCGCGAGATTTAGTCGTGATAGCAGGACCGCCATCAAGCGGCACGCCAAGTGGATTAACCACACGCCCCAGCAGCTCCTCGCCGACAGGCACAGAGAGCACCTCACCCTTTAGTTTCACGCTGTCGCCAGCCGCGACACCCTGGTCGCTCCCGAGCAACACCGCACCAATCTCATCTTCCATGAGGTTAAGCGCAAACGCTTCTATAATACCGGTTTTGGTCTCAATTTGGAGTACCTCACTGTAGCCCGCATCACTCAGTCCGTGCACCCAAGCCACACCATCGCCAACTCGCGTGACGATTCCGACTTGCTCCATATTGCCATCAAGGTCTAGCTTCGCAATCGCATCACGTAGGCCCTTGGATAGTTCTGTTACTGCTATATCAGCCATCCGTTTGTCCTTCCTATATCTTAGCCCGGCGAAGTGCCAGGAGTTTTCGTTTGATAGTTGCGTCGAGCTTTGACCCGGGTGTTTCGACAAGTACACCACCAATCACAGAGGGGTCGACTTTCTCACGCAGATACAGCGTATCTGCAGTAATGGTTTTTTCGATTGCCTCACGCAGCTGTGAGTCCAGGGCCTGCGCGGCCGTAATCGATGCAATCACGATGCCACGCGCCGCAAGTGCATCTTCGATTGTTCGGACCACTAGGGTGAGCTCACGTGTTCGTCGGCTCTCTACTAGATAGCCCGCTACGCGCTGCAAGGCCAGATCAAGCGATCCACCATGCTGCACTTCATCCGCTACATAGCTGGCAATTTTGCTCCGAGAAAGTCTATTGGCCATTTATTTCGTCGCCTCGAGTGCTTTAGTGATGACTTTTTCGTCAATCGCCGGTGTCATCGCACCAGTCACTACTTTTTGTGTCGCCAGTGCCACGAGCTCGATCGTCTCATTGTGAAGCGCCTTCTTGGCAGCAATGACATCTTTCGCGAGCGACTCTCGTGCCATCGTGACAATGTGCTCAGCCTGCTGCTTGCCCTTTGTCTCGGCGTCAGCGACCATACTGGTGGCTTCGTCCTTCGCTGTCGCAACGATCTCACGTGCTTCCATGCGTGCTTCTGTCAGCAATTTGTCGATCTTTGCTTGAGTTTTGGCCGCGTTTTTCTCGGCCTCAACAGCTGCCCGTGTGCTCTCTTCGATCATTGCTTGGCGCTTATCAATCGTACGAATGAAAACTGGGTACACCCATTTCCCAAGCGCAAATGTCAAGAGCCCGAACGCAACAATTTGAAAAATCAGTAGTGTTCCATCAATGCCAAGTGCAGCAACGACGCTCTCTTTTGGAGCCTCAGTTGTACTTGCAAATGTTGTCAGGATATTCATGCGGGTACTATGCCTTTGCGATAAATGCCACAATGATACCAATGATTGCGAGTGAGTCGGCAAACACGATCGCGGTGATCATGAGTGTGCGGATATCGCTCAATTTTTCTGGGTTACGGCCAAACGCGCTCAGTGCGCCCGCCCCGATAAGCCCAATACCGATCGCTGCACCAAATGCAGGTAGGGCGTAGGTCAGTCCGAATGCAAGTTCTTTTAGTTCCATAGTATTC
>DBNP01000014.1 GCA_002299795.1 Candidatus Saccharibacteria bacterium UBA669 | reverse complement strand
GGCCTATATTTTACCACTGTTAGAGTCTTTTGAATAGTGGCGTCGTACTTGCGTGCTGTGATGATGGGCCAGGGTTTGCCGTTTTGGTCGGTAGTGATGGTGAGATGGTTGAACTTAATCCAGGTACACCGTCCTCGAATTAGGTCACCATCCTTATTGATAGAGGTCCTTCACTGCGCCCGTGTTGGAAGCTTGTTGTTCGGTGCAATAGTACGTGGCAGCAGAGCCCCCAGGCAGGTAGTGCCCTGGCGTGTTGTACAACGTAGACCCGCCCCATCCGATTGCATAATACGTGACTTGCACCGGCATTCCCCCACACGTCACCACATAGTACCCAAACTTCATGAAGCCAGTGACGAAGATGTCGAGAAGGAGTACGAATACGACAATGCCTAGTGCCAGTCTGTGGCGGATGAACCAGCCTTGTGATGATTGTTTATGATTTACTACTGGTTCTTTCTTACTCACACCCTACTCCTTCTGGTATATCTTTCCACTTCATTAAGTGTAATGCTCTTATGGTTTGTGTAGCAAGTTGTATTTGGGTAGTAGACTCAGGTTTGTAGGTAATACAAATGCTGGGGATTGGGTTGTCTTTGTTGTGCTTTTTGGCGGAGATGTAGGGAATTATCTAAGACAATGGTTGCTTTAACGTTTACCCTTAGGTTTTACAGTCTTCCTCCCGTGCAATAATATTCCTATGCTTATAATCATACTAATTGGCACCAGGTAGTAGCCTGCTATTTCAGACAATCCATCTGCCATAAAACAGTTACCTAGTGTGAAATCGTTTCCGCAATGTCCTGGCATGCCCCAACTTCCTATCGTCATATCAAGTGCACAAAGTATCGCCAATACGCCAAAGGACAAGCTGAACACTTTATGCCTAGTGCTCATACGATTATCATAGAGATACTTTACGGTCACTAAGTATGCTCCAAGAATAATAATAAACATCGTAAAATCTTGTTCATCGGTCAATAGATAATCATAGGTCCGGTACGAACCAGGCGTATACCGCAAATTATTCTGTGCAATTAGGCTATGGTGATGCCATATAGCAGATATGGCTAGCACCAATACCGCCGCTAGGACCCATATGGTCGTATTTTTTTGTATGACACATTCTTTTCTTTACTCACACCCTACTCCTTCTGGTATATCTTTCCGCTTCATTAATTGTAGCTGTCTGATGGGTTGGGTAGCAAGCTTTATGTTGGTAGTGTTTGCTTGGCTGTCTGGTTGGTAGGCTATGCAGATGCCACTGCTAGGGTTGGTGGTACTATGCTTGCGTGCTGTGATGATGGGCCAGGGTTTGCCGAGAGAATCGGTGGTGATGGTGAGATGGTTAAACACTGGGCTATACCCGACGTCCTTACTGGTAGCCAGGAGGTTCCAGGGTTGGATGGGCTGGGTAGCTTTGTCTGGCGTGTTAGCTGGTGTGCCGGCGGGAGTGTAGTCGGTGACACCGAGCTGGGCTTCGGCAGCGTAGAAGTTGCGGAAGAGATAGGTACGGGTGGGATCTTCACCTTTGGTGGTATCGCCATTACGAGCCATGTAGAGGGGCTGGGTGGAGTCGGGCCGGCCGTCGTGGTCGGTATCGGCGGTGGCGGGCTCTGAGCGGCAGTGATTGGCAGTTCCTGTCAGGCCCTGGGCGGTGAGTGTCAGGGTGCGGGTTTCACTGGGTAGGACTTTAACGAGTGAGGTTGGTTGGTATTCGACACAGCCGTAGTCGCCAGCGCGGAGATAGATACTTGGGATAATCTGGCTAGTTGGTGGAGTAGTTGCTGCTGGGTCGTAGTTGCTCATAGTGAAGTTAGCATAGGGAGCGGTGTCGGGGATGCTGGTAGGCATCGTAGTACTATACCCCTTCCCGCTACTAGCTCCGACGATTGCCCAGCCGTCACCGTCTGGGTCATCGTCACCACTGATGCCAGTGAGGATGGTAGCGTTGACGCTACGTTCGAGGTAGAGATAGTTGGACTTTTCGGGCTGGCCAGCGTAGGTACGGGTGGGGTCGCCGAGACGGAGACGGTAGGGAGCCTCGGGTACGTTTACTTCTGGATCACAAGCATCGTCTATGCTGTCATGGTCAGTATCGATGTTGAGCGGGGTAATATAAGCGCATTTGTCGACAGCATCATCAATGCCGTCTTCGTCGATGTCGTTCGGGCTGGATCCGCGCACCTCGACAGTCTGGTATAGCTCGATGGGCATACCATCTGGCGATTGACCGCGCAGTACGAGGGTGTGGTAGCCAGCCGGGACGGACAATGGGATAGTGATTTGAGTAGATACGCTTCCATCAGACGCAACAGTGACCTGCCCGAGTGAAGTCGGGTCAGAGTAGAGAGTTATATCTACCTTTGATTCAGACTTAAACACCATGGTTTGTGTATGTACATCGTATGTCTGAATCATCTTCACTAATGTACCGTTGGTGAGGGTGTAGTAGTGAATCTCTGTGTTATCTGCCGGTATCCCCTCTGTAAAGTATGGTGGAATAATAGCATCAGCGGCCGTAACTGAAGCATTCGGGCATACCTTGATCGAAGGATCGCTACAGGTTTGGTAGTCAAGGAGGCTCTGGCCATCGACAGCGGCCCAGACTGCATTCGCTAGATCGACTTGCCCGAAATGATTGGGGTGGAAGCCTTCTTGCTGTTCATTACCGTTTGCACCAAATACGTTTGTCACAGCAGTTACATGCTGCGTGCCAGTGTCGCAAAGCCGGTGATTGCCAAAGGCATTTTCGACGTCAATATATTTCACACCAGCTTTTTTTGCAGCTTGTTCGATAATGTTATTAAGATAAATAATTGAGTTATTGATGAACTCGCGCTCTGTATTATCTAGGTTGAATACATTCGTACATTTTGCGTAGGGATTGCCGTTGATGAATATTGGATAACCAAGTACGTATATTTTCGCTCTACCTTCGGTAGCAATGCTTAATTCTTCATATAGGCTGCTAAGATTAGTGAACTGCCTCGCAAGCTCGTTCCTCATCTTTTCCCGCCAGGCAACGGTAGCATATTCACATGTTGTTATTTTTCTCACACACTTATCGAGTTTTCCCCCAAAATCCACATCATTCCCACCCATCGTCAGCGTAATCACCTTTGGCTGGTACTTCTTTACAAACTCAATTTGCTTTTGGCGACCTGGGATAAACTCATTGAGGCCCTGGGTTTTAAGCCTATCATAGTCATAGCCTTTGAGCCGGTCGCCCTGACCAAGATAGTTGTCGAAGGCATGTTCCTTCACATCCCATGCGGTAGCACCAGAGCACGCCACCGACTGCCATGGAGTGGTTGGAGTATTTGTCGGACCACCAAGGTCCATTCCGTTCGCTAATATGTAGGGGTATGAGCGTGTGCTAAGATGACATTTCTCGGTAGGTCTATCGTGTATTGCCTCACTGCCAATTACTGTGATACCGTTGTCATCTGTATGCTCGCGGTAGTACTTCAGACTACTGTTTTGCTGTTGTCCCGTATCCCCCTCCCCGCTACTAAACGAGTCACCAAGTGCGAGATATTGAATATTCTTATTCAGGCCACTAACCATATTCACATCTGTCGGCAGTGGTCCGCCCGTCCAATCTACGGGGTATTGAAGGTGGTCCGTGGCCAACACAAAATATTTTCCATAGTATGTCGATACGTGCGTACTCCAGCCCACGTCCCAAACCTGAGACCTACAGCCAGCATTTGGATTCATGAAGAAGTCAACGTACTGTAGGCCTTTGTTCGATAAAATTGCGTAGTCGCTTATTGTAAATTGCGTATCAGGCTCAAAAGTATAAAGCCGTATCATCTTATGGTATGTATCAAAAAGTGGGTCGGACACAGATCGACCCTCAAACATCGCGACCAAAGATATACCCCAACCAGACGTACCGTGCGTGTTGGCAGTATATGTATCGTGAAATGCATCCAGCCTCGCCCGATAGTTATCGTAGTCTTGTACATAATTCCAAGTGTTGCGGTATGAGTACGGGTCACCAGTGTCTTGAGACATGAACGATCGCCAACCGCTGGTCATATCAATTACTTGACAGGATTGGGCAGAACCATCACCACCAAAGTTAATTGTTGGTGTTGTACGAATATTGTAGTCTAGTGCCGACATTGCATGCAGTGGTGTCGACAAGAACAGTGTTGCAATAAGTGCTGCCACCAAAGATACACCCGATATGCCGTGTCGATTAAACTTAAATGCACTTTTTCGCCTCTTCCTAGGCACCCACATACCCATATCACCCCCTCTTGTATCGTATGAGTTCACATTACTACAAGAATGATTACAACACAAGCGATGGGCTAGTAGCTGTGGCCACCGGCACGAACCGCCGGCTCAACTGCTTCTGTGTCGGGATATTGCTTAGGAGGAAATTTGCGCTTAGCAAATGGCTGCTGCGCCGAACGTGCAGGCTGTTGCTGCGGTGCGCGTGGAGCGCCCTGTGGTGCACGACCAGCTGGCGACTTCACCGACACACCAATTTCGTTGATAACTGGTATGACAATCGGCGTACGGCGAGTTTGGTCATAAAGAATATGAGTAATCTCGTCTTTAATCTCTTTCTTCACAACGTCGATATCGTACCTACCAGCAAAACTACGTGCGACTTTTTGCTTGAGATACGCCCGAATCATCCCCATCAGCTCCTCACTATCACGTAGATAGATAAATCCACGGCTGATAATGTCGGGACTGGTTAGCAAGCGACCATTGCCACGAGCGATGGTGAGCACAACAACAAACATGCCTTCCTGGCTCATATGGATACGGTCTTTCAGGACCACTTCGCTGACCACTGCCCCGCTATCGTCATACATAATTCCACCAACCGGAACGCGTCCAATTTTGCGAGCGCCTTCGTGGTCAAATTCCACTACATCGCCAGCGTCACAGACAAATATATTTTCTCGTGGGATGCCGCACTCTTTTTCAGCGAGCTCTGCGTTGTGTACAAGCATATGAAACTCACCGTGGTTCGGTAGGTAGTACTTGGGATTGACTGCGTTGATCACACGAATGTGATCTTCGTAGTAGCCATGCCCCGAAAGGTGCAGCGGACCAATACCCGTCAGATGGGTTTTGCCGTTTTGAATGATTTCACCACCCTCGCGCATCAGGCCATCAACCGTACGCACAACGTACTTTTCGTTGCCAGGAATCGGGTTGCTACTAAACACAACAACGTCAGTGTTCTTGATTTTGATATATTTATGTGCGCCCGTCGCCATGCGGTTGAGCACTGCGCTAAACTCACCCTGGCTACCGGTACACACAATAGTGACCTTGCCGTCGGGCAGCTTGATGATATCTTCCATCTTCATCACTGTGTCTTTGGGAACTTTGATTGCACCTGTACGGAGCGCCACCTCAAGGTTCTGAATCATGCTATAGCCGGCAAACGCTACTTTGCGACCATGCTTTTGTGCCTCTTCGAGAATCATTTGCATACGATGCAACTGGCTCGAGAAGCTACTGATGATGACACGACCGTTAGGGTACTTGTCCATCACCTCGCCCATACTGTGCTGGATGTCAAACTCACCGTGATGATGTGTGCCATCGCTTTCACAGTTGGTGCTCTCGTTCATAAAGAGCAAAAAGCCTTCTTTGGTTGCGATTTCAGTGATACGATCGAAGTCAAACTTCTTGCCGTCGACTGGGTTTTCTTCAATTCGCCAGTCACCACTGCTCAATATATTGCCTGCTGGCGTACGGATTACTACCGCGGTCGCATCAGGAATACTGTGGTTCACACGAATCAGCTCGACGCTAAATGAATCACAAATTTGTACAATATCATGCGCTTCTGGGTTCATTTCACGGTAATCAGGTGTGTGACTGCCATCAGTTTCATCCATTTGGCGCTGTAGCATACCGATGGTGAACTTGCTGGCATACACTGGCGCAGGTATTTTGGCAGCCAGGTGGCGAAAAGCACCGATGTGGTCAAGGTGACCATGTGTAAATATCTGTGCGCGGATTTTGTGCTTGTTTTCTTCAAGCCAGGTAATGTCTGGGGTAATGTAGTTGATGCCAGGGTAGTCACTACCTGGGAATAGAAAGCCCATGTCGATGACAACAATATCGTTGTCGTACTCGATAGCCGTCATGTTCTTGCCAATACCCATTTCACCGACACCGCCGATAGGAATTACCTTCAGGGTTGGGCGGGGGGCACGTGGCCTTTTGGGCTGATCAGCTAGGCTAAATTGGCGGCCATTGTAGCCGTTGAAGATGCTTTTGTTGACCGGCACGTTGATCATATGCTGGCTAGCCTGCATATTCACGTTTTCACTGGTGCGGCGCTGCGCACGAAATACCTCACCCTTTCGGGTGGTAGTGGCATTGAGCACGGTATTGCTACTTTTTGGTTTCGCTTGATTAGGGCGCTTGCTGGCATCATCGGCCTGCGGTTTTGAGAGTCGTCGTTGACCCATAAATTATTTGTTCTCCTTGTTATATGTATAAAATAATTTCGAAATCATGTATTCAGAGGTGAGAGGTTGAAAATACGGTAAGTTCCCTCTCTGAAGTGTTTGTATTGTAGCATAACTGCTTCAGTAATTCAAGACGAGCCGCCGATTCCTGGCCGCGCGTTCCTTTCGTCGACTACGAAGTCTCTGGTGAATCGGTTGCTGGGAAATTCAGCCCGTACGCTCCCAATTTAGCCACTGGCACATTCTTCTTAGAGGTAACGTAAAGTGGCGTCGCGTCCTTCCGTCTAAAATCATCGAACTTCTTATCAGGGAACCACTTTTCGACGTCAGCTGGAGTCTTCTCTGATGGTGGACTATACATGGCTCCGACCGATAGCATAGCGCTACGCAACATCGCTGCCTGACGCATCATCTGCCAATCTTTGATGCGTGAATCAAGCTGCTGACTCGTCAAACCGTAGATATCCGTGCTGCTCGGTAGGTACCCAGTTGCTTCAAGAGTAACTACCACAGCACGCGTTAGCTCAACCTCATCATCAAGAAGATTTCCACCGTAGGAGACGTCACGTATAAGCCTATCGTACGGAGGGTATTCAATGCCGAAACTTTTTTTGAGTCCATCACTTACAATCATAGTACGTGTATTATCAATACCCGCTCGATCCATTTCGTGTTGAGTGCCAGTATGTTGTGCGCCTTGCACAACGCCAATGCGCTTACCCGGATGGGCACGTGCCAATTCAACAAGTTGCTTTACCACTAGCTGCTCGCGCCGTTGGTTCGACCCGCCTAGGTACCTTATTTCTTCCTTGAGTAGAGCACGCAGCAACTGATAGTCGCCCGTATCTAAGCATATTCTCACCCCCTTCGTGAGGACTTTAGTGACATCCACGTCGAACACATCGCGTTGCTCACTGCGTGCGTCAATCGGATATACATGATCCATCGGTCGCGCCTGACACAGCGCAGAAAAAAATGGATTTATTAAACTCACTCTATCCATGAGTGGTTCAAAGGTTGGGTGGTACGAGGCCAAGCGTAGAAATTCACTATATAGTTCCACCATTGACTCAGCCGCCCCTACGATTTCCACTGCCACCACGTCACAGTTTTCGAGAGCTTCAGCAATTTTCGGTGCCATCTCTGGTGTATGTTCACAGTAGACAAAGTGAAATGACGTACCGGGAGGCACTTCATATTCGTGATTCTGTCGTGGTTTACGAATTTCCATACGTATTATCTAAATTCTATCACATTAATGATAAAAAGTCAATGCCGCCAAGCAAACTGATACGCAACTCGGTACACGAGTCAAAGCCCCCGTGGACACGCGCGATGCTACAATCAAAGCCAATAACGCAACATTTAAGGCGGCCCTTGAAACAGCTCGCACAGCACTAAAGGCTGCATTTGTCGCAACCAAAGCAAACACTAGTGCTACCACGACCATAACACAGCCCTAATCCGCTACTTGCGTCAGCACATCTGGAATGCGCAGAAAATCTTCGATCAGCGTCTGCCGCAAAGCGCCATTGTACAGCGCTGCTGCCGGATGGTAGAGCGGAACAACGAGAAACTCTTGCTCATGGTATTTCACCTTGCGCGATTTGCCGTGATCAGTAGAAATATGAAGATTCGGGATGAAGTAGGCGCCGCTGTGGCGGCCAAGCGTCACTACAACTTTTGGCTGAATAATCTCAAGCTGCTGCAAAAGGTATGGCCAAAAAGCGCGTTTTTCCTCTGGCTCTGGATCACGATTGTTTGGTGGACGATACTTCACGATATTGGTGATATACACGTCATCGCGCTGCATGCCGGCTGCGGCAAGCATTTCATCCAGAAACTTCCCTGCCGCGCCGACAAACGGGATGCCCTGCTCGTCCTCGTTTTTACCCGGTGCCTCACCGATAAACACAATGTCAGCGTCAAGATTGCCATCACCCATGACGAGCTGTATCGCCTGGGTACGCAACGCCGGGGCAACATCAGCATCAAGTATGTGCCGCCGAAGCTCCTCCATCATCTGCTGCTTAGTCATGCGACTACTGCTTCTTGTTTGGCTTGGTGTCAAGTTTGCTCAAGATCCAGCCAAACAAAAGTGGCAGCACATAGGCAAGCAGCTTCTGCACCGTAGGGCTACGCAGCATAGAACCAATTGTTTGTGTGGGCTTTGCCATAGCTACTATTGTAGCGGAACGACGCAAAAAGAGTAAGCGAAAAAGCTGACCCATCGGCTGCACTAGTATAGATTAGCTGGTAATGGTAGCCGCTCGTCCGAGTCGAGTTTCGATTGGCGTGTAGCGTACGAACCGATTAGCATCATAAAGGCCTGCGAGGGTGCCGGGGTCCATGACGACAAGTGGCTGACCATCGCCAAGCACACTTAGCGTCGTATGACTATCGAGCGCTACAAAGCTATGGGCGGGCCGGTCATCCCCTGGCCGCTTGGCATAGTAGAACTTACTGGGCACGAGCGTATCGGTCGTACGGATTGTCGCTGCTTCAAGCGCCAAATGCTGATAGTCGAGCGCTGGGAGTAAGCCCGTGTCTAGGCGGCCCGCTAGCGCGAACGGTAGTGTGTGACAGTTGTAGGCGGGTGCGTGCACGGGGCTCAAAGCGCGCGTTTGCGCGAAAAAGCCCACTGCACGCCGTGCCATCTCATCTGCGAGTGAAATAGCTCGGACGCGGCGTTCGCCCAGCTGATAATACTGGTAGCCACCCTCATGATCCCATATAGACTCATCTCCACTACGGAGGCCCACTACCCATTGACCATCAATCTGCCCAAGCTGCTGGTGGACACCAACGACAGGTTTGAGGAATAGTTCCAACTGTGCCATATCTCTATATTATACCACAGTTGGTACTAATAGTCAATCTACGCGGACTGGTCAACACCCTTCATGGTGAGGCTCAGGCGGCCACGCTCGTCGATACCCGTCAGGAGTACTTTGAC
>DBNP01000024.1 GCA_002299795.1 Candidatus Saccharibacteria bacterium UBA669 | reverse complement strand
GTATTCACGCGACCACGCAGGGTTGCGCGCAGGCTCTCGGGCTGTTCATGAATCTCCTTGAGTAGAAAGTGTGCAAAACCCTTCTTTTGAATGGCTTGCAGATCCATTTCTAGCGTCTCAATCTGTGCCTCTATGGCCTGTGCCTTCGCGTCAAATAGCTCGACGCCACTCCGCGTACAACGGCCAATTTCGCCGTCGTGCAGATAGATCACTTTGTCGGTCTGCCCAACCAAAGCGCTGGCGTCGCTAGCGACAAATGTCTCGTCCTCACCGACGCCCACGATGAGCGGACTACCCTTGCGCGCCACGATAATTTCATCTGGGCTCTTGTCACTCACCACCGCGATACCATATGCTCCCACCACGAGCTGCAATGCACCGCTCACAGCCTCAAGCAGATTAGTATTCTTCTGGTATAGCGAATCGACTAGTGCCGTCAGCACTTCAGTATCGGTATCACTTTTGAAGTCGTAGCCTCGCGCCTTTAGCGCATCTTTCAGCTCCTGATAATTTTCTATGATACCGTTGTGCACCAAATAAATATCACCAGCATTGTGAGGGTGGGCGTTGCGCTTGCTCGGCGCACCGTGTGTTGCCCAGCGCGTATGACCAATTCCCGCTGTGTCTAGCTTCTTGTGATCACGCAGCTTTGCCTCGAGCTCAGCGACCTTGCCCTTGGCACGCACGAGCGTAGCCTTGCCGCGAGTATCAAATGACACTATGCCTGCGCTGTCATAGCCACGATACTCCAGCCGTTTGAGACCAGCAAGTAGGATGGGCTGCGCCCTCTTGTCACCGATATAGCCAACGATTCCGCACATATGGATTCCTTTCGCCTAGTTACGCACTGCACGAGTGCTTATGTTTCTATCTTAGCGCGAAAAATATGAGAATTTTAGCAGAATGTATAAATTACAACCTTTTATGCTTGTTCGTGACCAGTCGCCTGATTAATGCGCGTCGAGGAGTCACTCTTAGAGTCGCCACCCGCATCAAACACCATCTTTATGTTGTATTTTTCACAAATCTCCGTTTCGGGGACAACCTTCCCGCTTGAACGATCACCACCATTGGCAAAAATCAGCTCGTCACCTGGATGCTGCTTAGCAATCAATTCGAGCGTATTGATGACAGTTGGATCTTGGTCGATAGCCAGCACTACCTGGTCGACACCCTTGAGTGCACGCGTAAGTCGCAATCGGTTTTTCTCGTCGAGGATAATCTTGCCTTTTTTTAGCAACTGCTGAGTGTCGTTGTTTACGATGACAATAAGTCGGTCTCCAAGCGATGCCGCGGCTTCGATCATGTCGATATGTCCACCATGGAGCGGGTTGAAGTACCCACTAACGATAGCTACTTTCATATTCCTCCTATTTGTTTAGCTTTTTTCATTATACTCTGTTGTGCTATTTACATTTGCCGATTCTGGCTATTTCTACAATAGACGTAGAGAGAGTATCGGTCATATAATATACACTATGACAAAACTACTGATTACAGGTGGGGCGGGGTTCATTGGGGCAAACTTTGTGCACTACACCCTCGCGCATCACCCCGAGTACGAGGTGTCTGTGGTCGACAAGCTCACCTATGCAGGCAACAGCGCTAATCTCGAAACCGTACTCGACAAGGTCCAGTTTATTACTGGCGACATATGCGACAAGGAGCTGATGGACCGACTTATCAGCGATACTGATATAGTTGTGCATTTTGCCGCTGAGAGCCACAACGACAACTCACTACGCGACCCCTGGCCGTTTATTCAGAGCAATATTATCGGCACCTACACTATTCTCGAAGCGGTACGCGCCCACAACAAACGCCTTCACCACATTAGTACCGATGAAGTCTTCGGTGATCTCGAGCTCGACGACCCAAACAAATTCAATGAGCACACCGCCTACGACCCTTCTAGTCCCTACTCGGCGAGTAAAGCCAGCTCCGATCACCTCGTCCGTGCCTGGATACGCAGCTTTGGCATCAAGGCAACGATCAGCAACTGTAGCAACAACTACGGCCCCTACCAGCACATCGAAAAGTTTATCCCACGCCAGATCACAAATATCTTGAGTGACATCAAGCCAAAACTCTACGGCACCGGTGAGCAGGTGCGCGACTGGATCCATGTCGACGACCACAACTCTGCCGTTCACCTTATTCTCGACAAAGGCCAATTGGGCGAAACCTACATTATCGGCGCCGACAATGATCACGTCAATAACAAATCGGTCATCGAAATGATTTGCGAACTCATGGGCAAGCCAGCTGACTGGTATGAGCACGTCAACGACCGCCCCGGGCATGACATGCGCTACGCCATGGACAGTAGCAAATTGCGTCATGAGCTTGGATGGCAACCACGCTATACCGACCAGAACGGTATGCGCGACGGGCTACTAGCCACCATCGCCTGGTATACCGACAATCAAGACTGGTGGATGGGCGACAAGGCCGAAACTGAAACTAACTACGCCAAGCGGGGACAATAGCATATGGCTGAAAAACAATCGCAGAGTCTCGAGTTTAGCAAAAACCTGGAAGCCCATGAAACACCTATCGATGGGCTTGTATGGTATGATCTGCCAGTCCACGGCGATAGGCGCGGCTGGTTCAAAGAAAACTGGCAGCGCGAAAGGATGCTTGATGCCGGAATGCTTGATTTTGGACCGGTGCAAAACAATGTCAGCTTCAATGCCGAAGCGGGCGTCACCCGAGGGCTCCATGCCGAACCATGGGATAAGTTCGTTTCCATTGGCCATGGCCGTATTTTTGGTGCCTGGTGTGATCTCCGTGAGGGTAGTGCAACCTATGGCAAAGTATTTACGCTTGAAATGGACCCGTCACGAGCTATTTTTGTCCCCCGCGGTGTCGCTAATGGGTTCCAGGCCCTCGAGAATAATACGGTCTACATGTACCTCGTCAATGACCACTGGTCCCCAGAAGCAGACTACGCGTTCGTCAATCTTGCCGATCCAGAGCTGCACATTGATTGGCCAATTTCACTCGATCAAGCTACTATGTCCGATAAAGACAAGTCGCATCCCCCGCTCAAATCAGTGACCCCACTCAAGCCCAAAAAAGTAATGATCACCGGCGCAAACGGTCAGCTTGGTCGGGCACTTCGCGAACTCTACCCAGACGCCGACTATGTCGGCCGCGACGGGCTCGATATTTCCGATGAGACCACCCTGCAAACAGCTCGACGGTGGCGTGACTACGGCATCATTGTGAATGCCGCCGCGTACACCGCCGTCGATACCGCCGAAACACCCGAGGGCCGCCGCGAGGCCTGGGCGACAAACGCCCGTGCGGTCGGTAATCTTGCCCGTATCGCCACCGAGTATGGTATTACACTCGTTCATGTATCGAGCGACTATGTGTTCGATGGTACAGTGTCTCCGCATACCGAGGGTGAACCATTTAGCCCTCTTGGCGTTTACGCTCAGTCCAAAGCTGCCGGTGATATCGCTGCCGCAACCGCACCGCGCCACTATATCGCACGCACTAGCTGGGTCGTGGGCAATGGCAACAACTTCGTCAAAACGATGGCAGGACTGGCCGATCGTGGTATCAAACCCTCGGTTGTTGATGATCAAATCGGACGCCTCACCTTTGCCAGTACCCTCGCCGCCGGTATTAAGCATCTTATTGATAGCCGTGCCGCGTATGGCACGTACAACATTACCAATAGTGGCGACGCCGTGAGCTGGGCGGAAATTGCGCGCACGGCGTACGATAGCAAAGGTCAATCACCCGATGATGTTACACCAGTGCACACGGCTGCCTACTACGCCGGCAAAGACGGTATCGCGCCACGACCACTCCAAAGCACAATGAGCCTAGAAAAAATCGAAGCAACCGGCTTCAAGCCAACCGACTGGCGCGATGAACTGAAAACATATCTCGACAGTCTTATCGGGTAGCCGCTGCGCGATGCGTACATACACCGTCGCTACAGTGGTATAATAAAGGTAAAGAAACGAGGACACAATGAGACAACCCGAAGCATTTCGGGGTGGGGAGCACGAGCGACAACAGGCAGTACATCCTATTGGATTTGAGGAGGAAACCGCAGTGAAAGGAATTATACTCGCCGGAGGATCCGGCACCCGTCTTTGGCCAATTACAAAAGCCATTAGCAAACAGCTAATGCCCATCTACGACAAACCGATGATCTACTACCCGCTCACGACGCTGATGCAGGCTGGTATCCGCGACACGCTTATCATCACGACGCCCGAGGATCAATCAGGCTTCCAGCGCCTACTCGGCGATGGTTCCCAGTGGGGCATCAGTTTACAATACGAGGTACAGCCCAGCCCAGATGGTCTGGCTCAGGCATTCATCATCGGCGAAAAATTTATTGGTGACGACAAGGTCGCCCTGGTACTCGGCGACAATATTTTCCATGGCAACGAGCTCGATGCTTCACTTAAACAATGTGCGAACCCCGAGGGTGGCATTGTATTTGCATATGAAGTCAGCGACCCAGAGCGCTATGGGGTAGTTGAGTTCGACAAAAACCGCAACGCCGTTTCTATCGAGGAAAAACCAGCAAATCCTAAGTCCAACTATGCCGTGGTTGGCCTCTACTTCTACGACAACGACGTCGTTGAGATAGCGAAAAACATCAAACCAAGCGAACGTGGCGAGCTAGAAATTACCACCGTCAACGAAGAGTATTTGAAGCGAGGCAAGCTACGAGTCGTCACACTCGCAGCTGGCGACGTGTGGCTTGACACTGGCACCATCGATAGCCTCACTGACGCTGCTGACTATGTACGAGTCATCCAAAAACGCACCGGTCAGGTCATCGGCAGCCCAGAAAAGGTAGCTTATCAAAATGACTGGATTAGTACCACGCAACTAGGAGTGCTCGCCGAACCGCTGAGAAAATCAGGCTATGGTGATTATCTAAAACCACTAGCCTAGTATCAATCATAATAGCTAATAGATGATATAATATTCTTTGTAATATGGTAGAAAAAAAGTTTTGTGTTGTCATTCCTGCATATAATGAAGCGTCTGTTATAAAGGGCGTCGTGCGTTCTGCGCGCAAAGTATTCAGTTCATTTAAGTACCCAGTTGATATTGTGGTTATTGACGATGGTTCACGCGATAATACCTCAACGGAGGCAATGGCCGGTGGTGCACGAGTAATACGGCACATCCTAAACAGCGGGGCCGGTGGCGCGACCGCTACTGGCCTTAGTTATGCAATGCAATACGGCTATACCGGGGCGGCGACCATGGACGCCGACGGACAGCATGATCCTCAAGATGTCCTAAGGGGTATTACCGAGATTAGCACAGGTAATATCGACCTTTTAATTGGGAGCCGTCTGATTGATAGTAGCGGGATGTCCCGCGTCAAGGTGCTAGGAAACTGGGGCCTCAGCTTGATCACTTTTATACTATTCGGGGTAAAATCGACAGATTCACAATCAGGTATGCGGATATACTCTCGAAAGGCGCTTGAACAATTACGATGGAAAACTAGTGGATATGAGTTCTGCTCGGAAATGATATGGCGAGCCAGTCAGCTTGGTCTTACTATTTGCGAGTATCCTATCCAAGCAATCTATACTGACTATTCAAAGTCGAAAGGCCAGAATAACTGGAATGCTGTGAATATCCTCAAGAGTCTTGTAAAGAGACGGGTCATGGAAGCATTTGAATGAGATACCTCTTACTCATTCTTCTCAATATTCCCGTTGTATCCCTTGCGCTTCTTAATATAATTACACAGCACAAGATGGGACGAACACCAAAAAAGCGCTTTAACCGCCAACTGCTGCTTTGGGTTGTCATACTTACCCTACTGATAGGGTCGTTCCCTCTCTATAACTTATTAGTCAATCGCCCCCCACTAGACTCTACCGATCTAAGCGCCTTTGACATCGTCGAGATAACGGTGATCATTTTTCTCATCTATAGCAATAATGACCAACGAAGAAAAACTGAGCAGACTGAACGTCGCCTCAACGACCTCCACCAAGAACTATCTATTCAGCTCTCTAACGACAAATAACACTACGAAGATATTGACGATTTAAAGATTACTTTGTTGAAAATCACGTAATTCCACAAAGCAACACAGCCCATGACTAAAACCTTGGCGATAGCGATCGGTATGTTCAGATTATTCATCAGGCTGTCGATTAGTATACTGGTTAGTATGACGTTCAAGCCCGCCAACACCGCGTACCGAGCCAGCATCGTACTCATCCTGCCGGTGGCTGCAAACACCCAATGACGATTTAAGACAAAACTGACGACAAATCCCGAGAGGAAACTAATTACCTGAGCAATGATCACCGAGCTTCGGTTAGTACTCATAAAGTGAGTGAGCACCATAAACAAGCAATACTCGGTGGTAGCGGCAGCTACACCCGACACAAGAAATCGCAAAAATTTTATCGTCATACAACCATGGTACCACTTTACCTTAGGCTGGTGTGCTACTATTATTAGTAATGGCTAAGGTGGCTCATAGCAAACATATGTCTCGCATATTAGCGCTAACCCAAGACCCGGCAAAAGTTGTGCTGGTCATGGCGCTAGTTTTTGGTATTATGACCTCTCTACTGGTGCCGCAGATGCTAGCAAGTGACGAAAATGCACACTTTTTAAAAGCCTACGCCATTACATCAGGTAACCTCAGTAGTGAGAGCTGCTCGTTTCCGGACAGTGTGCGATATAAAGCAAATGCATTGTTACGCAACGACCTAACCAATGATCTAGCAATAGGTCAGCCGACCGAGGGTACTACAAATGGCGAATGCGGAGCAGCATCGGGATACGTACCAATTATGCACCTTCCTCAAGCTGTTGGTATCGGCGCCGGGCGATTAATCGGAGGATCACCGTCAACTCTTGTGCTGATGGGACGACTTGCCAATGCGATCTTTTACGCACTTGCTCTTTTCTGGATAGTAAGATTCGTCAATAATCGGAAATGGGTATTCGCAGCCATCGGTCTCCTTCCAACAGCAATCCACACGGCAGGCACTTTATCGGGAGATGTTATGAATAATATTGTCGTTTTAGGATCACTTGCGTTCATATATAATCTCCTAGGTCAGAAACGAGCACTTAGTCTAAGCCAGACTATTGCAATCTATGCGATGGCAGCTGGCCTTATACTCACAAAAGCACCAAATATCCTACTCATACTCCCGCTTCTTGCGCTCCCCGCGCACCAGTTTACTGGGATATCTGGACGGCTGGCGCCAAAGGCGAGAAAATGGCTCGTCATCATATCATCCATTACCCTGGCGGTAATACTATTCCTAGCCTGGCAAAAACTTTACGGTTCAATGCTGTACAGAGACATACCCACAACAAATCCATTAGTCGCACACCCCCTTCATTTTGTCACTGTCATGTTTAACACCTACCTTTCGCCAGGTCTAGGTTATGGAGACATGGTTATAAGAGGAATGATTGGTGACTTTGCGTCCTTTTCTTATCACCTGCCAGCAGTTCTTATTATTATTGAAATCCTGCTTATTGCGTTCGTCCTGTTAGCACATAACCCAGAAGAGCAGCTAGCCGCGCGGAAAGCACAGACTACCATGGCACTACTAAGTGTTATCGCCCTCGCCGCATTCGTGACTGCTATCACTTACGCCCTGTACACAGCATGGTCAATCCTGCCGGTAAGACTTGGCCCGAACGCAGCGTACGCTGACGGGGTGCAGGGTAGATACTTTACGGCGGCACTCATACTACTAGTCCCGATAGCTAGCTATATTCGGTCATACGCATCAATCCATCTTGTCCGCCAATCAACGGTCGGGCTGGCCGTGTCTCTAGTTTCATTTGTGTGTTTATCGTTTTACATACTTGAGACCTATGCAACTTTCACATAGATCAATCACTCGGGTTTTGCGTTATTTCATCACATTATGTTATATTAATAGCAGAAATAACCATTACGATCATTAAATAAACATGACACAATCATCACGACACGCAAAGAAAGTTTGGCTGGGTATATTCCTGATAGCCTTGCTGTGTTGCTTAACTTACACTGTAGCTTCGAAGATGAATCACTGGTGGCCATTCTTACCAACCCCAACCAACCCTACACAAAGTACCCAGACAGGAACCAACAATGCGGCCCCAGGACAGGACCAGGTCAATGCTGGTATGGATGCAAGAAAAGACTTTGATAACACACAGACAGAAGCAAGCCAACAACAGGCGGCAGCTCAAGGATCGACGACAACCAAAGCACAAACAGTCTACGTACAGCTCACGAATGTATCTGTCGAGAACAACATATTGCGGGTTAGGTCAACTATCCAGACAATTGATGCCGACGGAACATGTAAGCTCACTCTAGCGCACGCAGGAAGTACTTCGATCACTCAAACCGCTAAGACCCAGACTATGGCGTCATACACGTCATGCCAGGGATTCGACATTGATAAAACCAAACTCACTTCTGGCAAATGGACCGTTACCCTTGAATATGCCGGGTCCAACAACCGAAGCGGCACGGCATCTAAGGAAGTTAGTCTGTGAAAAAAATTAGATCATTGGCATTAGCATTAGTACTACCACTACTTGCGCTGACAGCTACCGGTCTTGTTTTTCCTGTAGATGCTCATGCAGCCGACGCCCGCTCGTTTAGGCCCGGCCGCATCATTGATGATGCAGTTTTTACAAATAGCAACTCAATGACAGTAGAGCAAATTCAGGTGTTTCTTAACAGTAAAATGCCAAATTGTGATACCTATGGTACGGGCGGTGGAGCATACACAAACCGGAGTTGGATTGAGAATAATCTAGGCATCTCACCCCCGTATCGATGCCTGAATGATTATCGTGAAAATCCCACCACAGGTGCAAATAATTATGGCACCTGGACGAACCCCTCTGGCTCACTAAGCGCCGCTGAGCTTATATACCAATACGCCAGACAGTTTAATATCAATCCACAGGTACTCATCGTAACTCTCCAGAAAGAGAATGGGCTCGTAACTGATTACATACCCATACCACGCCAATACCAACAGGCCATGGGATATGGCTGCCCCGATAACGTTGCGCCCGGCCAGCCAGTCTGTGATCCCGCATACAATAGTTTTTCAAACCAACTATACCAAGCTGCCCGCCACTTCCGTGGCTACATGAACAACACGCCTGGATGGTATTACCTGCCCACAGGCTGGAACGATATAATGTGGGACCCTGACCAGCCGCGATGTGGCACTACCCCGGTATATATTGAAAATCGCGCCACGGCCGCACTCTATACATATACACCATATCAGCCAAACCAAGCAGCACTGAATGCCGGCTACGGCCTAGGTGATAGCTGTAGCGCTTATGGAAACCGCAATTTCTACCTTTATTTCACTGACTGGTTCGGCTCGACACAGGAGGAGTTCCGCTATGCTTTTGAGCCAATGGTTGGTAGTGGTAGTTATTCGTTCAATGCCGACGTAAGTGCACTCGCGAAAAAGACCATTACCATCGGGGATAGCATTTACACCCTCTTCGGTGACGCGAAGTCACACACCCTCCAATTACTGCTATGGAATGGTAGCGGCTGGTCAAGAACGATCCTCGACGGACCAGGCTCTACGAGTATTGGCTCAGTACAGACAGCAGTCAACCCTACGGCTATTGAGGCATTCTCCTACGGGGACACTATCCAGTATTACTATATCGATTCAGCAACCAATACTCTCAAACACGGCTTCACGATGCGTGGATCATTCGCCGTTGAGACACTTGACGGCACGCCAA
>DBNP01000023.1 GCA_002299795.1 Candidatus Saccharibacteria bacterium UBA669 | reverse complement strand
GAGGATGCTGGACGCTCAATCCGCTATCTTGCGGCTAGGGGCATTGTGCCTGCAGAGTATCTCGACATACGCATTAGCCAAAAGGCTTTTTACAAATAGGGACTCTCCTCGCCACTCGGGAAATGTTCTATTTTTGTTCTATTTATATAACACGAAAAAATATATATTAACATATAATAATATCCAAAAGTCAAATAGGGCAGATAGGAAAAAAAGAATAGGGGGGTAATAAATTTCAAAAAAATGCAAATGCCATATAGCCGTGAAAACATATCATAATGTGGAAAACTACGCGGCAGCGACGCGCGGAACCATATGTGACATATACTACAACAGGCGCTCAGTTAGTGTTGGATTAACAAATCGCTAAGCACATGCCATTACGATGTAGTAGTAATACATAGTGCGGGTAGATAATGGAGGGTACCCCCTGCTAAGGGATGTGTATGGGCAATTAGCACTCAGAAGCGACGCATGCTGATTCATCTATTGGTTGTACATTTAATGTCGTAAAAGGTATATTGTGCGACGTTAGATCAATGAATCGAACATGTGCTATCAATCATTCCCTACGGACAATTATTGCGCTGGTTTGCCCGGGTGTGCTTTTGTATGTTCTGTCCCCCAGTGCGTTTGGCCTGATAATTTCCCATATGCTGTTTAGCTTTGGTGCTTGGCGGCTATTATTGCTGTATGGCTGGATATGCGCATAGTGACGAGTCTAGAAATTTTGGCATATCCAAGATGTTCTATTTTTGTTCTATTTCATTTCGATGAATGCGACATGTGTCTGCGAGGAGAGTATCTGCTTGGTATCGCCCAAGCGCAGCAGCAGCTCGTGTATGACGGCTATGCTTGCTAGATGCTGCGATAGCTATCATAATGACCTATGATCCGTTAGGATGCACTCTGCACATCAAGGAGGTACCATGTGGTGGGGCTATGTCGAGGACTGCGTTTTCTGCAGGATTGCTTATCTGGATCCGTACAGACAGGTTTTGAGGCGTCTGGTAGGTTCGGTGGTGTTCGCGCCGCTTAACCCATGCGTGCCTGGTCATCTACTGGTAGTCCCGAAGCTACACGTCAAGGACGCGAGTGAGGACCCCGATGTGACAGCCGAGGTGTATCGAGATGCCGCACGCTACGTGCAGGAACGTGGCGGACAGGCGAACCTCATCACCTCGATCGGTCCAGATGCGACGCAGACGGTCTGGCACCTGCACGTGCATATCGTCCCCCGCTCCGCGGGCGATGGCGTGCTGCTCCCTTGGTCATATCAGCAGCACGACTAGTCGGTGCTCGCACACTCCCCTCGTAACACTGCAGTTATGAGGGTTTTTCATTTGTAAGATAGGATAGACCGGTGTATAGCATGATGTGTGCACTCACCTATCAAAGAGTGCTACCATAGAAAAGGCCCGGAACGGACTAAGACTACTCACCACGTGGGCGGTGCCTCATCCGGGCTGCCATCACGATGACCACTGTTATTTGCTCACACGGCTTTGGCGTTCGCGCCGATTCACGCGGGATGTTTCCCGAAATTGCTGCCGCTTTTCCAGGGGCAGATGTTGTGATGTTTGACTATACCGACATTGATGATCGGGGCTCAACGCGTGTTCCTGGCCTACAGGAGCAGGCGCGGCGGCTCCAATCGGTTATTGATGCACACCGGGGAGAGGCGATAGTGCTGCTGTGTCATTCGCAGGGTTGTATGATTGCAGGCATGGTTGATCTGGCGCACGTACGACGCGTCATACTACTAGCGCCACCCAGGGGTGACATTATGCAGCGATTATTGCAGCGCATAGCTGAGCGCCCCGGTAGCTATCACAGGCGCGATGGTGATTCGTGTCTCGTTCGTTCTGATGATTCGCTATCGATAATTTCTGCCCAGTATATTGATGAAGTGGCGGCAGTGCGGCCAGACCAACTCTATCAGCAGGTTGTGACGACGACGCCCACGGTGCTGGTACGAGCGACGGAAGACGACGTGCTTGGCGAGGCACGGATGACGCACCTCGCCGGGGCGGATTACCGAGAGGTGTCTGCTGACCACAACTTCAGCGGGAAGGCACGGCAAGAACTAATACGTGTCCTGCGCGACTATATCGCAGGCTAGCGAATCGAGAGAATCGTCGGGTCGTTGTGCGGTGAGCTAGCTGGCGCGTTCTCGCGGATGATACGAGGGTGATTTGGTGTGTTCTCTGCCCTGCGACTTGGTTCTTCGCCATCGCTCGGCTTGCGTTTACGAGTGCGTGGACGTTTGCGTTTGGCGGCTGAATTTTCCTCTGAGCCGAACGCGGCTAGTGGTCGCCTATCGGCCTCTGTTCTACCAGGGGTCGCCGTAGTCCCCTGCTCTTTCGCTGCCTGTAGCGCTGAATTTACCTCGTCGGGGGTGACGTTGCTAATCGGCCACTGTTTTCCCTGGGCAACCATGGTTGATTCCCGTTCGCGGCGATCAGTTTCACGCTGTTCCTCGCTCTTTGGAGGAGTGTAGGCTGGGCCGGGTCGTTTGACGACAAGGTTCTCTGGCGGCATGATGCGGTTATTGATTGATTCTTCAATGGCCGACCGTGGCTGTCCATAGCGCGCCCGAGTGTTCTCAATGATGAGGTGTGTATTGTCGGTCTGCGCAGGAGGCAGGTTGAGCGTGCGTGCACTAAAGGCGGGTGCCTTCTCGCCGTTGATGACCATGTTGACCACAAAGTTACGGTTGTGCATTTGTAGGAGGTCATTTGGCTCAAACTGTGGTTCAAACTGCTTGCTGAGGATTGGGCTATCGTCGGCTGATACGCGGAAGCTGATCATTGTGCCGACGTTGCCGAATACGGCGTTGCGCACTGTGTCGCTCATCTGGCTGATGTACTGGTTGGCCACCGTCAGATTGAGACCATACTTGCGCGCTTCAGAGAGAATGGTCGCGAAGCTATCGGTTGCAAAGTTTTGGAACTCGTCGACATAGAGATAGAATGGTCGGCGATCCTCGATACTGGCAATATCACTTCGGCTCATGGCGGCCAGCTGGATTTTGGTAACAAGGAATGACCCGAGAATACCGGCGTTGTCCTCGCCAATGAGACCTTTGGACAGGTTGACGATGAGTATTTTGCCCTCATCCATCATTTCGCGGATATTGAAAGTACTTTTGGGCTGCCCGATAATGTTACGAATAACCGGGTTGGCAGTAAAGGCACCGACCTTGTTGAGCACAGGAGCAATCGCTTCGGCTTGAAACTTATCGGTCCAGCTGGCAAACTCGACATTCCAGAACTGCAGTACGACGGTGTCGGTGCAGTAGCTCAGGGTGTCTTTGCGGAATTTTTTGTCGGTGAGCATGCGGGTAATGTCGAGCATGGTAGTTTCGGGACGATCAAGCAGGGCGAGGATGGTGTAGCGCAGGATGTATTCGAGTCGTGGCCCCCAGCTCTCGCCAAACATACGCTTGAGGACGCCAATTACTTCGCTGCTGATGTTGGACTTTTGCTCGGGATTAGTGACCTCGAGCGGGTTAAAACCCAGTGGAAACTGTGTGTCCGCGGGGTTGAAATACACCACGTCTTCGAGCCGGCTACCGGGGATGAATTTCATGTTGTTGATGGCGAAGTCGCCGTGCGGGTCAATGATCGCGTAGCCTTGGCCATGGAACACATCGCTCAGGGCGAATAGCTCGAGCAAACCTGATTTACCGGCACCGGTCTGACCGATGATATACACGTGGCGTGAGCGGTCGTAGCGCAGCATGCCAAACTGGTGGTTGATACCGCGAAAATTAGTCATGCCGAACGCACTGATGTTTTCATCGATGGCTGGGTTGCCGGTCAGGAGTGGCAGCTTGGCGGGCGGTTCGGCAGTTTTGGTGCTCGCCCAGACGATATTGGGCGTTTCGACGTTGGTGTGTGGCAAGTGAAAGACACTGGCGACTTCTTCGATATTGAGCAGGTATCCCTTGTCGGCGAACAGTCGCGACTTGTATTTCTCGAGCGCTTCTTTGGCGAAGCTATCATGTGCCATTTTGAAGCCGTTGAGGTTGGTACTGTTAAACTGCTTAAACGTACCGACAATGCCCTGCATGCGCAGTTTGGCGTTGGTGGTGCTTTCACCGAGGTAGGCAATGCGGACCTTGGTTTGGTAGCCAAGCTTGATAGCCTTTTTCTCAGCCTCGGCAATGCGTGTTTTGTCACGCTCGCTCACCTCTTTGACTGCAGCGCTACCAGTTCCCTGCTCTGGCGGTGCCCAGAGTGCCTCAAAAAGTCCGGCAAACCATTTAGCATTGACGCCGCCACCGCTAAAGAGACTCACCGAGCCACTTTTGACTGATTTGATCCAGGCGTCAGTTGCTTTATGCCAGTCGTCGGCTACGGGGCGAACGAGTATTTGTATCCAAATCTCTTCGTCGGTGTCCTCGAGCTTGGCTAGTGTGCCGGTGATGCCGGCGAGTGGGTCAACCTCGAAGCTCTGAAATGTCTTGATAGGAAGAAATTCTTTGTCAGTTGGTACGATTTCACAGGTGTACGTAACACTATGACGCTGCTCGTGTATGATATAGTCTTCGTCGGCAGCATGAATCTGGACCTGGGGGTACTGTGAATAGATCTGGCCCTCGACGAAGCTCTGCAGAGTTTTTGGCACCCATACGTAGAATTGTATGCGGCCACCGACAGATGCGATCTCAAAGCTCAGGTGTTCTTGGTAGCCGCCGTTGAGCTTAAGCTCCTTGCGGTCGCGCAAGATGCCGTGCAAGCTGGCGAACATCTGCTCGGCAGCTAGCTCACTTTTATCGTTGGTCTTGGGAATCTCAAGAACAAGTAGTACGCTCTCTATCTCGCGGACGATGTCGACCTTTTGATAGTTGCGCCATGTCAGATACGCCAGTATCAGTACGATGGGCAGCCAGACGTACCACTGGAGAAGTATATTGATAAAGGCTAGGATAAATGACATAACTTAGTAATGTTCATTATATCATACCTCTGCAAAAAATGCAAGGGTTAGCGGGATTTTGCACCAAATATGAAAAGAGCCCGCCCCCGATGAGCACTACGCTCTAGGGGAGCGGGCTCTTTCGGGTGCGGGTGTCGGTGTCACACCACGGTGACGGTTCCTCCAACGGTGTCGTAATCGACCAGCTGACTTTCGACATAACCCGTTTCGGGGTTGGTGCGTGTGCGGTAGGTGATGTGGCCACTCTGACCATCCTGCCCACCGAGGCTTTGCCACAACTGTGGTGTGTACGGGACTGGTCGGAGAGCTGGACCACAAATGACGTTGATGTACACGGCGTCACCTTCGCGGATAATCAGGCTGCTACTAAACTCCAGTTTGACTGAGCCGTCGGGCTGCATCTCCCTGGTGGGTTCATCATCATCCTCGATCTCGTAATCGATGACGGCTTGCGCGCTCTGGTAGTGCCAGATATAGCGGAAGCGATCGAGCCACCGCGGCTGGGACATCACGACGGCAAACGGGACCATGCCTGCAACAAAGATAGCGACAGGCAGGGCACCGGCACCTGCAAAGAAGAAAGCGGTAATCATCAGCGCGACCGCATATATCAGCAGCGCGGCGCGAATCCGCTGCGAAGACTGCTTGGCGGCAGCCCATTCTCGGTTGCTTGACTCAAGTCTTGCCTGGTTCATAGTGACCAACTTTCGTGGGTGTGGGAAGGTGCGATCAGGTATATTATATCATTTTAAAGACTCTATAGCAAGAAATGCGTACTACTTTGCCGTAGTACGCATTTCGGTTGTAGTGTGCGCGTGGTGGCTACGCGATGTCGCCTGAGTCTATTTCGCTACCGGCTCGGCTAGGTAACTCAAACGGATGTTGTTGATGCGCTGGCGCGCATCAACAATGAGCAGATAGTTTATGTCATATTGTTCCCCATATGTCACAGACAATGAAAATAAAAGATGCCCACCATTGTGTAATAGTGGGCGGGTAAAGAAGCCCGGAGGCCTACGTCTGTTAGCCGATGGGGCCTTCGTTGACATAGACCACGTCCGCGGGGTTGATAATTGTTCGCTTCCCACCTACCTCTGTGAGAAGGAGCGGCTCACCTGTGACGAGTAGGGCATACATTCCTTCGAGCGACATATGGACTGTCGCATGGAAGCCGTCTCGTAGACGTATGTAGAGATCGGTTTCTCCATTGAGCGTGTCCTGGGGCTGTGAGGTCGAGTCCGGTCGTGCCGGTCGTGTTGCTGGCGCAGACATACTCGCAACAACAGTTGCGCGTGCCTCTGTGATCAGGTTTGAGATATCGGATGCGTCATAGTCGCCATCGTTGATGATAACAACACTGCCGAGACCAGCTTCCAGGTCGTCGTGCTCGCCATTCGTCACTACGACGCCGTGGTCGCCTAGCTTCAATTTTGCCATGGTTGGTACGATCCTCTCTGGTGGGGACGAGTAACTATACTATACGTCATATGCACAGCTCTGTCAATAGTAAAAACACCTCGACGAAAGGTGCTTATACTGTGATCGTTCTGAAGGCTACTTGGCTACAGGCTCTGCTAGTGTGTAGGTTGCTTTGGCAACACGCTTGAACTCGGGCTTGCTCTGTAGGTTCAAGAGAATGGTCGTTTCCTTCACCTGACGGCTTTTGAGGACACGCCTCACGATTTCATCGCGGTGGAGTGGTTCGCCGGCTTTTTTGAGAACTTTGGTGATGATATCACTGACTGTTCCCTTGCTGTAGCCCCAGCTGTCGAGGGCGTAGATGCCGCGGCCAATGAGCACAAAGCGCTTGTCTTTGATAAGCTCATTGTGGATTGCCTGTGTGGTCACATCTTTGCGCTTAAAGTCGCTACCCTTGATGTGCTTTGCAATGTCGCTAAAGTGCATTGGCTTAGCAGTGTCAGCAAGAATAACATAGATCTTGTCGCGAATGTTTTTGGGGTTGACGGTAGGCCACTTGACAAGACCCCATACGTCTTTGAGGCTTGCGAGAAGTTTGCTCAGGCTCGCAAGTGCGCGCACCTGGCTTGGGCTTTCGTGGCTTAGCATGCCGTGTAGGGTTTCGATGTCGATCGGTTCACCGTGCTTTTTGATCGTCTTGACGATTTCATCAACTTGGGCGCGAACTTTCTTTTCGTCGCCGTTTTCGGCAATGCCGACACCCTGGTAGTAGTTGTCGTTTTCGCTAATGGCAGTCAGTTTTGGTGATAGCTCGGCTACAAAAGCAATATGTGCTTTTGTTTCAGCGCTTGGTGTGCCTTCGACAAGTCGAGCGGCAACATCTTGAACACGTCCTACGCGGCCGTTCTCACTCAGGTCGCGAACAACGAGGCGCTCAGCATCATGAATTGCTGGGATCTTGCCATCATCTGCGGCGATTTTGAGACGAATCAGAATGGCTTTTTCGAGCTGACGAACACGCTCGCGGGTAATGCCGAGTAGTTCTCCGATTTGTTCAAGTGTTTCGCGGCGATCGAATAGTCCAAAGCGACGAGTAATAATTTCTCGCTCACGCTCCTGGTCGATTGCTCCCAAAATCTCCTGAACAGCAGTCTTTAGAACAGCGGCTGTATCTTTGCTTGAGTTATCGCTCATAGCTGGTCTCTCTTCGTCCTCTCTGCCTCACCTCTGGAATAGTTATCATTTATTGTAAAACTATGCTTGATTATAGAACAATATTTCTGAAATGTCAAACACAATTTTTTCTAACTTTAGTATACCACAATGTAGACGCTAATGGTAAATACTTTTTAAAGGCTTTTTTTGCCATAGAAGTATGGTTAGCCTGCCCATACTCCCCTACTATGTCAAACTCCACCCCCATAAAATACAAAAATATCCACAGAAAAATGTGGATAATATTACACCATAAATGAAAAAGTCTCAGATCCACGAGCGAACGCGGATCTGAGACTTAGTAGAGCGGCCCTACTGCAACTTCTCGCGGCCGAGGCCAAGAACGCTGAGAAAGAGGAGACCAAGCATGTAGCCGGCCCAATTGAGCACCGCTTCGCTCAGCGCTGCGGTGGTCAGGCCTCTCAGCGCGGCCATGATAAGCACGACAATGCCGAACAGTATGGCATTGCGTCTCATGCCTGCCGGGGTGGTATTGAATCCACTTTTGAAAACGAGCACGAAAATGAGGTGCACGATGACAACCGCCAGGGCGGGGCCAAGGATGGAGGACAAAGTAGCTCCTTTGGTAGGTGCGAGCAGAAAGTACTGCAGCATGTGTACCATAACACATATGCATTATAATAGCAATGATCTCGGAGTTGGATACTCTATAATAAAATACCCCCTGCTACTATGGTAGCAGGGGGCGGGGCGGGAGCCTCAGTGGGTACGCGACCAGGGTCCCCAGTCCTGGCTGTCCTCGGGGCCGCGAGGGGCATCCTGAGGCGCGCTGGGCGCGGGAGGGGCGACCTCGGTGGTCGGAGGCTCTCGGTGGTGCTGGCGGTACATCGGCAGCCACGTTCTGATGACGATATAGCCGGCCATAGCGCCAATGAACCAGCCCCAGAATTTGTCTGGGCCGGAGTAGGCGTCAAGCAGCTTGTTGAATAGCCCCAACCAGATAAGCCAGAAGACGGCATTGAAGAGGTGGTGCCCCAGCCCCATTGGCTCCGTGGAGCGCCTGTACATGAAGTACAGGAGGGTGCCCATCACGAGGAAACTACACAGGACAGAGCTGACGAAAGTCATCTAACACTCCCTTACTAGAATGAACGAATGCCAGACGGCATCTGCTGATACTTATAATAGCATAGATCTATGAAAATGTAAAGACGTAAGGATAGTACTATGCGTTTTTGCGGCGAGGGGTGCGGCGGGCGCGAGCCTTGCCCTTTGCGGGAGCATCGGCCAGGAGCTTTTTGGCATCGGCTTCGGTAATGGTCTTTGGGTCGGTATCTTTGGGGACCTTGGCGTTCTTTTTGCCGTCTGTCACATAGGGGCCAAAGCGACCGTTGAGCACTTTGAGTGTACCAAAATCGGCGATGGTTTTTTCGGCCTCTGCTTTGAGTTTGGCGGCATAGAGCTCGCGGGCCTCGGCGAGCGTGATGTCATGTGGGTCGTGGTCCTTGATGCTAACAAATAGTTTGCCAACCTGAATATAGGGGCCAAAGCGACCAATATTGGCTTTGATATCTTGGCCATCATCAGTTTGGCCGACTAGGCGCGGTAGCTTGAAGGCCTCCATGGCTTGTTCGAGGGTAACGGTTTCGATTTTGGCACCACGCGGCATAGGAGCAAACTGTGGCTTGTCGACATCTTCGCTCGTGCCAAGCTGTAGCATGGGGCCAAAGCGGCCAAAGCGTGCGGTGATGAGACGACCGGTCTTGGGGTCGGTGCCAACTTCACGGCTGTTGCCAACGGTGCTGCGGTCGATACTCCCCGACTGTTCAATCAGTGCATGGAACGGCGTATAGAACTCTTTGAGCATCTGGTTGCGGTCAAGTTTATCTGCGGCGATCTCATCAAAGTGCTCTTCGACGTTGGCGGTGAATCCATAGTCGACAATTTGCTTGAAATAGTCGGACAGGAAGTCGCTGATGAGTTCTCCGGCGGGTGTGGGTACTAGCTTGCCCTTGTCGCTGCCGGTATTTTCCTGAATCACTTCCCTGTCCACGCCAGTATCGTGGAGGCTGAGTGTAATGACGTCTCGAGGTGTGCCCTCGCTCTCGCCGCGTACTACATAGCCACGGGTCTGTATGGTGTTGATGATGGTCGCGTAGGTGCTCGGGCGTCCAATACCAAGCTCTTCGAGCTTTTTGACCAGTGCACCCTCGGTATAGCGGGCTGGTGGGCGGGCAAACACTTGTCGAGCGTCAACGCTATAGCGGTGGAGTATATCGCCAGACTTCATAGCAGGCAGCAGCGTGTCGTCTTTGCCGCCATAGACGCGCAGGAAGCCGTCAAATACCACCACTTCGCCTTTGGCCTCAAATACCTGCGTGCTAGTGGAAATAACGATGGTAACGGTGGTTTTTTCGAGCTTGGCGGGCGACATTTGGCTTGCCAAGGTACGGCGACGAATGAGGTCATAGAGCTTTTGGTCGTACTCGTTGCCGCTCACCTGCTCTCGGGTGATGTCGGTCGGCCTGATTGCTTCGTGTGCTTCCTGTGCACCGGCACTTTTGGTCTTGAACTTGCGAACGGTGCTGTAGTCGATACCGTAGAGTCTTTTAATATACTCGGCAGCAGCGGCAATCGCCTGGCTGCTGAGGGTCACGCTATCGGTACGCATATAGGTGATGCGCCCTTCTTGGTAGAGCTTCTGCGCGGCAGCCATGGTTGCCTTGCTACTAAAGCCGAGTTTGCTGTTGGCTTCCTGTTGCAACGTACTGGTGGTGAACGGTGCCGTAGGGTTGCGGGTACTTGGTGAGGTTGTGATTGAGCTGACGGTAAATGTGGCGTCTTGTAGGCTTTCGAGAAACGCGGTCGCCTGCTGCTCGCTATCAAAACGGGTGTTGAGATCTGCTTTAATTTCTTGGTTGTCGTGGCTAAACAGCGCGCTTACTTTGAACTGTGCGGATGTCTGGAACGCCTCAATTTCACGCTCACGCTCGACGAGCAGGCGTACGGCTGGGCTCTGTACGCGGCCGGCAGATTTGCCACCCGGGACCTTTTGCCACACAACAGGGCTAAGCTCGAAGCCAACGATACGGTCGAGGATCTGGCGGGCCTGCTGGGCCTCGACGAGTTTCATATCAACGGTTCGTGGATGCGCTACGGCCTCTTCGATCGCCTGTTTGGTGATTTCATGAAAGACAATACGGTTCGTCTTGGCTGGATCGAGCCCAAGCACTTCACATAGATGCCAAGCGATTGCCTCTCCCTCGCGGTCTTCATCGGTTGCGAGCCATACGGTCGACGCAGCTTTGACGGCCTTTTTGAGCTCGGTGATGATTTTTTTCTTCTCACTGTCGATTTCGTAGGTGGTTTTAAAGCCGTTGTTGACGTCAATCGGCGGCGTGCCATCTTTGGTTTTTTTGGCGATACTGCGAATATGACCGACACTACTCAGGACTTTGAAATCTTTACCCAAGTATTTTTCGATGGTTTTGCCCTTCGAGGGGCTCTCAACAATGACGAGGTTTTTGCTCATGTATTACGACCTACTATATATAATGATGTGGCTGATGCCAAATACAGTGGCCTATACTACGCTAGTTGCCAGGTGTTTGCAAGTATCGCCAAATAAAAGCCCCGCACCGGTAAAGGTGCGGGGTGTGTGGGCCACTAGCCCTGGTCCTCGTGTGGTGCGTCTTGCGGCGTAAACCGCGGAGGGTTGACGCCGAGCTTGATCGCCATCGTGGCAACCCATCGCGCCAGCATGTCAAAGTTGACGTTTGCCAGGTAGCGTAAGTGATGTGTCTCCAGGGCCCTAGCACTGATGCGGGTAGTACCCGGAATGCAGGTAGTACCCGGAAACTGCACCAGCCATTGTTCAATGGCCATGTTCCATTCCAGCGTCACATCGAAGTGCTTTCCGTTCACTCTAGTTTGGATTTGGAATTCAACTAGGCCTTCGTTGCCCTCTTGCTCGCTCAGCCAAGGGCCGAGCACCGCAAGGATATCAAAAAGCGGTTTAGCGGCGGTCAACGCCGCATCATAGTCTTGCTTTTCTTTCTCATTTTGTTTGCGGTGCTCTTCGATGAGGTGCGCAATCATGGCGTCCAGGGCGCCGGCAAGCGTCTCGTCGGGACGTAGTTCGTTCGAGAACATGTAAACTCCTAGGTGCGAGTAGGGACACTACTGTGTAATTTGTATATTACAATAAAAATGTATGCATGTAAAATAACAGCTTATCGATAGCACCAAATTGGAGCTGGGTGGTGTGATGGTATCTAGCGCAGCGTCCACTGATTGGCGCCAAGAGCCTTTACGGCGCCGGCGAGCTCGAGCATGGTCAGGGCGATGTTGAATTCGCCACTATCAATGCCGAGGGTGCGCTGGATTTCCTCGCCGTTGCGTAGGCCGGCACGGAGCTGCTCGAGAATGGCGGTTTCGGTCGGGTTGCTGCCAAGTGCGAACTGTGACTGGGTGGTAAGCAGCTGTGGTGCGATCACTTCTAGAATATCCTCGGCGCAGGTCACAGGGGTGGCCCCCTGTTTAATAAGCAGGTTGCAGCCGGCGCTTTGCGGACTGGTGATATTGCCCGGTACGACAAAGACATGCTTGCCCTGCTCGAGTGCATGGCCAGCGGTATTGAGAGTGCCGCTACGGGCGCTAGCCTCGGTGATGAGAATAGCATCGGCTAGCCCCGCGACCAATCGGTTACGCTCGAGCATATGTGACTTCCACGCCACAGGAGCATCGGCGGTATACTCGCTGATGAGTGCCCCGCCGCCAGCGACAATGCGGTGTGCGAGCTGGTGGTTGGTGGCGGGAGCGATTTTGGGTAGACCACACGGCAGCACGGCGAGTGTTGTGCCCCCGGCGTCGAGCGCGGCGGCGTGTGCGATAGCGTCTACCCCTAGGGCGAGCCCGCTTACTACTACAATACCGCGCTTGGCCAGGTCGTAGGCGAGCCGCTCAGTGACCTCTCGGCCATAGCTGGTTGGTTTGCGAGTCCCGACGATTGCAATGGTTGGCACACGGGTATCCGGCAACATGCCAATATAGTGCAACATTTGCGGAGGTTTAGCAATAACAGAGGTAATCTGTAAATACTTATGCTTAAGGGGTGAGATATTATTGATTTTCATACAAATTAGTGATAAAAAGTATTGACATAAAGTCAAGTGTGTGATAATATGAAGTACGATTGATCAGCGAAAGCTGAATCAAGCACCTTATACCCCCTATTCTAACTTATGTTAGGTTGCGCACAAGGTGTTATTCAGTATTCTACCCTCCACTGACTAGCCGCTAGACAGCCCTGTGCGTATACTAACCCCTTTGTCCGGCGGACCTTCGATACTACGTGAGGTGGGTCACGCTAATACCCAAGTATGGGTGGGACGAAGGGCGTAATGGTGCCAGGTGATGCCCACCCTTACCTGGCACCTTTACGGAAGAATAGTCAAGACCCGAGCTTCGGCTCGGGTTTTTGGTATGCTCGCTACTACCGGGCGGCAAGGACGGGGCATGGTACAATGCGTGTATGGATACGTTCGCTCTCATGATCGCTGTTATTCTGATAGGCAGCGCGGTTTCGCTGCTTGGTGGCGCGACGATTTTTCTTAGCCAAAAGCGCCGTTCGACCGCTATTACTTTGGCGATGCCGTTTGGCGCTGGCGCGCTGCTTGCGGCGGCATTTTTTGACCTGCTGCCGGAAAGTTTTGAGCTAGCTGAGCCGCGGCAACTGCTGCTATGGGCGCTTGCTGGGTTTTTGGTGTTTTTTGTGCTTGAACGCACCGCTAGCTGGTTTCACCATCACCACGAGCACTCCCCGAATACGCAGCGCAAGTCACAGAATATGATGGTGATGACTGGTGATCTGCTGCACAACGTGATTGACGGTATCGCGATAGGAGCGGCTTTTGTTGCGAATCCTGTCACGGGTGTAGTGACGACGCTTGCTGTCAGCGCGCATGAGATACCAAAAGAGCTCGGCACATTTGGCATCCTGCTCTCGCGGGGCTGGAAAGACAAAAAAGTCCTGCTTGCCAACGCCATGACGGCGGTCGGCACACTCGTGGCGGCCAGTATGACCTACCTGCTGGGCTCTGATAGCGGGCTACCGGTCGCGCAACTTCTCGCTGTTACGAGCGGTATGTTTATCTATATCGCCGCTAGCGACATCATCCCTGATATTCACGAGCAGCCACGAAACGTAGGCACTTGGCAGGCCGTTGTGCTGCTGGGTGGTGTGGCCTTTGTGGCGGTGGTGATCAATCTGCTTGGTGTGTAGTGTGCGCGAATGAATCGTAGATAAAATCTTCTATACATCCCTCGATGACGTGCTGAAGGTCGGCTAGAGTTGCTCGCTCGGCGGCGTTGAACTTACTAAGCACAAAGTCGGCATCATCCATTTGCTCGCGCAGCTCGTTGCCGATACCGATGCGAATACGCGCCGTGTCCTGACCGATGTGCTGCGTGACTGATTTGACACCGTTGTTACCCGCATCGCTCCCACCTACTCTGGTGCGTACCGTGCCAAGTGGCAGCGCAAGCTCGTCGTGCACCACAAGCACCTCTGATGGTGCAATGTGGTAGTACTCGCACATTGCCCGTACCGCTTCGCCAGATAGGTTGTAGTAGGTGGTCGGTATGAATAAGTATATCTTCTCACTGCCCGCAGCGTACTCGCCTATGAGCGCTTTGTATTTTGGCTGCGGACGTAGCGCGACTTGCTGTGCCTGGGCGAATTGTCGGAGCGCATCTGCGCCCACGTTGTGACGAGTGCCGGCATATTCGGCGCCAGGGTTGCCAAGGCCAACGACTAACTTCATATCACTAGTATAGTCTATCTTGTGTATAATTGTAAAACATGCTATAATATATGTAATATCCCTCAAAACCAACAGGGGTACGCCCCTACGAACAGGAGTATCGATGAATCAGGAAAACACGTCGTCCACCCAGGCTTTGCAGCCGGGCACGACTCAGTATGCGTGGAGGGTGGTCCTGGTCTCGCTGGCCTGGACTGCCACTGCCGTCGCTTCATACCTCGCGATCATTGCGGGAGCCCAGTGGTATCACCTCTTGATCGCGATTGCGACAGGGGCGCTCGCTATGTGGGCAACCCACACTGTCAACGCCGCCGACCGCCGCTACCGCGACGAACTGGAGGCGGTGCAGCGGCAAGAGAAGTACGGCATCGTGGAACCGTCATACCTCGACCCCGCGTGGGAGGCGTGCATGGACTACCTGCGTGACATGCGCGAGCTGAGGGAGAGGACAGGGGGTCACTAGACGCCATGGCGTAGGAGACGGAGGCTGCGAATGACCGGGTTGACGCTATACGCCCAGTGGCTGGTGGCCCTGGTGGTGAGCGCGAAGATTCTCTACGTGCTTCCGCCACTAGGCACGCTGCTCGATGTGGGCATCGTCGCCTGGCTCGGCAGCTGGAAGCCGCGTGGTCTGTCGCTGGTGTGGATTGTCCGTATTCCCTACCGGGAGAACGGCAAGAAAAAGTCCTGGCAGGTGCCAGTACTGACGCCAGCGCTCCTGGTGTGGGCCGTGTTTATCGGTTCACTCGCACTTCTCGCTGTGGTGCTCGTCACCGTTGCTATTGGCACCGCTCGCTGGATTGGCGAGTATGCCGAAAGCATAGTCACGGTGGCAGTTGGTGCGGCAATACTCCTCGCTGCGTACCTGTGGCTGAGGCGTGATGCACGCCGCACTGCGTCTCAGCCCGAGACGCTCAACCAGCAGCTCCACGCCGCACACGGCCTGGTGGCTGCGACAGCTCATACGGCCGTCGCTGATGAACCACAGGAAACCCCTGTGTCGCAGCGGTGGCGTGGCATCGTCCAGTGGAGATAGCCACACAACAGTCCGTCGTTTCCCTAGTGGGGGACGGCGGACGTTTCATTTGACATATTATCAGTAATAATGTATCGTAATAATATTCTTTAGCTTTTCTCTCCTACCGACTGGAGGTAGCATGAAGAAAGTAGTGATACGGATCGTCCTGACACTGGCGCTTGCCTATCTGGCATACGCCACCATCAAGGAGCCTGCCATGGTGGGTGGATGGATCAAAACGATCGTAGGCGTCATTGGGACAATGTTCCGTGCAATCATAACCCTGTTCGACAGCCTACTAGGGCTACGGAGGTAGTGATGAACCACGAGAGTGAGATCGCGCAAGTCGAAAGCTGGCAGCGGTTGCTGGCTACACCCGAAACGGGCTGGCAGCGGCTCGTTCGTCAGCTGGTCGGTGCCTGTATGGGCCTACTGGCGGTGTTTATAGTCATCGTGGTGCCGGCTGGCTTTATCGCTGGCTCGTGGCCGATGATCGCTGTCAGTATTGTGGCCATGCTACTGCTGGCTGTCGGTTTACACCAGGGCATGCGCTATGAACTGCGCTACGCCCTGTACGTTGATGCGCAGCGCCACGCTGCGAACCTCGACCAACAGGGCTTGACGTTCGATCAGGTGATCGAGCAGTTGCGGCAGCAGTAACCCACTCCCCGTCTGAAATATGGCGGGGCTATTTATTGTCGCGACTAGCAGCTTGCTTGGCCTGTTTGTAGGCCTTGGTAACTGGTGCGAGCCCGCGCGCAACGCGCTCTTTATTGCTCTTGACCTGTTTTTCATCACGAAAGCTAAATTTGATCGGCGTACCAGCGTAGTTGTAGGTTTCACGGAGCAGGCGCTCGAGGTAGCGTTTGTAGCTCCAGTGTACGAACTTGAGGTTTGACCCATGAATCACAAACCATGGCGGCATGGTGTCGGTTTGTACGATATAGCGTAGCTTTGGATGGGTGTTTTTGAGACCAGCTGGCGGATGCTTGGCGACGGCCTGCTGGAGCATATCGTTGAGGACGCGTGTTTTGGTGGGCTGCTGACGGCGCACGGCAATATCGAGGGCGAGATCGAGCAGCTTGGCGACGTTTTGGCCAGTGACACTACTCGTAAAAATGAGCGGTGCCCAGGGTACGAAATCGAAGTTGTTGGCAATTTTTGGCGCCAGCGCATCACGCGTATAGGCATCTTTGCCCTCGACCGCATCCCACTTGCTCACAACGAGCACAAGGCCCTTGCCTGCCTCGGCGATCATGCCGGCAAGGCGTTGGTCAAGCTGTGTGTTAAGCTCACCGACGTCCATGAGGAGGAGGCATATATCTGATTCTTCAATGGCAGCGATGGTGCGCAGGACGCTAAATTTCTCAATTCCTACCTCTTGCTTGCCCTGGCGACGCACGCCAGCGGTGTCAATAAGCTCAAGCGCTTGGCCATGGTATGTCACGGTGATGCGATTAAGGTCGCGCGTCGTACCGGCGACATTGGCAACAATCGCCTGCTGCTTGCCAGCAAGCGTGTTGAACAGATAGCTTTTGCCAACATTTGGTCGGCCGATGAGTGCGATGCGTAGGATGTCGCTAGGGGCTTCTTCGTAGGTGGCGGGTATGTGGCTGACGACGGCATCAAGCACGTCGGTGATACCGCTGCTATGCTCGGCACTGGTGCGAATGATCGCTTTGATGCCAAGGCGCTGGAACTCAGTTGACGCTAATGAGTCTCGTAGGTCCGCTTTGTTGGCCACGAGGATAACTGGCTTTTTGCTGCGCAAAGCTTTTTTAGCGACGGCTCTCTCCTCATCGCCGACGTACTGCGTACTGTCGATGACGACGAGTATGACGTCTGCCGCGGCGGCTGCGTCTTCAATCTGATCCTGAATCGTTGCCTCAAACTCATCTTCGGCAGGCTTTAGCCCAGCCGTGTCGACGAGCCAAAACTGATGATGCTGGTGTTCAACCTTGCCAACGACATTGTCGCGAGTAGTCCCGGCTTCACGGGCAACAATCGCCTGCTGTGCACGAACCATACGGTTAAATAGCGAGCTCTTGCCCGCGTTTGCACGCCCAATGATCGCAACTGTTGGTAGCCTTGTCGCCATAGTGTGATTAATTATACCAGAGTTTTACCCCTATTACGAGCATGAGCGGTATTGACAATATATTGCTAAGGTGCTATAATGAAAAGATATAATACAATCTGGTAATCCTCATCACTCACCTCTGCTTATGCGAACATCAACTGAACGGTACAAATATGTTGACGACACACTGACGCGTGCACACGAGGTGCTGCGACGGCCTGAGATTGTCGATGCTATTGGTAGTAGATCAGCGGCACAGTCACTTGGGTCGCTCGAGCAGTTGTTTGTTCCCAATGTCGCGGCTATACGAGGACAGTTTGTCTATTTGCAAACGCCCGATGCATACCAGGGGCACCCCAGCGCTATGCCAGTGATGGCTGGTTACCCGGGCGAGAGACTGGTCGGTGACGCCTCAATGTCGCGGCAAACTGATGCTCAGCAACGACGCGCCATTACACTGTTGACCCGTTATCTTCATGATCCGCAAAAGGCAGAAGCATCGATAGCGCACCTAGATGAGCGCCTCAAAACGCGCCGCCGGCAACAAGATTATTTGGTTCGTTACGTGGCGTTTGCGGAAATTCTTGCCGAATATAGCACACTCCATCACAGTACTGGCGACTACGCGTTGATGCATCGTCCATTTTTCGCTCTCACTATGGGGGCGCTGAGTGAGGGTCGCACGCAAACTGGCCCTGCGACTACCCTACACGAGCTCGTTCATCTGCGCGATCACATAGCGGGGAGCGCACTCGCACTGCGGCGACCCGGTGCTATGAAAGACCACACCTTGCGTTCCGAGCTAAAAGCCCATCGACTTAGTTTGGCGGTTGAGCAGGCGCTAATGGTTAATGGACTCGTGCAGGCGGCCGACGATGCCGATAACCATGACGCACAATGCGTTTCTCAAGCACAGGAATTTGAAAGCATACGCGCTCGCCATGCGAATCCCCATGACCCCTATCGCCCGCTGCGGGCAATCAAGGACGATTTAGCAAGCGCTCATCTGTACTGATAAGTTTGTGTGGTTGAAGTTTCTTTAAAAAAGTGGTATAATTTTACTCATGAAACAGAGGTCGCACTATGAGCATGAGTTCGTCCCGCGCGCAGCACGAACGGCGGCGACGACGGTCGACTGATCGACCTTCAGTACGCCACCGGTCTTGAGTGCTGTCAGCCATGACGCGTCATCCTGCACAACAGGCAGCACGCTATCGAAAGCAGCGGAGCTCATGACGGGGGCATCGACAGTCGGGCCGGTAACCGGCTTGACCGAGCCAAGGAGCTTGCGCACCTTGACGACGGGAAGCCCAGCGCCGGACAGATCGGCTTCGGTGAGCTCGGCCAGGTCGGCCACGCTCTCCACGCCGAGAGCCTTCACGGCAGCCACGACGCTGTCGTTGGCGCCGAATTCGGCCAGCTTGGCTGCGACCTCGTCGACGACGGGGGTGGCGGCTGGAGCAGCTTCGGTGGCCTCGGGGGTCACGGCTGCGGTGTCCTTGGTTGCGGACATGGGAGTGCCTTTCTGTTTGTGTGTGGGGGGGGTTGTGGGTGTTTTTGGAGCTATTTCATGAGCTTGTCGCGCTCGGTAGGACCGAACGACACAAGCCGTACCGGTACACCGAGTGACGACTGAATACGATCTGCTACGACGCCGTAAAGTGTATCGTAGTCAGAGTCGGGATTCAGCGTAGCTGATGTTATGCGTGGTGTTTGCACCAACAGCGATTGACACAGGCCAGCCTGGTACTCCTGCGAAGTCTCTAGAGGGACGCGGATATCACCCGTAGGGGTGTAGAGCCGAGTATCTTGTGGGTCTTCGTAGGCTTCGCAGACATCCCATCTGCCGTTCGCCCGTACCTGGTCGAACCAAGTGATGGCTAGGCCGTCAAACGCTTCGGGTCCGCCACTTGCAGCGATGGCATAGCGCAGGAGTACGAAATCAATCGGCCCTACACGTACCTTGCCCTGGTAGCGGTTATCGTCTTTGTTGCTGCCTGGCAGTAGATGCTCTGCCATAGCGGGGTCACTCGTCGGCATCGGCCCGGCACCATGCCGGACGGCATAGGCACGGGTGACACCGAGATTGATGACCCTCCCCTCGTAGCCAGCATCATCCAGTATCTGCCGCGTAAAACTTGGCAGTGTTCGGATGGCGCTGGTGTGAGGGTGGAAACCACGCACGCGGTCGGTGAGCACGCCATGAGACGTCTCGACAACCACTGTGCCTGGTTTGGGCAAAATGTTGCTTGCCAGGTAGTCGTGAGGGACGATGCGCGTGAGCGTGCCGGCGAGCAGGAACTGCTCGTAGGTATACTCAACAAATCCGTCATCGCCGAGCAGCTCGAGCTCGTGGCGCACATCGGCGCTGTCGGCTCGCAGGAACTCAGCATCTTCGACCACTGGCCACACATAGCCGTGCACATGGTCACGCACCGCGTACAACCGCTCTCTTAGGCCAGCGGCCCGAAGGTCGCTGACGCGGAGTGCGATGCCAGGGTGGCGTGTGAAGTCACGGTAGGCTTGGCCCACACCCGTACCGACGGTACCTCTAGGGTGGTCGGCACGGGTGAGCTCGAACAAGCGGCTTGCAATGCCATGGAATGGCGTTGCAACCAGACAAGTGTCGTCGACCGTCAGCACGCTGAACGGGTCGACGACACCTGCTTCGTCTTTTAGCGCAGTTGCTTCGTTGATGAGCCCCAGAGGGCTCACGATAAACTGGCTCGATAGGTGGGTTGGGATGCCATCGAACGTACCGCACCCCCACTGGCTGAACGCGAACGAACTACCAGTAGCGGTACGGACACCGTGGCTTCCCTGTGCTCCACCTCTTTTGACAACAGTGTGGGCACGCTGGGCTTTCGCCACTGCGTGCACCACCCCACCCTTGCCGCCGTCACCAGGTCCGAGATCGGTGACGACGAAGACCGCTTTGGTCATCTGCTGTCACCTTTCTCTAGGCATGGCTACAGGAGACCGCCTTCGCCCCACAAAATCTCCGACGGATCGTCCGGTTGCTCAGGGAGCGCCGGCACTTCGCTGGGATCCATAGGCCAAAGGTCGGTCTTGGTACGGAACACATCGCCCGCCTTGGGGCGGCGGTCGAAGTTTGGTAAAGCCGCTTGGGCGCCAAGTGGAATGTTGACGACACTGCGCATCAGTTGCCTTGCCGCAAAGTTGTCGACACCGTTTCGCCGAAGGAAGGGCTCAACCTCTTCGAGATTGAGCGTGCCCTCGGTTAGCCCGACGATAGCCGCTTGAGCATGAGCAACGTAGTTGATATCGGGGAGCAGAATGACTCGCTCGGGGCCATACATCTGTTGCCAGAACCTCACGGCATTGTAGCGGTCACCGACCGAGAGCACAAAGCCATGAGCACGCTCCAGGAGCTTGTCCACGACCTGTTTGGTGTCGGGCAGATCACGACGATCCACCAGATGACCATTCTCGGCAACCTTGTCAAACACGTCCTTGCCAAAAATCCTGACGAGCTGGTGCTCGCGCAGATGATCGCGGGCGGGTTCATCGGTAACGGTGAAGTCATAACCCTTGAGCCCAATCCGATTGATATATGCGTCGGTCAGGTAAGCACTACCGAAGATTCCATAATGGGGGTCTTCGCCCCAGTTAGCACAGCCGCCTCCTTCAGGCACCATCAGCGTTAACTGTCGAACAATTTTCTCGGCTTCCATTTCGAACTGCGGTCGACACAGCACAAACTGTGGATCATCGCAGTCGCCAAAGATGCCAATTGCCACCTGAAGGTCGCTGCCTGGCAGAACCTGCTGTACAAGAAGGTAAAGGTTCTTGAGGCCCTTGAGGGCATCATCGACCATACCCCCCATGCTTCCGGTAGTGTCGAGGCGTGTTTCAACTGTGGCGGGGCAACCGATGGTTACGGTGAAGAGGCCGTCCGGCCGTTCTTCGAAGCGCATACGAGAAGAGCGGACGATGCCGTACTCGGCTGGATCGACCAAGGGGTCGAGTTTGCCGGTGATACGTGCCTGCTCTTCTGCGCGAGCGGTCGCGGGACCGCGGGTGGGTACGTATGTCGCGTACGACAGGGTGTACCCTTCCTCAGTAAAACGTCGGAATCCCATGGGACTTCCCTTCTGTTGGGGCCGCTCTAGAGCGGCAAGGTGGTAAATGGGTGGAATTCGTTGGGCCAGATGTTTCGCACCAGTTCGTAGAACTGGCTGTGGGCTGAAATTGCATCTGTCGTGGCCCCGTCGCCAAACCGGCGCAGGAGTGTGACATAGCGAGCTTCAGCTTCGCTGAGTTCATACGGCACACCGTGTGACGTGCCGCCAATGCTCGCCATGACCGCACTTGCGGCCGAAGCGATATCAGCAACAGATCCTTCGCGTTCGATCGCTTGCTGGTACACCCTCGCGGATGACCAATCGAGCACGATCGCAAAGTGCTTACCAGTGTCAAGCAAGATGTTATCTGAACGGATAGTCCGAACAGCAACACCTTGGGCGTGGACAAATGTCAGCAGTTTCAGGAGCCGTCCCAGTATCCACGCACTCGTTTTCAAGTCTATACGGACCTGGTCGCGTGTGCGGAGGCTGGAAAGCGGCACGAGCCCCGCAACATCTGCCACATCGGTAAACGCCAGGATGTTCACCCGGCGATTGTCCTGCTCGGCGCACACGAATGACTCTACCAGCTCTGGGAAGAGCCGGTCGTAGTGCAAGTGTTTGCCGTCGTGTTTGGCGGAGTAGAGCCCATCGAGTCGCTGGGACTCGGTGGTTAGCTGCATCAGCACGTAGGCACCGCGGCCCAGCCCTCCGTTCGCTTCCCTGGTAGCTGCGATTTGCAGCAGCCTCAGGTTGCCCGCAGCATCTTTACAGATGTAGATGCGGTGCGATGCGGTATGGGCGAGCAGTGCGATGACTGTGTACGGGGATTTCTTGCCCGTGATCACCATTCGTCTCACCTCTTTTTCTGTGTTAGTTTTTGGCCGGGTTGTGAATGAGCGCAAAAAGCTCGCTCCCCACCACGGGTGCTTAACACGGATTGATTGTTGCTGTGTAGTATTATTTACAAAAAATAGAGAAAAGTCAAGACTATATTAGTGTAATAAATACAATATCTCTGTAAAGAGATACAGACACGACGATCGCCGCTTTGCACCGAGGCTTGGATCATTGAAGCATAGCAGCAAATATGCTGTCGTATACACGGCTGGCGAAGTCGGTATATCTCACCTAGTGGATATCGAGTACTTTCCACGCTCCGCGCTTCATATCGCCAAGTGAATAATTACCAAATTGCGTACGGTGGAGTTTGGTGACGGTATATCCGAGTGCGCTGAACGTTCGTCGTATCTGACGATTTCTACCTTCGGTCATCGTTACTTCCCACTCGCGTCGCGAATCATCGATTGGGGTAAGGCTGAGTTTGCTCGGGCCGTCTTCAAGTGTGATGCCGTAGTCGGCGATCATTTGCTGATGAAGCGGTGCGAGTGCCGTAGCGAGCTTCACTTTGTAGACTTTGGTTTTATAGAAAGACGGATGTGTCATGTGATGCGCAAAGTCGCCATCGTTGGTGAGAAGCAGGAGGCCTGAGCTGTCTTTGTCGAGCCGACCTACGGGCTTGAGGCTATGAAGCTTAGCAGGTAGAATCGAATAAATTGTTTCATTGCTCCCCTGTGCTCGGCGTGAACACACGTAGCCGGTGGGTTTGTAAAATGCTATATAGGCATGTGCGACCTGATCGGTTTGGATAGGTGTTCCGGCCACTACGACAGCATCGCCTGCGATGACTCTGCTGCCCAGCTCGGCAGTTGTACTGTTGACTGTCACCGCGCCGGTGCTAATGAGATTGTCGGCTTCACGACGCGAAATACCTAGCTGTAGTGCAAGGTATTTGTTGAGGCGAGTTTCGGGAGCATCTTCCACGATGCTCGCTATAGACCAGTGTTAGGAGGCTGTGGAGCTGGTGGTAGAGTGGGTATGGCACCTGTAGGATGGGGTGTTTCTTCAAAATCAAGACCAGTTGGTGCAGTGGGTAGTGCGGGCATGGCGATGGCCGATGGGGGTGCTGGAGGGATATTGGTATCCTGCGACCCTGGTGTGACGGCTGGCTTCTCGGCAAATGGATTGGGGGATGCTTGGGCAAGCTCTTGGTTCATCATGTGTTCAAAGTTGGGACCGCTGTCTGATTCAGATTGGCTGAGCGGTTCGATAACCCTACCAGCAAGAGTGTTGCGCGGGGTTGAAAAAGGTGCTGATGGTTGTGGTAGTGTCGCTGCGGGTGCTGGTGGTGGCACAGTAGGTGCTGATACAGGCGCCGGTGCTGGTATGGGCGCTGGCTGTGGTATTGGTGCTGGAGCTGGCAGCGGTGGTGCTACGGGTAGTGGCGCAATAGGCGCCGTGGGCGCTGGCGGCGCTATGCTGGGCTGAGGGACGGGCTGCGGCATCGGTGCGACAGGAGCCGGCGCTGGCATGACGGGTACTGGTGTTGGCGCTGCCGCTGGCTGTGGTATTGGTGCGGGGGCTGGAGCTGGAGCTGGAGTGGCGCTCGGTGAGCCGAAGGAAGCGATAGGTGCGTCGCCAAGTACTTCATGTACGGTACGAACGACATCTTCAATACCTACCTGGGATTTCACGAGATAGCGGTCTGCTCCTAGCGCAACACCACGCTGACGCTGGTCTTCGCTAGAGAGTGCGGTCATCATGATGACCTTGATTGTCTTGGTCTCGGTTGTGGAGCGGAGGATATCGAGCATGTCAAAGCCGCTAATTTTTGGCATCATAACATCACTGACGATGAGGTCTGGACGATCTTTGATAGCCATAGCAAGCGCCTCTTCGCCATCACCGGCCGAAACGATATCATAACCTTCAGCGAGCAACCGAACGCCGTAAATCTCTCGCAGACTCTTGTCATCTTCTACTAAAAGGATCTTTGCCATAATTACTCTCTATTGTAGCGAAAGGTTATCGAAAATACTATACCTCTCATGGTTATTGTTGCCTCGGCGGAACATTGACGCCACTTACTGTTGGACGAGTTGTGTAGCTACTGGGGTTGGCCTCAATGGCGGAGAGAGGAGTGTTTGGTAGCTGCGGCAGGGCTTGCTGTGGTGGTGCCGTAACCTGAGGAGGTGCTATGACGGGCTGTACTAGTGCAGGGGCGACTACAGGAGGAGTGGGTGCGGGAGTAGGTACGGCTACTGCTACCGGCGCTGGCTGAGGCACAAATGAATTCGTTGTGTTCATTTGTGCTATCTGAGCCTGTTGCGCGGCAGATGCGTCCCTTGCCGCCTGCTCGGCTTCGAGCTGCGATTGCTGCTCTGCCAGGATACTTGCCTGCTCGATGAGTCGCTGAGCCTCATCATGCTCGATGCGGGGCAACTCGACATGGAAGGTACTACCCTTTTTGTACTCGCTATCCACCCATATACGACCACCCATGGCTTCCGTGAGCTTGCGGCATAGATAGAGTCCCAGGCCTGTACCGCCGATCTCTCGTGTGTCACTATTGTCGACACGGTAGAATTTCTGGAACAAATGCGCCTGATCTTCCTTGGGGATACCAATGCCTGTGTCCTGGATACTAATGACGACGTGCGCCTGGTCGCCGTTGATATCGACCACCACTTCCCCCTGCGGGGTGTATTTGATGGCATTTTCAACAAGGTTATCACATACTTCACGCAAATGATCGCGGTCGACGTTGACGTAGTAGACGGGGTTGAGGCGCTTGGAAAGCTCATCTGCCACTTGCCCATCAGGCATGGGCTTGTAGGTAATGCGCAGGTTTTTGGCGACCGCTTTTGGTGTCAGACCAGTCACTACCTCGTGCATGAACGGAATAATATCTATCACCGTTGGCTTGTTTTGCATGCGTCCATCATCTGCTTTGCTGACATCAAGCAAGTCCTGGAACAGGTGGCCAAGGTGCTGGGCGGATTCGTGAGCTTTGGTAATGAAGTCACGTGCCTTGGCGTCGATTTGTGCAGTGGCGGGGTTGAGCGCGAGCCCGAGGTAGCCCTCGATGCTTGCCACGGGAGTACGCATTTCATGACTTGCCGTACTAATGAATTCCGCACGTTGACGCTCGTCGGATTTTTCGTTGGTGATATCGCGGAATACAACAATGACACCCTGCCCCAGCTGTCCTACGGGAGACACCGAGATCGATGCGATGAAATTTTTACCAGACTGTGTTTGCAGGCTTAGCTGGTCGGTGAAGACTGACTGATTGGCGGTGAGTGCCTTCGCTATGGGGTCCTCGCCGTCTTCGGCAACTTGGTTTTTGATGTTGATGATTTTTAATACTGACTTATAGTTCAGCCCCAGCGCGTCATGTTTTCCCCATCCAATGAGCTGCTGAGCGGCTGGATTGATGAGTTGAATAGTGCCCTTGCTATCCAGCGCCAGCACACCGTCGGCGATTGCGTTGATCACTACCTCTGACTTGCCGGCAACCTGGCTGAGCTCGCTGGCTAGCTCTTTGTAGGACTTATCCTCACTTGTTTCATTTGCGTCAGGGCGATCTTCAAAGCCCCAGGCAAGTGTACCGACAATGAGCGGGATGATTGCGGCAAGCGAAAGCGCCACTAAGCCTCCCTGTCCCACTACTCCAGTGGTGTATTGCAACACGATAAAGGCAATGGCTGCAGCGAGACATAGCATTGTTGTCAGTAGTCCAAAAAGCGGTGCAAAGAGGGTGGCGATAATCCACACTGAGAGGTATTTTGAATTGGCACCCCCGGTGTCGAGTACGAGTAGCCCTGCGGTTGCGAATAATGCCAGGTATATGACAAGACTGGTGGCGTAGCGGGTCTGCCGTGCGCGCACAAACCGTAGCCCGAGCGCCACAAGTGCCGTTCCGGCAGCCATATAGCCAACGAGATCAGGTATGCGCAGTAGTGGGTCCATATTGGCTGGGGCGGCGATGCGCTGCCAAAGCTGTAGTCCGGCAAGCGCAAGTGCCACGACAAACACCGCATCAGAGATGCGTTGATGCAGCATATTGCTGAATTGGCGTGGTTTAATAGCCCCCCCTCTATTCGTATAGTAGTGCTTATGCTCTAGTATACCCTGTGATTAGGGGTGTGGCAAGCGTGTGACAAGCGTGTGGCGACAGCGAGATTGATTGCCATCGGCAACTAAAAGTGATACAGTAGGCGTAATCCGAGCTGTCGGAAGCGAGTGTACCTCTGCTCACTCTCAGAGGTAGTATGGCGGTGTAGCTATGAATATTGTTCGTACGCCTCGTCGCGACGAAGAGGAAGAGGGCTTGGGTAGTAGTGGTGCTCGCTGCGACGGTCCACAGGACGCGCCACTTGGCCAGCCGCTGCATCAAGCCAGCGTCGTGCGCGACGCCGATCCATGTGACGTACTGCCGTCGCCTGATGAGGCGTGGCAGCAGACGAAGCCGGCTCTTGATGTTGTGCTCGAGAAGCTTGTGCAGGGCTTCATGTTGGCCCTCAAGACGACATACAGAGGATCGGGTGATACGTTTGATTACGACACCTCGAGTCTTCGAGGCGAATCACTACATTCCCCTGCTCGTAGTATCTTCATCGAGCGGCTGCGAAATCTTGGGTGGGATGTTGTGACAGAGGGCTACTGGGTGATGAAGGTTACGCACCCCAAGTCCAAGAAGCGCTGACCACCTACCCCCCGCTTAGCGGGGGCTTTTACTTTTCTTGAGTCCGGGCCACCACATGATTTTGCCGATTTCAAGTGTGAGTGCTGGCACGAGTAATGAGCGCACGACGATTGTATCGAGCAGTACGCCGAACGCAACGACAAATGCGAGCTGTGCGAGAAACAGGATCGGAATCACCCCTAATGCCGCAAAGGTAGCGGCCAGTACGACACCAGCACTAGTGATAACACCACCAGTGACAACTAGTGCTTTGATGGTACCCTTTTTGACACCATGATGGAGCGTTTCCTCGCGTACCCTGGTCATCAGGAAGATGTTGTAATCGATCCCCAGCGCAACAAGGAATACAAAACCAAAGAGGACGACCGACGGATCTGCGCCTGGGAATTTGAGTACGTGGTTGAAAAGAAGTGCCGATATGCCAAGTGTCGAACCGAATGAAATGATGGTCGTGAGCAGTAGTACAAACGGAGCAACCAGCGAACGGAGCAACACGATGAGTATTACAGTAATCGCGGCTAGAATCGCAGGGATAATGATACTACTGTCGCGGGCTGATGTCGTGTTGGTATCGAGCTGGAGTGCGGTGACGCCGCCAATACGTATTGTGCTATCAACCGACTTTGTAGCATTGCGCAGGCGGACGATGGTGGCTTTGGCTGCGTCTGAATCTGGTTCGTCAGTGAGTGTTGCTTGGAGTACAATATCACCGTCGACGATCTTCGGCGTCGCAGCGGCAAAAGGGTCGGCCTGCAGCAATAGTCCACGATAGAGGTTCCCGCGCCCCTGCTCATCAAGTGAGAGATACAGCGGGTCGCTTGCCAGCTTGGCACGTATACCATCACCCAGGGTACGCATGAACTCTGCTTTTGCGTTGCCAATCGGCACCGTGCCACTTGGGGAGCCAGTTGCAATCGCGCTGACTGATGCGATACTAGCATCTTTGTCGAGGAGATCCACGACATCGTTGAGCTTACCGGATGGTGTGATTACATAGGCGGGCACGCCGGATCCACCAGCGAAGTGATCGTCGATTTGCTGCTGTGCTTCGCGTGCCTCTGAGTAGCCAAGTACAAGATCACTCTGCGCAACGCCGCTAGCCCGTAGCTGGAAAAACCCAAGGCACGCAAGGAGCAAGCAGCAGCTCGTCACAACCCATAGTTTGCGGGGGTGACTTGACACATACGTGCCGATTCGCGCCCACGCGCGATGGCGTGCGTTATATGAGTTCATATGAGCAGGGTCATACTGGGGTGTGCGTGGCCAAAAGGCGCGGCGACCGAACAGTGATAGTGCGGCAGGGAGAAACGTGAGTGCTGCGAGCATAGCAACTGCAATACCAATACCGCCGACTGGTCCGAGGGCTTTGTTGGAGCCAAGGTCAGAGAGTAGGAGGCACATTAGGCCCGCAATCACGGTCGCTCCGGTGGCGAGGATTGGCTCGACCGTGCCGCGTAGTGAGGCAACTGTTGCCTCGATGACTTTTTTGCGGTTGAAGAGCTCTTCGCGAAGTCGTGACAAATAGAGGAGAGAATAGTCGGTTGTCGCGCCAATAACAAGGATAAAGAGGATTCCCTGCACCTGCCCATTGAGCGTAATGATACCAGCATCGGCAGTATGCCAGACGATATATATCGCTGCTGAAAGCGCGACCATTGATGTCATGAGTACAATGATTGGTAACAGTGGCGAGCGATAGACGATGAGTAGAATGATAAACACCACAGCTAGTGCCACTAGCAGTAGTGTGCCGTCGATGCCACTGAATGCGACCTGTAGATCACGTGAATAGGATGCTGGCCCACCAACGTAGGAGCGGAGACCTGTTTTTGCTTGATTGATGGTTGATTTGATATCACCAAATACCGTCTTGAGCTCGGCGTCGCGTGCGATTGGCACAACAACCAGCGCAGCCTTGCCGTCCTTAGCGATAATTGGTGGGCTGATCGTACCATTCACGCCTTTGACTTGTTGAAGCTTTGAGATCAGGTCTGTTAACCCTTGGCGGTCAGCCTGGCTCAGTGTGTCTGATTTTTCGAAAATGATTGTCGTCGGTATGGACCTATTGTCTTGAAACCTTGTCAGCTCGTTGCTTACTGCGGTTGATTCGGCACTTTTTGGTAGAAATGTCGAGAGGTCGTTACTTGAGACCTCATCGATGCGACCAAAGTAGGGGCCGCCAACTCCCGCTATAGCAAACCAGACCACAATGAGGGCTAGTGGTACGAGAGTCCGCCTCCAATCGAACCGTCTCGTTGTATATTTTTTTACCACGGCACTCCAAAAGACATACAGCTTGGACTGGGGCTTGCTACTACGGCTGTGTGGCGCTTTGGATGTAGCCATAGCTCAGCGTTGTTGATTTTGAAAGCGCGGCCGGGTTGGTGGTGCCGGTACTTTTCCAGTTAACTGTCACTGTGGCGTGTACGGTGCTACCAGCACTTAGTTGGTCGCCGATTGCGGGGCCAGCGACGGCATACTCGACGTCGATAGGCTCCTCGCCATTGATCGTTGTGACACTTGGAATCGCACTGACTTCAGCGTTGATGCTGCCATGGTTCGTAATGGCTACATCATAGGATGCGGATGCGCCCGGGTAGGCAAAATTTGTGTCAAATGTCGCCGACAGGCCGTCTGCTCCAACGCTTGGTACTGAGTTGTTTGTTGCGCCCGCACCCAGGGTGGGAGTGATTGAGTCGATATGCACATCCCAGTCACCAGTGATTGAGCTGGTACCGTTGATTTGTAGTGTTCGTGAAAACGCTGCATATGCGATAGATGCAACGATCGCGGCGGTGATCGCAGCGATGAGTACTAGGTTCTTCATTAGATCAGAAGTGTCCTTTTGTGTGTTAGATGGTTATAGCATAAGCATACACGACATGGCTCATGCAAACAACCAAGAGTGTTTGGCGGCCTAGTGCTGGTTTCGATGAATACATATATCATCGTATAAACGGTTATCATGCAAGGGCTGACTTTTTATACTAAAGGATAGGGCTGATCTAGAAATAAAAATATAATACAACATAATCATTGAATAACTAGACTTGTTGACAAAATATTTTCATGGTACTGTATACGAAAATACACAGAACACTCACTTAACAGTATCGGACAACACAGATTCGTGTCTGGATTTCGATTCTGCTTGCAGGTGGTGTGGGGATAAGCAGAGTGGTGACCCGGACACATGTTCGGGCTTGCTCGTGTATGCACGACTTGTACTGAGCCGGAGTTTTTGTTCTCTGGTGAGCGTACCTTAAAAACACAGCAAGTTATATGACTACTCGATCTCAAGGAGGCAACCGTGGCTAAGCCTAGCGACGAAGGTCGTGTTGTGGGTGTCGTGCCTGATACGCGCGCCACCAAGCAGCCCGAGACGCCTGCTACCACCCCAGACAAAAGGGCGGCGCGCAGAGCTCAACCTCGCGTGACGATTAACCCAACGACGATCACCCTTGCGGTGATTGCCCTACTGGTACTGGTCTCGTGGCTCACTGGGCGGCTTTGGCCGCTGTCGGTGTTGCCACTTGCCCTTGTTGCTGTAGTGATTGTCGTACGATCATTTCTTGGCCGCGAGCGTGCTGAGGCGACCTATGGGTTGCCGAAGCAGCGAGTGGCGGTGGAAGCTAGTGCGACAGATGTTGCGGCTGGGCAGACGGTGCGCGTTAAGCGTGCAGAAAACCCGGCTATTCCAGCAACCGAGGGCGGTCTTGGGCCGTGTCTTGGCGGGGATGTGTGGCTTCACAAGCTGCTACGCGTCAAGAGGCCGCTTGTGCGGCAATTGAACACTGCTGAGCTTGCTGCGTTCCAGAAGTTCTGGGATGGCCGCGAGCAAGAGGCGGTGGCGGCACAGGCTGCTGCGCAGACCGCACAGTACATCAGTCGCTTGCGGTTGCTGGCAAACTTCGGGATTCGTCCCGTCGTATCGTTTTGCAACATCAAGTCGGGCGGTAAGTCGACGGTCGGACTCTATGTCGGGTCGGCTGTCACGGACGAAACTCGCATCAATGGTGTGATTGCGCCAGCTACGCTCAATACGGCGACCAGTACCCTTGCTATCATGGCGGGGATTGATCCTCGTACGGCGCTGCCTGTCGGACGGCTCATCAAAGACATCGACTCGCTTAACACCTATCGTGCGCTCGCGCCGTATATTCCGATCACCCCTCATGGGCTTGGAATTATCAGCGAGGACGCTAATAGTGTGGTGGGCGATGCCGGTGACTACAATGCCGAGCAGTTTGTACGACTCATACGCGGGCTCTATAAGAGTACCGGTTTGGTCATTTTGGATCACGGCAATGACAATGTGGAGTACGGTAGTGTGCCAGTGGCGGCGGTGCGCTTCAGTGATGTGTTGGTGTTTGTGGGCATGGCCCCGACACCAGTCTCGCTACTGACGCTAACCAAAACCATCGCTGGTCACAATACCGATCACTACGACGGTACGGGCGTGCAGGATGACGCAGTCGCGTTGCCTGGCGAACGGATATCGACGCGGGAGAAGGTTCGTCATTCGATCGTAGTGGTGACAGGGGTTCGCCCCACTGACCCACCGATCGATTTCGAGGAGCTCACTCGCCCACAGGTGCAGGATGTCAATGCCCCGCCTCTTCCGAGGTGGGCTGGTAAGGGTTTGACCGTTCGGTTCGACCCGTATATTGCGCGCGAAGACGTTGCGCCAGTCGCTCTGAAGCGTATTCAGGACGATACGGCGCGGGATTTCTTGGCGATTGCCGTGGCGATCTTTGAAGAGACGGCACGCGTTCGGGGCATTGCTGTCCCGGATGATTTCCAATCACCCGCCCCGCTCGTCATCGACGAGTACTGACCCGAAAGGAACCACTATGTTCAGTACGATGATGGCGTGGGCTGCGGCCCACGCACAGGCAGGTCTGGCGGCGGCTATGGAGCCTCCGACCGACACGATCACACCGCGGTGTGAAATTGCCGACAGCCTGAAGCCAACCTTCAAGCTGCTGACCGGTGAAATCTACGGTACCTCGATCACAATCGGTAAGTTTGTGATCGTTATCGCCTTGGCGTTTGGAATCTTCCTGGCGTTCTCGAAGAAGGTCCCCAACCTCGTGAAGGGGATCGGCATCGCGCTGGCGTTCATCGTCGCGGTGACGGCACTTGCTGCCAATACCAATTTGTTGCCAGGCGCTGGCTGTTAGCGCTCATGGGGCCGGTAGTCATCCGACTAGCGGCCCCCTCTCATTTTCAATGAGAAAGGGGTAATCGCATGGCACGGTCGAAGCGTCTATGCATGGCTGGAATGCTTCCGGTCGTGCTGCTCTTGGCTGGCTTCACTCGGGCAAATCCGTTTGACCCGACCGAAGGCTGGTCAGAGTCGCTATGGGAGTGGTGTACGAAGCTAAACGATTTCATCAACTTGTCGTTGACAGATCCTGCGGCACTACTCGGTCACGCTGACTGGGCGAAGACTATCTTTGAGCAGGCATGGCCGCTATCGAACTACGTAGCGTTCAATATGCTGTTCAGTGCGATGTGTCTGACGATCCTGTTGTGGGGTCGCGTGCTTGATAAGTTGCCTCAGATCGGCATGGCCGTGTTGCTGACTGGTGCGTTCGCAGTGCCAATGTGGAAACTCAATGCAGTGATGCTTGATCTGCAAAGAAACCTTTCCTCTGCCGCTGGGAAGATCGGGCCGAGCTCGATACCCGCCGATAGCAGTGGTATGCCCTTTCCGAAGCTGGACCCCGGTCTTGTTGCGCTTGGGTTTCACCTGGTTTTTCTGATCATCTTGCTGGCCCTGGCTGGTTTGTTGGTTGCGTTTGCTGTCGGAGCAATCCTGATGGCGGGCGGACTGATGGGCGCGGCGGGTACGCTAAGCTTTGGTGAGTTGGGACGTAAAATCTGGCGCGGCGCTGTAGCGCTGTGGCTGATCGCGTATCTTTTCGGTGGTCCAACGGTCGCACTTTTTAGGCGACTAGGGCAGCTTGTCGCCGTTGGAGTTGACAATGTTGTTTTGAGAGTCATCCTGGCGATCATTGTGAGTCTGTTCACATTTCTGGCCGTGTACGGTATGTTCGCGGTTAGCAAAGAGTATGTCAGTCGTGCAGCCGGTGGGAAGAGCCGCTCGAGTGTCGATGGTCACACCGATTCTGACGTGACAAATCGCCCCGATGTGGAGACGCACACTGATGACACGATTGATGCATCGCTGAGGCCTATGACACCCGGCGACCGGGTGGCTCAAGAGGTCGAAGTGGTGGTAACCGAAACTGAGAAGTCAGATGAGTCAAGATCATTGCCAGTTGTGACATCTGCTGGTAAGGCCGTTGAGTTTGGTGCTATGGTTGCTGGACAGCCAGAAGTTGCAGTCGCAGTTCATGCGGCTCGCGAAGAGCTTGAGCAACGTGCACCACACGAGAAGCCCCCAGAGGAAACCACGCTTCGTGGCTACTTGCAGGGCGCTCGCGAATGATATGTGTATTCGGGCCGATCTAGGAGGAGTGAGAAATGAGGACACGCGTAAAGCCGCCTCAGATTCTGGCTCCCACCCGGTTGAGCCAGCGATACTTTGAGCTTGATGAGCCAGATGTTTGGCTGAGTGTAGTGTTTGTCACTAGCATCGCCATGATCACGATGACAATCGGGTTCTGGTGGTATGGGCTAGTGCTGACCCTGACGCTCGTGATACTGCTTTATCGCACCAACACGACACGTGTGTATCGGATACCGATCGATGGTATCGTGAATTTCAACATCAAGCGCAAGAAGCATGTGATGTGGGATGTGGCGAGTGGGGCACCACCCCCAGTCCCCTTTATCGTTGATGAAATCATCGACGACTCGGTAAGTATGGGGCTCTTTCGTATCAAAGGTACGAACGATGCCTACGCGGTGCCGATCATCGGTACTGGTGCTAGCACAACTACCAAGAACTTGATGGAGCAGTACCGTCGTAGCAAGGAATTTGCCAAGCGGCTTGAGCACCTCGGTGCCGGTCTCGGTATTTCATGGGTGTATCGGACCAGTCCTGCAAACCCATGGCCGACGCGTACGTTTATCGGATCGTCGATCAATCCCTATGTGTTCGTACCTGAAGGCATGGTGAAGGACTCGGCGGGCAATCCGGTGATCGAGGAGTCAAACCTGACACCGCAACAGCGCCGTCACATGACGCTACATAAGCTAGCTGGTGAGCTCCAAAAGATAGATGAGACACTTCCCTGTGAAGTGACTATGGCGCTGGTGTTGACGACAACGGGCAACCAGAAGCTGAGGCGGGCTGATACGGTTAGCACGCGGACACTTCGGCGGTCGCCAATCATGCGCGATGCACGGCGGATTGTACGCGATCTTCGGGAGTGGGGTGTCATGGATGCCCACATTGCAACCGGTAGCGAGGCGCTCAGTTTTTTTAGGAGCACCTGGGACTCGGTCGGCATGGCTGGTTACTACGATGATGTACAGTCTGGTGTTGCGGGAGCCATCGGTTCGCGTCGTCACCTGATGGCGCATCGTATTGAAGGCTACCCTGACCACCTGGTAGTCGACGGTAACTTCATCGGCATTACCCGTGTGACAACGCAGCCCGAAATGCTTGACCCAACATCCTTCCTTGATGGCTTTAGCCTGCTTGACGACGACGGACACCCGATTAATGGGACGTTCGCAAAGGTTGGACAGGCGGTTAATCTGAGGAATGAATCCAGGTTCCTGGGACGCATCATCGCGCTGCTTCGGGCGGCGACTGATCTGTATATGAGCGGTCGCTACCGAACGAACGAGGCGATTAATCGTGACGAGAGCCTTGAAGCGCGCGACCGCATGCTTGGAGAGCTCAACTACTATCTCCAGAACTACAATCTGATCTGGGTGACAGTATCGCCCAGTCTGGAGGCGCACCGTGATGCCATGGTGATTGTCGAGGAGATGATGGAGCGCAAGGGCCTCGGCCCGAAGCCCGTCAAGGGTGCCATTCAGCAGTGGCGTGCGCTCTGGAGCGCTACAGGCATTAACTTGCTGTGAACAATTCTCTTGGAGGTGGCTTAGCGGCTGCCTCCAAGAGAAATCTTACTTGAGTAGAGTAGCTTCATTTGCGAGGCTATTGTACTGAGGTAAGGTTTACCTGCCTCATGACCACTTAACAATTCGCAGTAACTATTCATCGAGAGAGGTGACTATTATGGCCCGTGGTCGTTCATTTTCGTTTGGCGCTGATGCAACGATGCCCTATCAACCGTTTATTGTGCCGTCTTTGTGGCAGCCATCAGGCATGCCGCTTGGGACTTGCCTACGGACACGTCGTCGCATACCGCTTGATGCCTACTTGGCGCAAAGGGATGGTGTGACGAAGTCGCTTGAGATCGTGTTTACGGGTCTGAAAAAGAGTGGCAAGACGACAGCTATGAAGCTGTTTTCGATGGCTACGATGATTCAGCAGGCGATTGGTGCTGACGGGGAGATTGAGGATATGCGTATGCATATCGACAACCGTAAGCCCGAAGAGGCCTCGGCCGAATGGGCGGGCATTGTGAAGAGTATGGCGTGTGACGTCATCGCGCTGCGCGACCTGTCGCTCGAGATGCTTGATCCAGTGGCACTGAAGACCGAGTGGGATATTCTTCAGACCGCCATGACAGGTGCAGAGTTCATCAAGGGTGAGCCCCTGAGTTCTGCCGAGGTGCTGGCGATGCGAATCGCCATCTTCATCATCAAGCGCGATCGTCCTGCGCAGCTCAGCACGAGATTGCTGGAGCGTGTGACGCGCGGCTTGTCGGTGGACGATATCGATGCCTTTTATCGGCGCGTTGATGACCACTTGTTGGTCCATTACCGATCCGAGCTGAACGATCCGGAAAGCGGCGTGCTGTATAAATCGCTCGCTGCGGTTATCCAGGCGAAGCCTGACCTTGACTATCTGGTGATCCAGGCCGCCGCCTTCCAGGTAGCGACCTATCTGACACTCATCTTTGACGGCATGTTTGGGCGCATGTTTGCCGGGAAGCAGTCAATTCGTGATTACCTGGCTGAGCCGGCCGCTCTGTTCGACATGAGTGGGTTGAGTCCAACAGAAGTTGCGTTCTTTGAGACGCAACGGTTCAACACAATGACCGCAGCACTCAATAACAATGACCTCGCAGCGATCCCCCATGTGCACATCATGGAGGAAGTGCAAGAGGAGGGTCAGCACTTGCTTCAGGCTCGTGCGCACGCCTTCCAGAATGCCAAGGCTCGAGCTTCACACAAGATGGGCCTTAGTTCGACTCAGTATTTCCCGAACCTGATGTATGGCGAGTCGGGTACGGAGCTGCGAGACTATGCTAGGCAGATTTACAGTGGCACCGACATGTTCGTGATTTTCCAGCAGCCCTCTGACGAGGAGACCTGGACGATGATGCGCGAGCTTGAACTTGACGATAGCTTGATTCGATTCTCGCAGCGTCTTGGGCGGGGTTGCTCAATTATCAAGGCGCGTGAGCGCGATCCGTTGTTTGTGCAGTGGCACATCCCTCCGATGATGCGTGAGCTTGTCCAGTCAAGTGGCGCAACTGAGCGTATGCTCCAGCGTCGGCCGGTGATGGAAGATCCTCGTATCCGTGGGCTGATGGAACGAAAGGAAGTGGGTGGTACATCATGACGCGCGTACGAGAATTCGTGATTGAGGAATGGCGATGGCTGCTGGGTGGTCTGCTGGTAACGGTGGTTGTGGCTGGCCTGATCTTCAGGCCAGCTTCACCGCTACCGCCAGCCGAGGTTACACAAGCAACTCCAACTTCGAGCTCAGCGGCGACGGCGACCCAGGAAAACGCAATCAGTGCGCAGGAACGGGATGCTGTCGTCGTGCTGGTCTTCGCGTTGGAGGAGGCACTCGATTCCCCTCCTAGCCCTGAGCGACTAGCTGCCCTTTCGGTGCTGAGTACACCAGCTGGCTTTGCCTCGCTCGGTGTTTCGGCTACACAGGACGCTTCGCTTGCGAGCAAGGCATCCGATGTCGTTGTCAGGGTTGGCCGTGGTGCTGAGAGCATCGTGCAGATCCATGATTTTGATGACATTACGGTGTGGGCCGACTCGAACATTGCTGTCACCACACGGCGCAACGGCGAGGTGGTCAACACCTTTCAGATCACGCGACTGTCCTACTGGGAGAAGACCTCTGCCGGCTGGAAGTTTGTAGGATTTGAAAAAGTAGCCAGGCCGTGACATGAAACGGCACAGAAAACTACTGGTGTTCCTCGCGGTACTGCCGTTGTTTCTTGGTGTGATCACGATCGTGGGCCTGGCGGGATTTTTCTCAGGCGCTACACAGTACTGCCTGTCGCAGGGCCAAGGTACGTACTATCTACCCTCATCAGGAGGGCCGGTCCTTTCGGTGTCTGGGTTTAATAAACCAGAGCAGCTCCAAAACATTGCCATCATCCGTGATGTCGGGGTGGCGCGCGGCCGTAGTCTGCGCGACATCCAGATTGCGTTGATGGTTGCCAAGCAGGAGTCGAATCTTTTCAACGTCCCCTACGGTGACCGAGATAGTTTAGGGCTATTCCAGCAACGGCCTAGCCAGGGCTGGGGTAGCGCCGCCCAGATCATGGATCCAGTATACGCCTCAAACAGGTTCTACGAAGCGCTTGAGGCTGTTGACAACCGTGACAGCATGCCGCTCATCGAAGTGGCGATTGCGGTACAAAAGCCCAATCGTGCCGCTTACGAAAGCACATTTAACCTTTGGGAGGCACCTGTACTGTTGATTCTCACCGGCTTCACGCCAGGTGGGGCGACTGCATCGGGAATTATGACTCCCAGTCTCGACTGCTCACAAGTAACGGGTGGAGGTGCTGGCCAGATTGCCGAGCTTGCGGTGCAAGCTGCGCTCAGTCAATACGGTCAGCCCTATCGGTGGGATGCGACTAACCCGTTTGACAACTCGGGCTTCACGCAGTGGGCATATGAGATGGCTGGTGTATCATTGCCGTTTGGGGCAACCGCGCAGTATCAGTTTGGCACGACAGTGCCTAGACCGGGTAGCGGCACTCCAGATGAGTGGCTGAATGTCTTGCAGCGGGGCGACCTGCTGTACTGGACTGCTCCATCCTTGCTGAGTCTTTCGCCCTCCATGACCCATGTCGCGATGTATCTCGGCAATGGTCAAATGATCGATACGGATAGTCGGCTTGGCGTGCCTACTGTGGCGCTAGTTAGCTGGACGACAACGTCTCGGCAGTTTGCGGGCGCAACCCGTCCGACTACGGCTATTGTGCAGAGCGACACGCTTAGTGCTGGTTGGCGGTGGCCGCTTGACACGATTCGCATCACAAGCCCCTTCGGTATGCGCGTACACCCGATCACTGGTGTGCGCAAGCTGCACGACGGAGTTGACTTTGCTGCTAGTTTGGCGACGCCAGTCAAAGCAGCTCATAGTGGCCAGGTTGTGTCGGCGGGTCCGGCAGGTGGCTATGGAAACTTCGTCACCATCGATCACGGCGGAGGGGTTGTGACGGGATACGCGCACCTCTCGGTTATTCGTGTACAGGTTGGTCAGCAGGTAGCGGCCGGACAGGTCATTGCGCTATCTGGCAATACCGGGACGAGTACTGGCCCTCACCTGCACTTCAATGTCAGGGTGAGCGGGTCGTTTGTCGACCCTATCCCCTTCATGAGGCAATTCGGTCTTGTGCCGTAGTCTCTCGCTTGTGCCACCTGTGGTGTGAGCTGCCGAGGAGTGTTATACACTCCTCGGCTTTTTCATTGGTTATGTTTATATGAAATATTTTGGATTATATAACAATAAAGTGCTAACATATATGTAGCGGTATCCCTCCTCCTAGACAAGGACTACCATGAACATTGCAAATCTGACACAGGGCATGATAGGTCTGGCAGTTGGACTTGTTGGCATACTGGGTGCGCGGGCGCTTCTGAACAAGAAGGATCAGCATCTCATCTTGCAGTTGGTTGGTGTTTTCTTGGCGGTCGCAGGTGCGACGCTCATCTTCGCATCACTACCAGTGGGATGGGTGTCGAGCAGCCTGCAGCTTGTCATTGCGACAGCAGTATTTGGCATGGCGTCCTTCACGATGGCGAGTAGCAGTGGCAGGAAGAAGGCCGGAATGCCGGTTGGCATTCTGTTGAGCTTCTTTGCGGTTGTGGCGCTCTTTGCACAACTGGGCGCATACCTGCAGTGGGTGCCGGACGGGGCGCTGGGCAACCTCATCAACGCGGGAATTCAGTCATTTAAGGACATTGTCGCGACAGTCGGCAAGGTTATTCACTGACATGAAATCAAGCGAAGAACTGCTAAGCCAGTGGGACCATGACAAAACTGGTGCGCCAAAGCCGTATATCCAGCGACGTAGCATCAAGCAACTACTTGCTTCGTCAGCTGCCGCTGTTGTAGCTGTCGGCCTGGGCCTGGTGACGATACTCCTGATATGGCAGGACATCCGCTGGCCTATCTGGTGCATTTTGGCACTCATGCTGTTCTGGGTGTATCGAGAAGCTTGGCAATGGGCCAATAACTACATTACGTGCGATCCGCACGATGGCAACTTGTGTATCCAGGAAAAGGCGAATATCTGGCTGTTGGTGCTGGGAAGCCCCGACGACACGGAGAGTATTGAGAATGTCAATCTCGACACCCCGACACGCACCCCGCTTGACTACCTGTTCAAGACAGTCACGCTATATGTTGGTACGAAGCGTTTGCCCAACATTATGGATGTTGACCACCTGCTCAAGATCAAGCAGTATCGAACGTCGCTCGAGCAGCAGCAAAAAACGCTCAGTCTCTTGTCGTTTGAAACGAGCGTAGCGATATTGGCGGCGCTTGAGCGGATCGAGGGTCGCCTTGCTACCGGCTTGGCACCGGTGCAGCCGATTTCACCACCCCTCCCCCTGCCGCCCGTGTCTCAATCGGATCTTGATACTCATTCGCCAACTGGTGAGATCGAGGTACCTGAGCTACCCGATAATGACGAAACGTCATAGTACCACCCCCCCCAACACTACACGTGCGGGGGGTTTTCATTACCGGTACAAACTTCCAAGAGCTTATTTTGTCATTACACTACGATGAGTACGACCCCAATAAAGCATACCAATGCGGCCAGTAGCTTTGTCCCCACGCGAGTTCTTTCTTTGGCGAGGAATAGTAGCGCAAGGAGTGTCGTAGCGATAATTGAGGTTTGTCGAAGGGGTGTAACCACAGAGAAAGTACCCTCTTTATAGGCGAATAACATCGCGACACTTCCAATCGCATAAAATACCGCGAGTAAAAAGAGTGTGGCGGCGATTTTTGGCTTAAACATTGAGTGTACTTTTGTAATCGAGCGGGGGCGAATGAGGAGCACTACGAGCGCTGTGCCTACAAAACTAATCGCCGCCCAAGACAATCCATCTACATATCGGCCGACATATGACCAGCTTGTAATGGCGACACCGAACAATATGCCAGTCAGAAGGCCGAGACCCGTCCCCTTGTCTAGCTTTAATGATCGGATATTTTTGAATACGATGCCGATACTGCCGAATATCAATAGAGTACCAACCAGCTGCAGAGGAGCTAGTGATTCATTGAACAGCACTATGCCGAGCAGCATGATCCAGATTGCCTGCGTGGCAAATAATACCGAGAATGCGGATGCCTCGACAGTTTGCAGCGTCTTTGCATAGGCGATGTGCCCCACCCCAAAAGCAACTATTGAAAGTAGGGCGGGTGTGATGACAGCTTCGATATTTGCGAGACTAAACCCAGCAAGAACTGCTGCTACCATCAAGATCGCGCCAACTAGTGTCTGGAACACTACTGCGTATGAATACGGGTCAAGCCTATCTTTACTCAGCAAAACTCGTTGCAGGAGAACCGATGCTGACAGCGTTAAAACACTGATCGCCGTAAGTATTTGCCAAGACATATTGTCATAACTATATCTCACCGCGTAGCGCATTAGCAATATCAAGGGGGTGCTATCTGTTACGCGCAATAACCCAACGAACATAGATACGACTATTGACATACGGTAGAATGTATGTTACAGTGTGTATGATCTCATTGCCAACCTAAAGGAGCATCATGGGCACACAACTCACCGCCGAGCAACTCGATGCTGTCACGGCAGGTGTTGCCGCAGCTCGGCGATTCGCACAGACCGGGGTCATGCCCGAGCTGGACTGCGGGTGGTACACTGGTACCGCTGAAGAGGCAAACTTTTGCAATGACTACCAGGCAAAACGACTGGTGGCCCTGGGTCACCGCGACACAGAAGTGTTGCGAACGGCCAGGGAAAGTCTCCCCTTGCAGGGAGTCCCCACCCCGGCAGCATTCAACCTCAATCTCAACGCTTTTCTTTTCGTTGAGAGGCCCGGTTGGAAGTAGTTCGATATCTCCTCGGTTCTGCGCAAGTGGAGCCGAGGAGATTCTCTATTTATCGTTTTGGTTTTGTGGTTTCACTGGGAAGGCGGTCGCTACGCTCTCTGTTCCCGCTCAGTCACAAACACGAGCAAGCTAATGTTTGCTTATTGCGCTTCACGAACCCTTTGGAGTTCGGTTTTCTTGAGAAAACCCACCACGAAATAGCCCATCCAAGGATGAGCTACTTTCTTGGTGATCCCACCGGGAATACTAGGGTATATTGCGCCGTCGCTACAAGTAGCCGGGCCATAGCGAACCGCGATCGGGCTCGACTCCTCCAAGTAAAACTCGGCAAAGAAAAACCGCCCACCCACAAGGGGTAAGCGGCTTTTCTTGGTGATCCCACCGGGAAT
>DBNP01000037.1:260-3139 GCA_002299795.1 Candidatus Saccharibacteria bacterium UBA669 | reverse complement strand
TCTACGCAACCATCGCCGCCATCCAGCAAGACATGCCCGTCGACGCAAGTGTCATCTTTGTGCCGGCACCACACGCAAAGTCAGCGATTTTCGAGGCAATCGACGCTGAGGTACCGCTCATTGTGTGTATTACCGAGGGCATACCAGTACATGATATGGTTGCTGTGCGACAGAAGCTGCAGGGAAGTCGGTCGGTAGTCGTTGGCCCTAATTGCCCCGGCATTTTAGTGCCCGGCGGCAACCTCCTGGGCATCATCCCCGCTGCGCTCGCTAGTAGCGGCGACACTGCTGTCGTGAGCCGTAGCGGTACTCTCACCTATGAAGCGATGGATCTGCTCACGTGTCATGGTTTTGGCCAGCGCTATATCATTGGAATCGGTGGTGATATGGTGCGAGGTAGCGGATTTATTGATTGTTTGAAATTGTTTGAAAATGACCCCGCCGTACAGCGAATTGTGATGATTGGTGAGATTGGTAGTACTGATGAAATAGCTGCTGCAGACTATATCGCGCAGCATGTCAGTAAACCAGTCTACGCCTACGTGGCTGGTCACTCTGCGCCCGTAGGTGTTCAGCTGGGCCATGCTGGGGCAATCCTCGGCGAAAATCAGCTCGAGTCAGCAGCGGCGAAAACCGAGTACTTGGCTATGCGCGGCTGTATTACGGCACGTAGTATTACTGATCTTATCGCAAAGGTCAAATAGCGCTATACTAAGACTATATGAAAAAGCTTATCTCAATCCTCATTCCAGCCTACAATGAACAAGAAGTGCTCGACATGCTCTACGAGCGCCTCGGCAAGCTGGCCCACGAAAACCAAAATTATCATTTTGAGTTCCTGTTCGTCAACGACGGCAGCCGCGATAACACGCTAGAAATTGTCGAAGGTTTTGCTGAGAAAGATTCCCGCGTGAGCTATATCAATCTCAGTCGTAACTTTGGCAAAGAAATCGCGATGTGCGCTGGATTCGATTTCGTCAAAGGTGATGCGATGGTNNCGACGACGTAGCCGAGCAGGCGAGACATGGTTCAAAAAGACGACAAGTACGTGGTACTACCGCATTTTGCAAAAATCTACCCGTATCCCTATTCAGGTTGACACAGGTGATTTCCGATTACTTGATCGCCGCTGCATAGAAGCTCTCAAGCAGTTTCGCGAGTCGGAACGCTACACCAAGGGAATGTTTAGCTGGATTGGATACAAGAAAAAGGAGATTCTCTATGACCGCGATCCTCGTGCGGCTGGCGAAATTCAGCAAACGCTTTCAAAGCTTGTCGGCCTGGCAATCGACGGTATCACCAGCTTCACGATCGCGCCACTGCGCATTTCATCATTCGTCGGTGCGATCATCTCACTATTTGCCTTCGTGTATATTATTTACCTACTCATTCGACCGCTCTTCGGGGTGCCTACCGTGCCTGGCTACGCCTCAACTATGGCGGTCATCCTATTTATGGGCGGCGTTCAACTACTAAGCATCGGCATTATCGGTGAATATGTCGGACGTATCTTTAATGAAACAAAGAACCGCCCGCTCTATCTCGTGGAGCACTATCACGAAAGTGCAGATGGTAAAAAATAATCAGGTAATCCGATTCGGTGTCGTTGGTGTACTTAATACGCTCATAGACTTTGGCGGCCTTTTCATCCTTCAGTCATTTGGTTTACCGGTAGGAGTTGCGAATATCTTATCAACCACAGTAGCTTTTGTATTTAGCTTTTTTGCCAATAAAAAATATACGTTTCAGTCGTCCGGCGCTCACGTCATGCGCGAAATAATACTTTTTGTTGTAGTAACATTATTTGGACTATGGGTACTCCAGACAATCATCATTCAGCTTACGCTGCCAATACTATCTATAATTACCAGCCGAGCCGACACGGGACTATTTTTCGCGAAGCTACTTGCTACCTGTGTGTCACTGGTATGGAACTATCTACTCTATTCAAGGTTAGTGTTTAAAAAACACTAACGCTTATAATCGTCTTCGAGTCGTACAATGTCGCTCTCGTCGGAATGATGCGTATCATCGGTATGCTGCCATATTTCCGCTACGAGTGTGTAGTTTTTACTATAGGGCTCTGAGCATAGACGGTGTCGTTCACCCGCATCAAACTGCACTACCTGACCAGCCTTTCCATGAAGCAACATCTCTGGCATTGCATCACTATGGCTCCGGTAATACGCACCGTCTGTCAAAAACCTCCAGCGCTCCGCTCTGCGCTCATGATACTGCCAGCTAAGACGATTGCCGGGGGCAACAAGCAAGAACTTAGGGCTAAGTTCAACGTCTTCCCTACCTAGCTTTGCCTCTACCATACTGAGTCCTGGGAAAAATTCACCGACAAACCGCGCGGCATCTTTACTTGCCATGCGGTAGTACGCGCCCCACGGTTTGCTTAAATCCTCTTCTACGATCTGATACCCAAGTTCCTTGATTCGATCGTGCACCATGTTACGCGCTACCTCAATCGGGGTGTCGACAACGAGCCTCGGAAAACTCTTCTCTATAAATGCATTGATATTCCGATATGCTTCACGCGCCTTAAACCGGGTGCCGTCAGACTCTTCCGGCTCGACATTCAAGACGTCTCTCCCCTTTAATATATCGCGTACACCGCGCCGCAATCGCCACACAAACATACGCAGTGGTGTTGTCTTACCAAGTTCTACCTCGGAAATACGTTTGACGCTATTTGCTGTAGCTAGTGTTCGCGCTGATCGTTTCATAGTACCTATTATAATACCGTATACTAGCTATATGCATATTGTGATTGATGCACGGATTATCAACAGCTCCACTGGCCGCTATGTCGAGCGCCTACTTACCTACCTACAGGCTGTTGATCAAGCCAACCGCTACACTGTCCTTGTGCC
>DBNP01000037.1:0-195 GCA_002299795.1 Candidatus Saccharibacteria bacterium UBA669 | reverse complement strand
GGTACATCGGTTACCACCTTTCACGACCTGACACTTCTCAAGACATGGAATAGTGATAAAAACTGGCTCATCTACCACTTCAAACAGCTAGTGGGCCGCTTTGTATTTTTCTACGTTGCTCACCGTAACAACTCCATCATCGTACCGTCAGAGTATACGAAAAATGATTTAATAGCATTTAGTCATATATCCCCC
>DBNP01000005.1 GCA_002299795.1 Candidatus Saccharibacteria bacterium UBA669 | reverse complement strand
CTGCCAAGCACCGAGTGATGAGCTCGGTTTTTTTGTGTATTCCGAGATTAGCGTATTGCGCGTCGGCTGGCGACGTAATAAGTGGTAGCGCCGATCAGGCTACTGACACCAATGCCACCACTCAGGACATCAGCGATACCAGTGTGAGGAAGCTCGATGGGTGGGTCAACCTTAGGGTTGGCACATTTACTCATGTCAGTTGTGTGCAATGAAGTATTGTACTGATTTTTTGGAATTGTCTTCTCGGTTTTGTCAGCAAGTACACAGACCTTTATGTCGCCACATTTCGTTTGATCTGTAGTCATATGAGAACTATCGAGCTGGCTGCGATCAATCGTAATGATTTGATTTGTTTTTGTATCGCAAACCGTAATATCTTCTTTGGTGTTTGTGCTCGCATCGTCACAGTCATCCGGCTTGCCAGGTACTGTCGGCGTATCAACACAGACGGTATTTGTATGCGTGCCACCGCGATACTCGTTGTACTTCGCAGTTAGGGTAAATGTCTTTGATTCACCGGTCTTAAGTTCGGCAATCGTATGGGTCCAGGTGCTATTTTGCAGCGTACCGCTGTCTGCCGTCAGGAAGCTAATGCCGGCTGGTGCCGTATCGCTCACCGCCACGTCTTTCAGCACTACATTGCCCGTATTTGTGACCGTAATCTCGTAGGTGAAAGATTCTCCAACCTTGACCGTAGCAAGCTCTTTACCATTGACGGTTTTTTCAACCTTGACACTCGGCTTATCCTCTACGCACAGCGGACTATCCTTGGGCAGATTTTCTTTTCCAGGAACAGTACATGGTTCGGGATCGACGGTCACCATGCGAGTACAGGCATCGCTTGTTTTGTTGCCAAGAGATGTCAGCGCGATTGCTTGCACTTTATAGGTACCTGGCGTAGAAATTGTCACTTCAACACTACTCGTTGCCTGACCATCTGGCCCAGGTACGCTAGCCACAGGAGTACCTGCAGCATCATAGACGTAGTAATGGATCGCGCTAATTGTCGCGCCGCCACTTGCAACTGCTTTACCAGTTAGTCGAAACTTCGTGCGGCTAATCTTGTCGACTACCAGGCTTTCACATACTGCAACTGGCACTTCCTCTGGCGTTGCTCGCACAGGGTTTCCGCATGAATACATAATGCCACCAATAAATTTACCATTTGCGTCAAACCAGAGATGTGTAGCGATGGCATCGGTGGTGGCAGCGTAGTTAGTGCCCGCATAGCGTTCGTAGTATGTGTTACCACCAACCGAGAGAGTCCAGCTATTCGCACGGTACTCGCGGCCAACACTGATTGCTTTACGGGCCACAATTTTGCCATTGTAATAGACGTCACCGGTGCGCGTCACATAGCCCTGCTTCTGTGTTTTGCCATTTATCATGGCAGCAGAAATGCCGTAATGGCTGTAAAGCGCCGGCAGGTCACCAGTCTTATTTGCAGCATATTTTGTGACTAGCTCATCAGGGGTGATGGCACCGCAGTAGATAATCGAATTGGTGGTGCAATCACGCGCAGACGGGTTAAGGGCTTGTATCGTATCTCCCGCTACGTAGGCGTATCCGGCAAATGACACCACCGCGGCAATGACGCTAATTACTAATGCTTTCACCTTATTCATCTCACATCTCCTGTCTCGCAAACAGTTTATAATTAGATTTTATTATATTAATGTATTTACAATTTGTCAATGATCTATGATAGTATATATTGCTTATGCTCTACGGCGTAAAGTTGAGATATAGCACACACATCTCTACCCATAAGCCGAGGAGTTTTGCTATACTATAGCTATGCAATCATTACGACTAGCGCGCCCGCATGCAATCATGATGGTGGGGATTCCGGGGAGTGGAAAGACTTTTTTTGCAGCAAAATTTGCTGAAATGTTTCACGCACCCTACGTCGACAGCCTGGTCATTGAGGCACTCGCGCAGGACTCAGAGGCCGCCGGCAAACTCATCTCAATTATTATGGGCGAGGTCGCAAAATGCGGACAAACGTTTGTGTTCGAGGGCAATAGCGACAGCAGAGTCCGACGAACCGAGTTTTTCCGATGGGCCAGGTCGAGGGGATTTCAGCCCTTGCTTATTTGGGTACAGACAGACCAAGTAACATCGCTCTCCCGAACGCTCAAAAATGGCTCACTTAATAAAGATGAGTTTCACGATTATCTACGCGACTTTAGCGCACCACATCCTGACGAAAAAGCGATCGTGATCAGCGGCAAGCATACGTTTAATAGCCAGCTCAAAGTTGTCTTGTCATACCTGAGCCGCGAAAACCGAGCAAGCGCTGAGCCGTTGCCAAAGCTCCATACAGCCGTACCTCCAAGGCCAACTACCCGGCCTATCGTGATTAGGTAGCACGTCTCGTGTCCACTATCACTGATCCAGAGTTTGGCGAGATCACTGTTCGCCGCGTCGCACGTGCACGCTATGTTCGCATTATGATTGGGAACGATGGTCGCTATGTCGCCACCGTACCGCCCCTCACGCCGCTTTTATTTGTGAGGCAAATGATTGAGCGCTCACGAAGCGAGCTGCGGAAGCTTGCGCATAGCGCGGGTCAGTCCCAGCCATACACATGGGGCCAGCAAATCGGCAAGCAACACACGCTTGTCCACGTACCGACAACGATGGTCAAGCAGCCTCACGTACAGCTGCTGAGCGACAAGATCGTAGTTAAACTCCCTCCGAACCACAGTGTCAATGACCGCGATGTTCAGCAGATGATCCGAGATGTAGTGGCGAAAGTCTATCGCAAAGAGGCCAAGCTACTACTACCCAGCAGACTTGAGCGTATCGCGGCTGATCGTGGGTTTACTTACACTACTATCCGCTTCAGCCATAGTACCGGGCGGTGGGGAAGCTGTAGCAGCCGCGGCGTAATTAGCCTCAACATTGCACTTATGAAACTGCCTGATACACTTATCGACTACGTGCTCGTTCATGAGCTATGCCATACGCGCGAAATGAACCACAGCCCCGCGTTTTGGCGGGAGGTCGAAGCGATCGATCCACTCTACCTCACTCACCGCAAGCTCCTCAAAAAACATTCGCCGGCCGTATAGTGCATTTGCGTGCGCAACCATATGCAGTATAATACACACATATGATGAAAAGGGCGGGGCTGAGCGTGAACCAACGAACTGCTGCAATTATTCGCTTTGCCGGACTCTTGCTGCCTGTTATTTTGATATTTTATGGACTACTCATCCAGCTCGGCGCCATCCAATCCGATCATTTTTCGGGCGATGCGCAGTTTATACTTATTGCGCTGGTGTGGATCGGGCTTAGCGTCTACCAGTTCCTCGTCCCACCAAAAAGCAAGCGTATGGCAGCTGCTCGCCTCATTCTGTTCCATATCCTAGCCGCAGCTTACCTCCTATTTGTTTCAGGCTTTGACATGCCATTTACCGTCGGATGGGTGATCCTGCTCCTCGCGTCCCTCGCGTACTTCTCGACAGACGGACTGTATCTCAGCATCTTTATATTGTTTGCCACCGCGCTCGCCGACATACTGCTACATCTTGAAAACTCAAACTACATCATACAAAACATTCTCTACTTTGTTGGTACGCTAGCCGTTGGCTATATCGTTGGCTCAATCAGCAAAGCACAGGAAGTTGACCGCGAAGAATTATCCCGCAGCCAGGCAGAAGAGCTACTGCAGCGTGATCGTATGATCACCATCGTGAACAACCTGGCCGACGCCATCCTAAGCACCGACAAAAACGGCGTGATACAGGTGTACAACGCCGCATGTCTCAGCTTGCTTGATACAAATACCGGTCTTGAGGGACAAAAAATCGACGCTATCCTGCCACTGGTCGACAAAGACAACACACCGTTCAAATTTATCCGCGAACTCAAAGCCGCTACGACCGTGCAAAATAGGGACGACCTCAGCATCCAGATTGCCGGTGAGCAGCTGCACCTAAGTGTTATTTACTCGCCGATTCGTGGTGTCGATAGTCATGGCAGCGATGGCTCCGATGGCTATATTGTGATTTTGCGTGACATCACCAAGCAGAAATCGCTTGAGGAAGAGCGTGATGAGTTTATTAGCGTCGTCAGCCACGAGCTTCGGACTCCGATCACCATCGCAGAGGGTACTCTGAGCAATCTGCAAATTATGATGGATCGCAACGATATTCCAGATGCCACCCTGAAAGACAACATGAAGGTGGCGCACGACCAGGTGCTGTTTCTTGCAAAGATGGTTAATGACCTTAGCACCCTCAGCCGCGCCGAGCGTGGTGTCGCTGACGCCCCAGAGGCTATCGATGTGAGTGCGCTCATCCACGACCTTTACAACGAGTATGCACCGCAAGCAGAAGCCAAGGGACTCCACTTCAATCTCGACCTATCGCCGCAACTTGGTGAAGTCGTAGCCAGCCGGCTCTACCTCAAAGAACTACTGCAAAACTTTGTCACCAACGCGATTAAATATACCAAAGAGGGTGAGGTGGTTGTCAGGGTGAAAAAGCACGATGACACGCTTGACTTCAGAGTATCTGATACCGGAATTGGCATGAGCAAGAGTGACCAAACGCATATTTTTGAGAAATTTTGGCGCAGCGAGGATTACCGAACACGAGAGACAGGTGGCACCGGGCTGGGGCTGTATGTCGCGCGCAAACTATCCAAAAAGCTCGACATTCAGATAGAAATGTCGTCACGACTGAATCATGGCTCAACATTTGGCTTTACTATGCAAACCACGCATAAAGACCCTGAATAGTACGCACTAAAAATCTAGTAGTCGACACTTGGCGTGACAGTATGCTCGCCATCGAGCGCGTCGAGTAGCTTTCGCAGTAAATCCTGTGCAATCTCCAGGTACCTCTCTAGACCCAGCGCATCGCTGCTATAGAGTGGATAGTAGAATATATGGTCACGATGAAATATATCGTCGCGCACCTGGCCTGCAGCAAATGTACCATCTTCGTGCCTATACGCTCTATCGAGATTGATCCAGCGGACTGCCTTACCGCCGTTTGGTAGCCACTCCTCACTCACGGTTGACCATTCAGGAGATAGCAGATCAGTCTCACTTGCCCGAAAAACAGGCTCATGTGGATCGCCAAATCGAAGTACTTGCCGTAAGTAACTATTCTGAGGCAAAAGTACCGCGCGTGAATCAGTCAACGGATTGTTATACGAGTCAACAAGGCCAGGGGTGTCATACTCGCACCGTAACAATGTGCCAAAGTCGCAACCGGCACGACCCGCTGAAATAGTATACGCAAAGACAGTGCCGCTCACTCCATCCACAACCTCACGGTTCGCTTGAATCGTTTCCATCCGATCAATCGGTGGCTCTACTTGACAGAGCGTACGGACCGCTTCCTCTAGGCCTATCATGGCATTCGCCAGACGACGATTCGGCGTATCAACAACTCTTCGATTTATCATCGCCTCATCTTCATCATACAGCGCTACCACTTGGTGCAGGCTATCATCACTGTAGGGCTTCAGCAGCAGCCCTTCCATTGTGAGCCCGGTAAATTCGAGCACTGTCGCTCTTGCACGCACCTTCATGTCGTTCAGCGGCAGCACTTCACGTGTTGATGGTTTATATCTTTCAATCATATTTCATATACCATACAACTATATTCATACTGGGTCAATATCTCCGTGATATCATCGCTCGTCGGGCGAAGACTTGACAATCGGGGCTCTGCGATGTACTATGGTATTGACAGTCTGCAACAAGCAGACTTATTAAATTGGGAGACAGTATCAACGTGGCAAAAGCCAATAACAATGATAGCGCTCGTATCACTCGCATCTCTGCAAGCGATACAAGCTCGTCCTCGCGAAAAACCAAGAAGACGCCAAAAGCAACACCAAAAGCTACGCGCAACAGCAAACAAGAGCCAGCTACGGCCGGCCGACGCGTTGTAAATCCATTCCGCCCAGTAGTACGCTACGTAAAAGGAGCTTGGTATGAGCTTCGCCAAGTACGCTGGCCTGATAGGCGCAGCACCTGGGGTATGACCGGCGCGCTGATCGCCTTCACCGTATTTTTCCTGGTAGTCATCATATTGCTTGACGCAGGTTTCCAACAATTATTTAAGCTAATCATAGGAAAGTAACCAGACATGTCACAAAAAAATCGTTACGACAGCACCCGGCAGTGGTACGCGATCCACACCTACAGTGGCTACGAAGAAAAAGTAGCTGACAGCATCAGGACGCGCATTCAGGCCGTCGATATGGCCGACAAAATCTTTGACGCTATGGTGCCAAAGGAAAAGCAAATTCAGATTAAAAATGGTAAGCGCAAAGTTGTTGAAGCTAAGATTTTTCAGGGCTACGTGCTCGTTGAAATGAAACTCACTGATGAAACATGGTATATCGTACGCAACACTCCCGGTGTCACCGGGTTCGTTGGTAGCGGCACCGAGCCAACGCCTGTTTCAGATGCTGAAATTTCTAAAATCAAAAAGCGCATGGGTGTCGAAGACCCTAAGCATCAGATTGATTTCCAGCCAGGCGAAGTGGTCAGTATCACCGACGGTCCGTTCAAGGGCTTTGACGGTGCGGTGAGCGAAATTGATACCGCCAAGGGTAAGCTCAAGGTAATGGTCAGTATGTTTGGCCGCGATACCCCAGTCGAGCTTGACGCACTACAGGTCAAAAAAGTTTAAATATACTCCATCACACAAAACTGCCGTCACACGTGCGGCAGTTTTTGATTGGTTGACACATATCATGTATGTGCTATAGTAACCAATGTTCTATTCGTCCGACGAAAGGAAGACCGATGGCATCTGCCATGAACCCAAGCAGCATTCGAGTTGAGATGCTGAAAGCTGGTATCGCCGAGGCGCAACGCCTGAGCAATGAGGCGCCAGATGATAGCACGACGCGGCTGGTCTTCAACTGGCGCGCGCAAGAGATGCAAGCCGAGCTGGATGCGCTCGTGATGCTCGAGCCGGCGAAGCCATCCTTAGAGGAACTACTCGTGACACTGTATGGCACCGTCGATCCCCTCGCCGAACCCACCGACTGGGACGAGACATTCGAGCGGCTGTATGGCAGCGCCAGCGCCGCTTTTGAGCGCTTTCTCGATGCGGCTGGTGGACGCATGATGGAATTGAGCGAGCAGCTTGGAAGCCTTGGTGAAGTTGCCGCCAACAAGGCGACCGATGCCGCCGGAGCCTCACAGGATGTGTTCAGCGACGACATCGACAGCCTGACGAATGCTCTCGAACGGCTGCGGGCCACGGCCGCCGACCAGACTGAGCGAGCGCTCGATGGAGCCTTGGCTCGATGGGCAGGCATTGCCAGTGGCTTTGCCTCGGCACAGCAGGCATACCGTCAGCGCCAGGCCGAGCGCAAGGACGGCGGGGCGCTCTGAGCCAACCAGGTGGTATTTGTGCAGTCACCCTGCACAAATACCACCTATTTTCATTTCTAATACACCTATGCTTGCATAGTACAGCCTTATCGTTTACATTATCACAATAAGCTTCGGAACCCCGCGGCTTACGACGAGGGAAAGGCACCACAATGAACGCTCCGAAAAAGTCGCGACACTGGGGCTGGTTCGCCAGCTTCATTACTGCCACCATGGTGGCAATCGGTGTGCTGACGGCGAGCCCTGCGCAAGCAGTGGCGGCACCGACGTACCTGACCTACTACGCATGCGACTCAATCGCGTTGGGGTATGGAGTCACGAAGCGAGTTGGCAACTCACCCAACGTGTGCCAATTCCTGGACGTCGCGTACCTGCCCTTCACAGGGCTAGCGACCAACGCTAAACCAAGTGCGTACATCACCATTACCCGTGATAGCTATGGGTACATGGTTGTCACTGACGGGTGGGTGGACGTCCCTGCTACGTACGCATGGGCGAACACCAGCTACATCAAGTTGAGCGCGTACAACATCATCCGTGGAGGCACGAGCAATGGATATGCCGTTAGTGGAACAGCTAAAGGCGTGAGGATTACGACAGGCCTCACCTACACCGACCGTGTGTGCCTGAACTTCTACAACTACGGCACGACTGGCGGCGTCAGCCGCTGCTGACCACACGGGCGGCACAGGGATGCAGATACAATCTGCGCCCTGTGCTGTCCGCTTTTATTTTGCAACATAAAACACCCCGCATCATGTCGATGCGGGGCTTTTGCGCTGATCTCTTATCCAACACGCTGGAGTTGACGGCCATGCTCGAGGCCATTCATACGCTGGTAAATGGCACTCGTTCTAAACAGTTCGTCATGTGAGCCGATTGCCGACACGCAGCCACCATCCATCACGACGATACGATCAGCATCACGGATGGTGCTTAGCCGGTGCGCGATCACAAAGACCGTACACACTCGTCGCTTCATCAGATCATCAATCGTCTGCTGCACTTCAGCCTGGCTCATTGCATCAAGTGCCGAAGTCGCTTCATCCAGAATCAGAATTGCTGGCTCCATGATAAGCGCCCGGGCAATCGCGAGACGTTGTCGCTGCCCACCGCTCAGCTGAATACCGTCCTCGCCGACTCGGCTATTGTAGCCATGGGGCATGTTCATGATGAACTCGTGCGCGCCGGCAGCGCGTGCCGCTTGCTCAACTTCCTGATCGCTCGCATGGGGGCGAGCAATCCGAATGTTATCGGCAACCGTGCGATTGAATAGCTCAATCGTTTGGCTGACAACTGCAATCAGCTCATGACGGTACCGCTGGTAATCGATATCACGTAGGTCGATAGCATCGACCGTGATGGTACCACCACACGGATCGTACTCACGAGCCAGCAGGCGCATCAGGGTCGATTTTCCGCTGCCACTTTCGCCCACAAACGCGAGCGATGTGTATGCCGGTACCGACAGATTAAACTCACTGATCGTATGATCATCATGGCTATCCGCGTAGGCAAATGACACATTACTAAACTGCACCGCGCCAGTTACGACGCCTGGCCACTGCGGCTCATCAGTATTGACAACTGTTGGCTTGGTGGCGAGAAAGGCAACTAGCTCGCGCAGTGCCTCTTGGCCACGGCCCAGCAATCGCTGAAAATCAATCAGGCGCCAGTAGTGACTATAGGCACGCTCCATCCAGTTCGTTGCAAGCGCCACACTTCCAAGCGTGACAAGCCCGCCCGAATGATACGCGGTGATCCCGAGCACTAGGTAGAGCACTGCACGACTCATGAGCAGCACGTCGTCTTGGCGCGCGATACCCTTCGTCCATTGTTTGTGACGCGGATGTTCGTTGTGCCAAAAATCTCGCAGCATATGCTCGTTGTGGTCACTAAATCGCTCTTCGAGACCGAGCGTACGAATCGTTCGCCAGTTACGAGTCAGCTCACTTCCATTATCTTCGACAGCCTTCATTTGCTCCTGAAACTCCTCACGGTGCGCACGCATAGTGCGCTCGGTGCGGCGGAGCACAAGGCCGTAGATAAGCATCGTCACTACAGCAACGATACCAACCTGCCAGCCAATGAAGAACATGAAGATGGTAGTGAATGTGACACGCAGCAGCACGGGAATCGTGTTGAACAGCGCTTCATCAAACAGCTCTTGAAAACGAGTGATGTTTTTGCCAATCAATGAGTCCTTCTCGCCAGTGCTGTGTGCGGTGTGCCAGTCGGTACTTTGTCGGAGGAGTAGGCGATTGCCATATCCCCACCATACACGCCAGGCGCCCCAAAACACATCATTGCGATGAAGCCCCATGCGATTGGCGACGATTTGACTGAGTTTGAAAAGAACGACGATCGCAAGGGCAATCAGCCCGATCGTTTGTGGGGTGTTTGCGCTTGGGTGCGCCAGTTCATTCATGAAAAACATGACTGGAACCGCCTGCAATACTTGCAGGACTTCGCTCAGCACTTCCCATAGAAACGCGCGTCGTATGGCACGCTTTACCACGGGTAGTTCTGGAGCGATTGTTGGGTCGGATTGCATTTGGCGCATAATCGTGCGCAGGTCGGCAAACAGCATAGTGTACTCCTTTGTTTTTGTTGTTGGAGTGGTCAACTGCACGTCAAACAGAACCAGCGAGTATCCGCGGGGTTCCGAGATGATTGCAATCGATCACGGTAAGTTAAAGCTACTATCAATCTTGAAAATATCTTGATATCGCCCGATGTGACGGTAGGCGGTAGATGCTTGCAAGATAGAAAGTACCTTACAAACAGGGACTACGCCACGCCCACTGTGCCAAACATAAGTATTGTCATGTACGAATTGTCCTTTCCATTAAATTGTATCGCTCGAGCGCCATACCTCGCGTGGTACGAGCCCCCGACTGTGACTACGGGGCGCCTGGTATAGCTTGCATTACATCCTGTAGATTCAGGGGTAAAACAATCAAAAACAATGTTTAATACGATTCTCCCGTGCCTATGATTTTTGTTATGGCATTCGCTAGAGAACGTCGATGTTCTTCCCCTTACTAAACTACACGTGTTTGTGTGCAAGATATAACGCTAATTCCATACTAGCACACTTTGTTGATTTTGTCAATAGGGAAAAGTGGAGTATAATCGAGACACTATGCATCACTTTGACGCACATGACCGTGCAACCATGGTCGCAGTACGCAGCCAAATTCGCGAGGCAATCCAGCCACTTGCTGCTGAAATTGCTCATGATATACCGTCATTTGAGGGCTTTGCGCTGTTTCAGCAAGATCTTTACCATCCAGACAGTGCCGGTGCAATTCTCCAGGCAAATGCTCCAGCCGCATCGAGCACACGTCTGCAGTTCCAGCACGACCACATCGCGGGACGCCGAGTTGACCTGAGCGTTTCAACGCTTGGCAGTACGTTTACAACTGGCCGCTACGAGCTTGCGGACAGCGCCATGAATACCGAGCATGCCGTTGCGGGCATTCATATCCCAGAGCAGCTCGGGGTACGTGCAGCAAGCGTTTTTCAGCTCGCATTCACCAAAGGGCTCGGACTGCCGACGACCGAACAGCTCGCGACGATCAAGCAGCAGTGGGCGCGCGTTGAGCCAACCTGTCTGCCACACCTCGCGACGCTACGCCACTATGCCTCTCGCTATCCCAACCAGTCGGTAAGTGATGCGCTATTGCTCGACGTGCCTACCACACCCAACGCATTTGTTGTCGCCTGGGATATGTCCGGCTCACGGCAGGCGGCACGCACCCAGTATCCACGACTGCGCGATCATCTCACTGTGTACGGTGAACTATACCACCAGTTTGTCGCAGCACATGGCGGGCAGCTCCTTGGTTCCACTGGCGACGGGCAGGCCTTTGCGTTTGAAATTCCATCACCACAGTACGACCGGCTGTCTGGCCCCTCCGTCGCACGCTTTGCTCGCAATTCCGTCGTCCCGGCGCTCAAACAAGTCCTATCGGCTGCACCTAGTAGCCCAGCCGTGCGCTTCGCGGTAGGACTGGGCCGCATAGAGCACACCACGTTTGACATGAGTAGTCCCGTGCTCTGGGAGCTTGCCGATGTGCTCGACCAATTACCGCGCAGTGAACTAGCCGTTGGGTATACGCCACGCGTCCTCCAGTGTCTCGGGCTCACCGCGACCGAGCTCGACCAACTCACGACCAAAAGTCCCCATCCGCATATCGTGATTACCTAAAGTCCGACGGTGCATCCTCCTCACTGCTTGCATTTCAGCGCGGTCTAGGCTATAATACACCGCTGTTACGCACTAAATATTGCTTCACATTATATTTAGTAATCAAAAGGAAACTATTTTATGGCAAAACAAGTTATTGGTAACTTGAAACTACGCATCCCTGCCGGGCGCGCAACCGCTGGGCCTCCAGTTGGCTCAACACTAGGTCAGTGGGGCCTCAACATGATGGATTTCATCAATCCGTTTAACGATGCAACCAAGGGCGACATGGGCAAAGATGTCATCGTGCACATCAAAGTGTACGAAGATCGTACGTTCACCTGGAAAAGCCTTGGGCAGCCTGTTGACGATATGATTCGCGCTGCTATCGGTATCCAAAAGGGAAGCGGCAAGCCGCACACCGACAAAGTAGGCAAAATCACTCGCGCACAGCTTGAAGAAATTGCCAACGCCAAGATGGACCAGCTCAACGCCATCGACATGGACGGAGCGGTCAAAGTTATCGCCGGTACCGCACGTAGTATGGGTGTCGAGGTAACCGACTAATGACTGCGATTGCTGGCTGGCAAGATCTTGCGCCACATAGCGGTAACAACCCTGCAGCTCGCATCGTAGCGATCGAGGCGTATCTTAACGAACATGGCGATACACTCGATCCACTAGAGCGCCGACGTGCCGAGGGCCACCTCGCACGCGCCGTTGAGATAGCAAGCGCTCTCGCCGAGGAGCGAGAAAAATATCTCAAAGATCTGCCACACACAGACTAACAGCTAGCTACCCCATAGAACACCTCGGTCATTGCCGGGGTGTTTTGCTATATGGCGCCACATACCGCCTATGATTGACGATACTGAAAACTCTATGCTACACTTCACAGACTCGTCGCATATTCTTGCGGCACGTACCCCATGGAGGACTCCATGTCCAAGCCAACTCTCAAGAAGCTTCAGCAGGCAATGAGCGAGCTCGACACACTCGTGTCTGACCCACTCAGCACGAACGAGCAGATCGACGCGGCGAAGGCCGCTGTCGAGGAACTCTTCAGCCGGCTGAGCGTGTTGCTTGAAGACGCACGTAGGGAATTCGCCGAGCTGATGGCTCAACGCGCGAACGACACCTCGAGTACGTTCTTGGCGCGCCTGCGCGCGTACGTGGCGCGAGTCTTTGCAGTGGACGAGCCCATCGTGGTATTCCGCGACGAGTGAGCACATACCCCCGCGCACCCACACTGGGTGCGCGGGGGATTTTTAATTTGCAGTGTTACATACTTGATGCTTATCTATTTTTGTGATATAGTACTGTAAACGCGTAACCACGCGAGCACCTACAATCGAAAGGGGCACCTGTGTCCAGCAACGCTCAAACCTTCAGAGACTCGATGGCGGCATCGGGGAAGCGCACCAGCACCCGACGCCTCGTGACAAGTATCACATTTTCGGCGATCGCAATCGGCGTACGCAGCGTAAGCGCATTGCGCGGCTACGACGTGTGCTGCGTCAAAGACAGTCGGCCGCTGACGCCACGTCGACGATTCAGTAATGCGGCTATGGCCACACTGAACCTTGGCGCCATGGCGGCAAACACCTACTGGCTCTTGCAGCGGCGGGATCCGTCGGTTGCAGCGGAAGCAGGCCCAAAGAATCTTGATACCTCGGCCGTGGTGGGCAATGTCATTGGTAGCCTCATTTCGGTTGGGCTTGGCGCTCGCCAGCTCAGGACGGGAACGTCGCTGGTGCGTAAGCACCCTGCTTCACAGGTTGGCACGGTCGTGACAACCCTCGGCATGGTCAGTGCCGTCGAAATCGGCGTCGAGAACGCACGCGTGCTCTACAGCCGTCGTTCCACATTGACAGCCGGACTGAAGGCCTTAGTGAGGGACCTGGCAGGTACTGGTCCCACGCTGTCTGACGAAGAGATCGACAGGCTGCTCTTCCGGCAAATGGACCAGGACGAACCGTACCTGAAGCGTAGCCCACTGGGCCCACAGGACGCGACGCCCTGACCCACACACCCCGTTCCGCACCGCGGAGCGGGGGTTTTCATTTTCAGGTATACTAGGCGCATGAGATACCGCCGTAGCCACACGCACAGTGCACCCTCGTTTGTGCGCCGTCACTGGCTCATTATCTTTATTCCGACCCTTACCGCAGCTCTTTGTTTGCTATTTTTGGCCTATAGCAACAATCAGCAGGTGGCTGCAGCTACGAAGCTCGCTGCTGATCAAAAAGTTGCATTTGCCAAAATCGATGCTCAGGTGAAAGCAACCCTGCAAAAGCGTATCGACGATGCTCGTCAAGCCGAAGCCGAAGCCAGGGCTAGCGCCGAGGCTGATGCAAAGGCGCGCGCCGCACAAACAGCGCTAAAAGTCCCGCTGTCGTCGACGGCCAACGCTACAAATTGCGCCGTCAAAAGTCCCGAGTCACTACAGGTTGTCGTCAACAAAAAACATTGCTTTTCACCACTTGACTGGGCACCAAGCGACCTAGTCGATGCCGCGGGCACTTTACTGCGCGCCGAAGCTTCGACGCAGTTCCAGGCCATGTCCACAGCAGCTACCGTAGCGGGGCAAGGGTTCGGCGTCAGCAGTAGCTATCGCTCCTACACTACGCAAATTACTACCTACAACTACTGGGTGAGTATCAGCGGCAGCATACAGGCCGATACCTACAGCGCTCGACCAGGCTACAGCGAACACCAGAGCGGCCTCGCAGTCGATGTCAAAGCGGGCAGCTGCGTGCTGAGCTGTTTCAGTGGCAGCAGCCAGTACTACTGGCTAGCCGAACACGCGGTTGACTATGGCTTTATCCAACGCTATCCAGAGGGTCTCACAAGCATTACCGGCTACGAACCTGAGCCCTGGCACTGGCGCTACGTCGGCACGGCTGTCGCAAAAGATATGAAAACAAAGGGTATTCAGACACTTGAGCAGTACTATGGTATCACCGGCGGCGACTACGCAGGCTAGTTGATACGCTCCACGACGACAGGCTCCACACCGCTCCCATCGAGCGCATCAATAAGTGGTGACGAGCAAACATAGAGCACCACGCGGCGTCCGAGCGCATCCGTTTGCTGGACGCGCATTCTCCCGGGGCACTCTGCGGTCAACTTCTCGCACACCGACTGACTCGTCGCTATCTCATCGTCAAATGCATTGAGCTGCTCAGCCACAAGTTTCAAAAAATCACCGTGTTTTTCCGTCGCCACGGCACGGGCGTCACTCTCACTGATGCCGCTGGCATCACATAGCTGTTCCACTATAAGGTCTAATGTCGCCGGGTTAAACGCCAGGTCAGTCTCGGCCTTTTTTGCCACCTCAAGGCCATCAGCATGCTCAATAAGACGACGCACTGGGCCGCAGTCGCACCACTCGGGGGCCAAATATCCACCAACAGTATTCATTGTATTGTCATAGTACCGCTCCATGCCTACTAATGTCTAGCATAGCCAATAAATATTACTACAATTATCGTCTTGACCATGATTAGCTAGCCTATCGTACAATAGATATAGGTTATGGTTGTACTTGCACTCGTGCATTTCCACAGCCAGGCCATATATGCACACGTAGTTCGGTCAGTCTGACTGCACTACCGTTATCACGACTTCAGACATACGCTGTTCTCGCTAGTAAAGTGGGGCAGGTCAGCGGTCTTGTCGTTCATACTCCACCACTTACAAACACGTAATATCATAGGAGAGTATGCTATGAACAATCACATTTACAGTCCTGTTTCTGTCACCGCCGTAGGGTTTGGCCGCGATATGCAGCCAATTCCAAAGCGTATGGAATGGGCCGGGCGCACGTACAACTTTGTTGACCGTGGCATCCGCGCTACCATCCGTCGTGGTGAGAATATCTGGAGCACCGTCACCATCAGTGATGGCAGCCAGAGCTTCTGCTTGCGACAGAGCGGCACCGGCTGGACGCTACTTAGCGTCAGCTAGCGCCACGCAGGACGAAGAATCACCCCCGAGCGGTCGGAGGTGTTTTTCGTATGGCTATGGTAAAATATCGTGAATTATAGTATAATTATCTTACTCGCTCAACGACAACGAAGGGAACTTCAGTATGCAACGGCGAAGCAAACTGATCGGCGGCGCAGCCGTCGGTGGGGCAGTGCTCCTCGGCACAGCGATCCTGATGCGAGCTCACTCGCGCAGGCGATTGGCCCAGCGTCACGATGCCGGGGTGATGGCCCAACTCGGCGGCGATCCTGATGACTATCAGGGGCTTGCCGACGAGCTCGCCGGCCGCACGGCAAGTGCGCCCAACCAGGCTGCGGCCTGGAAGCGTGCGCTCAAGCAGCTGCGACACATGCCCAGGTCGGTACGCAAAGCCGGCCCCGACCGGCCGTAGCGCATCCACCATTGCCCAGTTCTGCATCACCGCAGAACTGGGCATTTTCAATTGTGCATGGGATTGGTTAATGTTGTTTTTCTACAGATCTATGATATAATATCTACAAAGCTTCACGTTCGTGAAGTGCTCCTTGAAACGAAAAGAGGTTGACGCAATGGTGGCTCCGGTTGCTCAAATCGATATCGTGCGTGAATGGCCAGCTGACCTGGCTGGACAGCGCGTTGGCTGGGTTGCCGTCTGGAAGAAAGACGGCGTGGTGTTTGTTCGGTTTGCATCAGCAAAGGTTGGCGCGCAGGGTGCGCGCCGGATAACCGTCACGTATCCCGGCAACGAGCCGTTCGATCAGTGGGATGGCCTCACGGACGCGGTGCACTATCAAACCGCCTGGAAGCTCGGCGAGCCATTCGAGATCCATCTTCCGCAGAACTTCGTAGACGTGAGTCTGAATAGCCAGCTGATCAAGTACTTCAGCAACACACCCGACGACAAGATTGTTTGGGGAAATAGCCCAGCCGAACTGCTGGCCACACTGCGCGAGCAGCTGGCGCTCTGCGGTGCGCCCGAGTTGTTTGACCGTATTTACTACAACTACAACGCACTGATTGCACACCCGCACTTCTGGGATGCCCGCGGTCTTGACAGCCACCAGCACGCGATTAGCATGCTACTGACTGATCCGCTGAATCACAGCGCGACGCGCGAGCAAATCAAGCTCATCACGAGCATCGATACCTGGATCAGCAAGATGATCGAACGCGCGAAGTCGGTTGACGAAGCCGCCCGCCTTGGCTGGTTTGAAGACAGCGGCTACAAGACCCGGCGCAACAAACAAGTGCTCGAGGAACTTGCCGATCAAGCCCTGCAAACACAGATACCGCTGCTCGTTATCTACGACCGGCCGGACGAGTACCGCCAGCAGCTGCTCGAACGCATACTCGACAACGTTCGCGCTGCGCTCGACACGATGTGCAAGATCTATAGCCTCGAGGAGCCGGCCTCATAGGTCGCTTCAGCCCCTCTTCGGAGGGGCATTTTTATGCCTAGACAAACTTACAAAAATAATCTATAATACGTAGCATTACAAATCAATGACGGGAGGCGACAGACTCGCCGCTACTACCGCAGAAAGGATTTTATCCACGATGGCCAAAAAAGCCGAACTATTAGAAGAGGCTGCAAAGCTAAAGATCGAAGTGCCCGCAAAAGCAACAATTGCTGATATCGAAGCATTGATTGCTGGCGCCAAGCCTGAAAAGCGCGAAAAGGTCGAAAAAGAAATTGTTGCTGAGCGTGATGCTGAGGTGGCAAAGGCCGGTAAGCGTAGCGAAAAGGCTCTCAAAGAGTCTGAAGAAAAAGCAGACAAGGAAGCCCGCAAAGAAGCTGGCGATACTACTCCTCAAGATGCTGACGCTGCAGACCATCACAAAAAGGGCCCTGCACCAAAAATCCGCCCACTCGTCGAGCGCCGTGGCAAAAAGTTCCAAGCCGCAGCCAAACTAGTTGATCGCAGCAAAGTATACACCCTCAGCGAAGCTATGGAGCTGGCCGCAACAACCAACCCAAGCAAATTTGACGCGAGCGTCGAAGTGCACGTACGACTGGGCGTTGACCCGCGCCAGGCCGACCAAAACGTCCGCGCAACCGTTAGCTTGCCACACGGTACTGGTAAAATCATTCGTGTTGCCGTATTCGCACCAGAAGCCGACGCTGCAGCTGCCAAAAAGGCTGGTGCCGACATCGCCGGTGACGAGGAATTCGTCAAACAGCTCGAGAAAGAAGATCTCAATTTTGATGTACTGATCGCCACTCCTGCCTACATGCCAAAACTGGGCAAGTACGCCCGACTGCTTGGTCCACGCGGCCTGATGCCAAACCCAAAGAGCGGTACCGTCGCAACCGATGTTGTGAAGGCTGTTACTGAGGCAAAGGCTGGCAAGGTAGAGTACCGTGTCGACAAGCAAGCAACCATTCACCTGAGCATTGGCAAGGTAAGCTTTGGCGCTAAGAAGCTCGAGGAAAACGCTGCTGCGTTCTTCGCCAGCCTACAGAGCCAGAAGCCAAGTAGCCTCAAGAGTGTGTACGTGAAGTCAACCGCTGTTGCTACCACCATGGGCCCTGGCATCAAGCTCGAAAACCAAGTGAACTAACCGTCACTTTCTCTCTAGTGGCACGACTTTCCCGGCCAGGAGATGCTACAATAAGCATATATGGCAAGTGAGCGCGTGCTAACCACTCCCGTCAAACAGAGTTTTGATAAGATTGAAGACTCAATTGTTGTCGATGCGATAGGCAACCGCATGCAGCATATCCATGATTCCGATGGGTCGCTCTATGACCACGAGACGCACCATGCAACACACAGCATTATGTACAGTATTGCTGAGGCATGCGCACAGGCATACCAGCCGGGTGATTCACATGAAGAAGTATGGCGACGCGCCCAAGAGCAATGCCTGGCACAAGCTTCTCAACAAGACCCCGATACTGATACCCAGGAGCAGCAGCCCCTCATAACAGCTTTTGCTATGTATGCTCTCGATCGCCGTGATGGCTATGTGCTCGATGACAGCCACAAGGCGATAGACGAATTCATATACAGACACCCCAACCTAGCGCGCAAGGCAGCAGACAAAGCATGGGCAGAGGGGCTTGTCACTTACACCCCAGATGGTGAGCCACCAGCGCAGAGTGTTGAGAATGCCATAAATACACGAAAACGCGAGCTGCGCACTGAGACGATAGCAGGATTGTTTGAAAGTATGGACCGCTTAGCTAAGCCCGAAGAGCAGGAAAGCCAGTGGGGAGAAGATCGACACCTCGAAGACTGGTGTATAAGACTCAACAGTATGGGTGGGCTCATGTCTGATCGTGAGGTTACTGAATACATCAAACGCATTACAGAGATACCCGAATCCAGCCCCGACCTGGGATACGCCTTTGGAGCGATCACTAGTCAACAACTCCTGGCCGGTGTGCGAGACACCTGTGACAAGGCGGTGTGGGAGAAGTTTGGAATACTGCTCTTATCCTGTGCCGCTCAAAACGACATCAGGACACAAGATAACAGCGATTCGGTCCTGACCGCTCTCAACGGATACTTTCCTGGCGGCCTCACGGGAGATGAAGCTCGGTCGCATCCCGAAATACAAGCACTTGCCGAAAGTGCCGGTTCGTACGCAGAGCTGCTGATTCGAGCAATTCCTCCAACAAACTTTGAAACATCTACCGGTAACCCAGACCAAACAATCAACTATAACGCTGCGGCCATAGGCGTCCAGCATCAACTGTGTAGGCACCTGTTCGAAACACCTGGTTTTGCGACGAGGTTTTCGTGCCGCATGGCCGACTCACTCACACCCAGGAAATACACCCCCGAGGGCATATATAATGCAGGCTTCGCGGGCACTTTGCGAAGACTAGTGATATTACACGAGAAATTCGGCGCACATGCACTAGAGCGACTACATAAAACAATCGATATCGGAGCCATTGATATGTTTACGGAAAATGATGTTGCTACCTGGCTCGGCTTGCTCGACGATGACTCTACGGTGATACAGCGACTGCAGGCCAGTGATGTATCTGTGATCCCATTTGACTCATACGGTAGTACGAATGAAGCAATGGCAGTCACCCTACATCTGCTCCGGCCAACCAATGATACCTCTTCGCGCGTCATCGTGCCATGGACACGACCATCAGACCTGTATCGTGCCCTCATTCTCCTCAAGAAACGCAACGTTCAATTTTGCAATCTCGTATTTTCATTGCATGGCAACCCAAGTCGTATGTCCGCTGGAACAGGTTTCGACGGATTTACTATACAAAGCACAGCACGGGTGAGTGATGTCTACTGGGACCACCGTCCAAAGCTAAATATTGACCAATCGCAGATTCGGCGCATCGTCAGCGAATATATGTGCGGCGCCAAACACGTAGGCGGCCCGTCTGCCTTCGGCAAAAAACGAATCATCTTTGCATCATGTTATAGTGACGTAAGTACCGAATTGACTCCCTCGGTAGCTGAGGCCACACTTACCGAATCAGCCGACACTAATACGATAGTGCTAGGCACCGATGATATTACCAGCGTGCATTTTGATCCATACCAGGACACTCGAGGGATCCTCCTCTTTGGCAGGAGAAAGGGTGACCCGCTTGATATGGAGCCTACTACGTCAAACGTGACAAAGCTCGAACTCAGCGGATCAAGTGGGTGGATCAAGCGTCGCCCTCGCGTTAAACGAACACCCCACGACGAAAGGGTTGCAATCTAATGAGCGAACGAATTCCACCGACCGAAATTCTATACATACCAGGCGTACAGGAAGTGCCCTACGAGACGATGCTAGCCTACCTTATGCAAGCAATCTACACGTTCCGCAACACCTACAACAGGCCCCACGACCCCAATAAGCCATTTATCAGCCACTACACTTTACACGACCGCAGTGTCGACATTATCTCTGCGAGACCAAGGGCTGTCCTTGTGCAGGTTGACTTCGGCGAGGGTGAAGCTCGAGTGACCTACACAGTAGACGAAGCAGGCGAATATGCCGTCGTCGTAGAGAATTATGATGACCAAGAAAGCAACTCCCCGACTGAGCGGTTCGGCCTCGAGCCGACAAGTGAAAACAACCCGACACTTCACACTATCCTCGACTATATCAGAAGATCATCACCAAACCCCCGGCGGTAACCGTCATCGGGCCCTGGTATCGAGCTCAAAACCAAGTGAACTAGATACCGTCCACCGACAAAGGAGCAACACCCGTACTATCGGGTGTTGCTATTAATTGCAAATTGGACAGACCTTATACTGATAAAAGTAGGGAAATACTATGCGGATACTTCGTTTTCGTGCTCTCGCTGGCGTATGAGCCATATGCCCACGAGTTCATGCGCGAAGTGGTCGATGTCCGCACGGAGCTTGATCAGATGCTGTCGTTGACCGGGGCTCAAACTAGCGCGCGACGAATGCGCATCACCAGATTCCTTTGTGACACCCTTGAGAGCGACGGAGAGTCCATACAGATGGTCATCTGCGCGCCCGGTGTAGGTGTTGCGTGCCCCCATATACACTTTGTCAGCATAAATATCGCTCTCGTCGCCATGTCGATCAAGTGTCAGTACGCTAGGCGCCATAAATCCAGCCTGGCGCAATGCATCAGCCGCACCATTGACAGAGTCCCCTGTGCACACGTATTCAGTTACGAGCAAGGCTCTGTCGTCCTCGTCATGCGCTCGAAAGTTTGGAGCTTGCGATTCATCGATCCGACCGGACACAAACAATCGTCGCGCAGGCGAAAGACCCTTTAGCTCACGGACGATATTCATCGCTTTGGCAACGATTAGGGCGGCTATGCGCCCACTGGTGTCTTCACCAACGATAGTCGTAAACTTCTCGGCATCATCAAGCACCGCAAGCGTTGATGAAGCGATCATTTCGCGTAGCTCAACTGAGGCTAGTAGCCAATCATAAGCGTAATGATCAGTCATTAGCCATGGGTATAGCTCCTGGCACTCGGGACCAACTGTCATACGACTATTGAGACTATCATTGAAATAATAGCTGTCGTTACGGTACCGACCCCTTCTGAGTAATCGCTGTCTCTCATCATCATCCACATCGACATAGCACTCTTCAGGAGGAATACCCGTCGGTTCTTCATACGTCGCTAGGTAGTCTGTCCCTTCTGGCAAAATAAAGTTCTTTGGCTGCTCATCATCAAGCACAGCCATTAGATCAGCATCTATCTCATTAGGTGGCACGAAAAACGTAGGCACGGGTTCCTTTGTTATCATAGCTTCATTATATCATAAGCTTTATTATTTGTCAATATTCTGTGTCGACCGTAATATTTGTGGTATCGCTAGTACTCGTCGCCGGCATAGTAGCAGACTGCTTCATCAAACACGGCACCGCCCTCTACTAGCTCAAGCGTACGAGCAGTGGTAGGAAACAGTTTTAGCTGCGCTAGCAGCTGACGCTTTGTCATCCACTGGCTCACGCCGCCCGTCCAGGGACTGGGCTCAGGTGCGTCGTCGACAACCGCCGCCATGACACAAAAAAGTTTGTCCTCGAGAACAGTCCCGTCGGTACGCGCGTCGATCACGCGGAATGTACCCGCAACCCGAAACTGCGCGTCAATACCAGTCTGCTTGCGTAGCTCGCGGGCAGCCGAGTCAAGCGCTGGCACGCCACGCAGCAGTGGTGCGCTGGCAATGCCCCAGTAATCACGAAAGGGCTCGCGCGTCCGTCGATGCGCCAGATAGCGCACCACACCACCGGCGTCAGTACGCACCACCAGTAGCATTGATGATTTCGGCTGCGCAATTTCACGCCCCGTTGCGTCATCAAGACGGTTCGCAAACTCCTTGCCCTCAGCAGTGAGCTCATATATGCCGTCGTCTGCCTTGACCACATAGTGCGCCCGAACCAATTTGCGCAAATGGTACTTAAATATGTCACTTTCTAGCCCAGTAGGAACCCGAAGCTCACCATACCGAGCCCTCGTGGCGTGGCGCAGCGTCACAAGCACACTTGTCTGTGCGGGGTGCAACTTGATGTTATATTCCATACTCTAATTGTACTAGTGTCTAGGGTAAAAATATCCCTAGTTTTTGTTAAATGCATCCATCATACTACTGTAAAACACGAGTTGATAGGAGGGTAAATATGACAACGAAATCGTATGAACATCAGTACCTCGACTTGCTGCGGCGCATCCGCGATGAGGGTGAGAACAACGATGACAGAACCGGAGTGGGCACAAGAGGTATCATGGGCGCGCAGATGCGCTACGACCTGCGCGAGGGCTTTCCGCTGCTACAAACAAAGCGCGTGCCGCTCGGCATTGTCGCAACCGAGCTCTGCTGGATGCTCCAGGGACGTCGTGATCTGCGCTATCTTGTGGAGCGTGGCTGCAACATCTGGAATGAATGGCCTTTTACCAACTACCTCCGCGCAACCAACCAGTTTGCGCCACCACAGGGTTCAGACGAATGGCGGGGAAAGATGGCAGATTACGTGGAACGCATCAAAACCGATGACGATTTCTCTGATACGTTTGGTGATCTTGGCCCTGTCTATGGCTACCAGTGGCGGCACTGGCCCAACGGCACCGAGCAGGGGATAGACCAGCTTGGTGAGGTGCAGGAGCAAATCAAACGGGGGTCAAATTCTCGGCGTCTTGTCGTATCAGCCTGGAACCCGGCCGACACCGAAGCGATGGCGGTTGCTGGCTTGCCGCCATGCCATATGATGTATCAGTTCAAGCGCTGGCCCGATGGCTCGCTCGACATGGGGCTCTACCAGCGCAGCGCCGATATGTTCCTGGGAGTACCGTTCAACATGGCACAGTATGCGCTACTGCTAACCATGATGGCAGAGGTGACTGGCACCACGCCGCGCTACTTTACCCATAGTTTTGGCGACGCGCACATATACAATAATCACGTCGAGCAAGTTGAAGAGCAGCTGTCACGCGAGCACTGGCTTGAAAATCGCGCATTACCAACCATCGAGCTTAGCCCCTACGCAGAGACTGATGATGTAGGGCATTTTGAGCCGCTCGACGTCACGGTTCAGCGCTACCTACCACTGGCGACAATCAAAGCTCCAGTGGCAATCTAGGTGATATAGAGCGCTGGTAAGTAACAAAATCCATTGGGTGAGTGTTCAGTCCGCGGCGCGCAGGGAAATGCTCGCGCGCTACCTCTGACCATTCGTCTGCCGGCAGTGCTGGAAAATATGCGTCACAGCCAGGGAAATCCGCCGCAATCTCAGTGGCATACAGTGTATCCGTCTGCGACAGCGCCGCGCAGTACATCATTTGTCCACCAATGACGATTGCCTGGCGGTGCTTCCGATCGGCGAGTTCATAGGCGGCCGCAAGTGTTCCGACGGCCGACACTCCGATATCATGCGCCAATCGATGAGAGGTGACGACAATGTTGGTTCTATCGTGGCTTGTGAGGGGATGATCGAGTGACTCAAAGGTCTTGCGGCCCATAATCAGCGCCTTGCCCTCGGTGAGGTTACGAAATCGACGCATGTCAGCCGACATCGTGCCATACGCCCATGGCAAATGGTTATGGCTACCGATCTCTCTATTTCGCCCGTAGGCAACAATCATTTCATGTGTCATATACAAAAATTATAATAGTGCATTTACCACAAATGTAAAGCAATAGTGGTATACTGGGCAGTAAGTGGGCGGCCCGGTATGGGTCGCCGTTTTGGAGGGGAACATATGTCAAGAACAGGGACAACAAATGAGCGTGGTCTCTCGGTTGTGATCGAGGGTAATGACGGAACGGGTAAATCGACGCAAGTAGAAATGCTTGCAGACTGGCTGTGGAATATCTATGGCACAGAGTCACTCACCATTCACGAACCAGACGGGCCAACCGAGCGCTGCCAAGAACTGCGTCGCATGATTAAAGACGCCACAATCCTCAGAACGCCAGAGCAAAATCTAGCCTGGTTCACCGAGTCGCGCAGCGAGAGTAATCGCTACGGACGCGAACACTATATCGACAGAGGCAAAGCGGTACTACGCGCACGTAACTGGCGGTCGACCGAAGCGTACCAGGGCGGCGGCCAGGGTCTGCCATACGAACTTATCCGCAATATGACTGCGGTAGCGACAGATGAGCTATATATGAGCCCAGACCTCGAGGTAATCCTATACGTCGATCCCTATGTCCGCGCAACACGTATCAGTAGTCGTGGCGAGCTAGAGGTGCCCGACACATTTGAGTCAATGGGTGATGCATTTCAAACCGCTGTCGACAACCGCTACTTGCATATTGCCGCGCGCGATCATCTTCCATTGATCGAAGCCAGCCCTCCGGCAGCAGTCGTACAGCAGCAAATCCGCGAGCTTATATGGCTACGCGGCCTACTGCGCCGCGTCTAGCTACGGGCCACTTCGCTGCAGCGCAGCCACAATCGATTCATACACCATATCACGTGCTGATTGATCGGGAATCTGCGCAAGTACTGCTGCGTTTGCATCGCCGACGAGCCCAAGGTCATAGTCTTTTAGCGCCGCCTTGATCGCACGTGCGCCGACAAGCGGATGAGGCACTGGCGCCTGCTCGGCATATGCCAGTCGCTGCCGGTAATCGTACGTTCTCATGTAGTAGGTGAGGCTGAGTGGCTGCGCGTTGATGAATAGCTCGTTGCCATCTGGCAAGTCTACCAGCCGGAACCGCGGCGCCACGCCAGTCAGCTGTAGCTCGCCAGGCATGATCATGGTCGTCATTTTGCGGATTAGTTCGAAGCGATTGCCAGGCACATTGATTTCTGCCACCACCTGCTTTTCCACCAGTGTGCCGTTGGTATCAAGAAACGTCCAGCTCCCGAACGGCTCACCCTCCATGTTGCTAAGAGCAATAATAATCTCACCACCCGGCAGTGCCATGTGCTGCAGCGCCGCAAGCTCGTAGCGAATCCGCGCGTCAACCTCATCGAACAATTCACTATCAAATGGCTTGGTGATTTTGTGTGTTTCAATGCTCACCATCTCGGGATATGCAGCCAGCAGACTCACCATTTCGGCAGTACTCGCCATGCCACCGCGAGCACGCTGAATCGACTGAAGCAGGTCGACACTCGCTGGGCGCTGCTCGAGCGCCTGGCGCAGCCGCGCATAAGCATCGCTGTTGTGACTGACGCGGATGGTGTTTTGGGCAACAATCTCATCAATCACATTGAGCTCCCAGCCCTCAGGCAGACCAGCACGCTCGCACGCCTCGTGGGCGCGCGCACCAAGCTCAATCATCGCCGCTTCATAGTACCCTAGTGGACGGTTGTGGCCAGGCTGGTCGTGCTCAGAGGCGGCCAGCTGCACACGCTCGGAATCAAGCGGTGTTGGGTGAATGTCCTCAACTGACACGTCATCATAGCCTTTTGGCGACCACCCACACACAATCAACCCATCGAGGGCACGCCGCGCGTTTTCCTCATATGAAATCTCCGGCACTACCGGTTCGCTGTGGAGGTGTTCTCTCATAGATTATGCTATTATAACATATTTTCTATATTTTTATCACAAGCCGAGCGCACCTCTATACGCTTGACATGCGACCGCTGTTGTAGTACCATACTCTACAGACATTTACCAAAGACAGTGGCTGTGAGAAATCACTTAATTCGCTACCGAGGGAAATCACACTTTTTCCATGGTCTTTGGTGATGAACCAAAGCCTTTTTGTTTCATCACCACATGTCGAAACTTAACAATGTGGTCGCATATTAACCAAACGAAAGGATGATTATCAATGGCTATCACCAAAGATAAGAAATCAGCTTTGGTAGGTGAACTGAGTGAACTATTTGCATCAGCAAAGGGAACAGCCGTTGCTGCATACCAGGGTATCAGCGTGGCCGACCTACAGGAACTTCGCAAAAGCGCTCGCGCTGCAGGAGTTTCTATCAAAGTCGTCAAAAACCGCCTTGTGCGCGTCGCGATGAACGAATCAACTGTCTATAAGGGTGCTGATACCAGCGCACTTGTTGGACAGCTGCTCTACGCGTTTAGCGATAGCGATGAGGTGATGCCCGCAAAAGTCCTCAACGACTTTGCCAAAACCCACCCCGAGCTTGCCCTTGTAGCCGGCTATAGCGGTGAAGGCCTCGCTCTTAGCGCAGCCGACGTCACTGCACTCGCCAGCCTACCAAGCAAGAACCAGCTCATCGCTGAAGTGGTGGCACAACTACTTTCACCTGTTCACGATGTTACCAACGCTCTCTCTGGCAACCTTCATGCGTTGCTTGATGGCGTTGAAGCCAAAGCTACTGCGTAATCACGCATTAACCAATTTTAATGAATATAAAGGAGTCTACTTTTATGGCAGACGTAAAGAAACTTGCAGAAGAGCTCACAAAGCTTACTGTACTTGAAGTAAACGAACTAAAGAACGTCCTCAAAGACGAATATGGCATTGAGCCAGCTGCTGCTGCAGTTGCTGTTGCCGCTGGCCCAGCTGCTGACGCTGGCGCTGCTGCTGACGAAAAAACTGAATTCACTGTCAACCTCAAAGACGGCGGTGCTCAGAAAGTTGCTGTTATCAAAGCCGTCAAAGAAATCACCGGCCTTGGCCTTGGTGAGGCAAAAGCACTGGTCGACAACGTACCAAGTGTTATCCTCGAAAAAGTCGGCAAAGACGACGCTGAAAACGCCAAGAAGCTTCTCGAAGAAGCTGGCGCAGCTGTCGAACTCGCTTAGTCACCAAGAGAGAATACCCCAGAAAACGCCGATGTACTATACATCGCTGTGTTCTATGGGAACGACCACATTGTGCTTACACGCCACCTCGTAGCGATACGGGGTGGTTTTGTGTTGGCACTACGGGGAAGCACACTGTCCCGAGGTATTGACATTTTATATTGATTGTGCTATAATGAAATTATAAAGTCCACCTCCAAATAAAGGAGAAAACCAAGTGGCTCGCACCACCTACGAGTACGCACCGGGCATCGGTGTTGTCCGCACCAAGGACCAGCGTCTGATCAAGGCACTCGGCCTGACGCCGATTGCCAAAGACCGGTTTGGGCTCCCCGTGCGGGAGACTGAGACCTTCGAGTGGCCGACCTTCCGGCCGCGTCAGCCGATGACGCGCGCGCGGCGCAACCGTGCCAGTGAACGATATGCGAAGATCGACGAGTCCATCGAGCGGGGCCATACCGCTGCGTTCAAGCGTCGTCGCGATGACGCCGCTACGTGGGGCGCCGACGACAGCGGGACCAGTGCCATCGATGCCAACTACCCCGGCCTGGGAGAAATCTCGAACATGCGGTATGTGCGGTCCGGCTACGAACTTCTCGGCCTCGGTCTTGAGCGGTCCCGACAGGAGCGCTCGGTCAGCCCGGTCCGCACCAAAAATGCGGCCAGCCGACAGCCGCAGCCAACCGCCAAGCCGCGCACCATCCTGCCGCGCCATCTCATGGCGCCGGAGGACCCGCGGCTCCTGCGCCGTAAGTGGCGCTGACGACTACGCGATCACCATACACTGAGGAGGTGATAGTATGACGCAGTACAACGACGCCGAAGACCGGGAAACCGGCTGGCCTGACGAGGACCGCCCTCGCTGACGGCCACCACGACCCGGCATCCTTTCCCCCCTGCGGGACTGGGATGCCGGGTCGTTTCAATTGGTGATATCGCCAAACACTGGGCAATATTGTCTGATAATATATAAAAATTACAACGATTTTTCATCTACCTCTCGCCGGCGTGTGGAAAATTTCAGGCTTGACAGCGAACGTCGCGCGCGGTATATAATGAGGGTATTACTACCAAAACAGACAAGGATTGCGAGAACTAATATGTCTGAGTTACCAGAAAAACAAGTCAAGCGACTGAAGTCGCTCATTCAAGAGGCAGAAACAAACCTAGCGGCCGCAAAAGAGCTGCTGATTAGCGTCATTGGCGACGATGGCACCGTTGTAACCCCCACCAACAGTCGTGAAGAAGTAACCGGCAAGGTGATTGAGGGCGTATTCGACGGACAAGTCATGATTGGCCCTGACGGCAAAAGCTACCCGGTACCCGCTAACTACGCCAGCAAAAGCAAGCTCGTCGAGGGAGACATCCTAAAGCTGACGATCGCTGATGACGGCGGCTTTATCTACAAGCAAATTGGGCCGATCGCACGCAGGCAAATCATCGGTACACTCGTCCAACACGACGGCGCCTACTACGTTGAGGCAAGCGGTCGCGAGTACCGTATTCTCCTGGCAAGCGTCACCTATTTCCGTATCAACATTGGTGATCAAGTCACGATTATCGTCCCCGAGGACAACCCAGACGCTACCTGGGCAGCTGTCGAAGCAGCACTCTAGCCACGTCGCATCACACATTTGGCACACCTGCTGTATTTGCATGTGTGTCTTTTTGTGGTATAAATAGTGCTTAAGGGTTGTTCTTCGAGTATCGAGTAGAGGAGTCGTCATGGCACTGTTCATTCTTATCCTCGTTGCTGGTGGATACCTTCTGGCTGCGGGCGCATTTGCCAGTGCCGTGCATGGTGGGCGCTGGGCGACCATAGCGTTCTACACCGGTGCCACCATGGTCTTTTCCGGTGCGTACCTGCTGATTGCCAACTGGAAGGTGCCCTGATATGGTCATTCAGCGCTTGCGGCGTGCTGTACGCTGGCTGATCGGTGCGCTAAACGACACGCTGATGGCCGTGCTGTTCATCTGCGTTACTGTTCCGCTCACGCTGATCGGTACGGCGAGCGCATTTGGCACCGCCATCGGCCTCGGGCTCACCGTGTTTGGCGATGAGCGTGGAACACGCATGACGCTTGGCTCACTGGCCATCTTTGCCTTCAGCCTTGTCATCCTGGCCGGACAGGACTACCTGTACAAGAACAGGTCAAACCTGTCGGAGGAATCCCTACTCTGACCACCCACCGCGCAGGCTCAGTCTGCGCGGCATTTCATTGTAAAAATCACCCACGACAAGGATGTGGCAGTTCGCTATACTATACTTCGACAGCACGGGAGGTATATGGCAGAATTTATCAACACAGTCGGCGCGATGGGCAGCGGCAAGACACTCGAAGCTATGCGTATGCGCTACAATCTGGCGCGGCGACACTTTGGCGTCATTGCTTGCAAATCGCCCGTTGATACCAAAGCAGAGACACGCATTGAAACACGGTTTAAGGGCAGGATTCAAGAAGACATTGATTTTTTGCTTGGCCCAGATGACGATGCAATTGAGCGCGTCCACGCAGTGGCAGCGTCTCTCCACCCGCAGGCGCCCCGGCTCGCGCTGATTTGCGATGAATCGCAGTTTATTACACCCCAGCAGGCCGCACAGTTTCGTGAGCTAACTGACGAATACGGCGTGTCGGTATATAGCTACGGCATTGAGACTGATTTTCAGCGCCACTTTTTCCCGGGCTCACAGCGGCTTCGCGAGCTGGCCGACGACACGATTTGGCTACCGAGTGTCTGCGACGGGTACCAGCTAGGTGAGTGCGGCAACCAAGCTAGGTTTAACACCAGGCTGATTAATGGTATCTTTACCTTTGTTGGTGAGCAGACCGCGATTGACGAAGAAGGCAGCGCGGCGACCGAACGGCCACTGACTACCTACCGCGCCCTTTGTGGAGCATGCTACCACCTAGCAGAGCTATCGTAGGGTTCGCGTTGCAAGCACAAGCTACACCTGCGGATACAAGCCACCATCTGGAGGTAAATCTTGGATGATGGTATCACCAGCAGCAACTTTGGATTGAAGCGCGTTCAGGTTCGCTTCTGCAATCAGCGCGCGTGCCTCTGCCTCAGCCACTTCGCGCCGCCTATCGGCAACCTGAGTCGCCGTCATACCGGCAAGTTCACAGCTTGCACAGACTGTTTTGCCAGCAATTGCACGAATATTCTCTAGTGCATTGGTTTTTCCCCCATATCCATAGGGCTCTCGCTCCCTATCAGAATAAATAGATAGACCAAGCTCGTCGAGCTTGGGACAGGTAAGTATGGGTTTCACGCCTTTGCTAGAATTGGCATCTTCTCCAACTTGCAATGAGCTTACCGGAATACTTATTCTCACTCCTTGTCTAATGACCCCTACTTGTTCAATATACTCGACACGTTTTAGTGCGCATGCATCAAATTTTCTTTTACCTTTTCGTGACTCAAACATATTGTTCGTATCATACATTAAAGTTACATATACTGCAACTTAGTGATATAAAATGCTTACTGTTTAGCCAATTCGACAACAGTATTTGTCGGCGCAAAACGATATAATGAGGGCAATGGGGCAGGCGCTATACCGCAAATATCGGAGTAAATCGCTCGACGAGATCGTCGGGCAGTCACACATTACCGATCTACTGCAGCGAGCCATTAGCGCCGACAAAGTTGCACATGCCTACTTGCTGACCGGCCCACGCGGTGTTGGCAAGACTAGCATTGCGCGCATATTGGCACACGAAATAAACAAATTACCCTATACCGACGAGTCGATTCATCTTGATATCGTTGAGATCGATGCGGCAAGCAACAACGGGGTTGATGACATTCGCGACCTACGCGACAAGGTGCAAATTGCGCCCACGAGTGCTCGCAAAAAAATCTACATTATCGACGAGGTGCATATGCTGTCCAAACAAGCATTCAACGCGCTGCTCAAAACTCTCGAGGAGCCGCCCGAGCATGTGGTATTTATCCTAGCTACAACCGATGTCGACAAGCTGCCGCCCACGATTATTAGCCGGGTTCAGCGATTCAACTTCCGCGCCATCACTGAGCAAGATGCCGCGCGTCACCTACGCACCATTGCCGACGCCGAGCATATCGCGATCAGTGATGAATCGCTCGCGCTCATCGCACACCATGGACGCGGCAGTTTTCGCGACAGCATTAGCCTGCTAGACCAGCTGCAAAACATTAGTGATGATACAATCAGCCCAGATCTGATCGAACGAGTCTTGGGGCTCGCCGACACCGATACCGTCGAGCGCATTCTTGATGCATATCAAGCCAATGACCTCGCCACGCTAGTACAGCTCATTGATGACAACGAGCAGCGCGGTACGCCCGCCGCAACACTTGCCGAGCAGTTGATTCGCACTATTCGCACCCGCATTGCAACAGAGCCACAGCTACTGCCGCTGCTTGATAGGCTACTCGAAATACCCCGAAGTGCGTGGCCGCACATCAAACTCTTAACCGCACTTGGCAGTCGTATGTCGACGCCACCACCCACCGCAGCCCAGCCTGCCAGTAAGCCCGTTGCCGCGCCTAAACCACCCGTCGTCAAGCCAGCAAAGGCCGCTCAGGCAGCACCCGCCGTACCGCCAGTTCCCACACCAGTCGCTCCGATACAAGAGGAGGCCGAGTTCCCTTGGCAAGATTTTTTGATAGCACTCAAAGCTGATTCGATGGGGGCTAGCACAATGCTGTCTAAATGCGGCTATCACTACAGCCCGGGGCATTTGGTCATCTATGCCGGCAAACCATTTGCCAAAAAACAGCTTGAAAAGTCAATGAGCAGTATAGCCTCTTGCCTGCAGCAACTTGGCGTCAATGACACTGAGGTGACGGTGCTTGCCGAGCCAAAGCCGGCCAGCGATAGCACAACAGCGGCTGTTCTTGATATTATGGGTGGTGGAGAAGAGGTGTCGTTGTAATGGCCGAGAAAAAGCAAGTTAGCGCAGGCAAGATTCCTCCGCAGTCACTTGATGCCGAAATGAGTCTGCTTGGCGCAGTATTGATTGACGAAGAAGTGCTGGCCGATGCCAGTGAACTTGTTAGTGCAAAGGATTTTTATGACAAACGCCATGGACTGATCTTTGCTGGAATGATGCGACTATATGAGCGCCACAAACCGGTTGACCTACTGACGCTATCTGAGGAGCTGAAAAAGAAAGATGATCTTGAAACAGTTGGTGGCAGCGCTTACCTGACCGAGCTAACAAACTACGTGCCGACTGCCGCAAACGCTCGAGCATACGCCGAGCTGGTTCAGCAAAAAGCCGTGCGTCGACGGCTAATTCGCGCCAGCGCCGAGATTAGTGAAATGGGCTTCGATGAAGACACTACGACTCAGGAGCTACTCGAAAAGGCCGAGGCTGAGCTATTTAGCGTCAGTGATCAGTCACTCAAGCAAGACCTTGTCAGTATTGAAAGTATTTTGACAGAGAGCTTTGACCGTATCGAAGAGCTCCATCGCAACAAGGGCACTCTGCGCGGTATCCGCACCGGCTACCGAGACCTCGACAACATGACCGCTGGCTTGCAGCGCAGTGACCTTATTATCCTTGCCGCCCGCCCAGCGATGGGTAAGACCACGCTCGTAACCAACCTCGCATACAACGTGGCGACTATCGCCAAGCTACCGGTGCTGTTTTTTAGCCTCGAGATGAGCAAAGAGCAGCTTATTGATCGTATGCTAGCCGATGCCAGCGGGGTTGATAGCTGGAATATTCGTACCGGCAACCTAAGTGATGATGATTTCAGCAAAATTAGTGAAGCGATGGGGGAGATGGCCGAAGCACCAATCTTTATCGACGATACGCCGGGCCTCAGTGTGCTGGAAATGCGCACCAAAGCGCGCCGCGCTGCCCACGACCAGCCACTTGGGCTGATTGTCGTTGACTACCTACAGCTTATGCAATCAACCGGTGACTACAAGGGAAACCGCGTCCAGGAGGTGAGCGAGATTAGCCGTGGCCTCAAGCTCATTGCGCGCGAGCTCAACGTGCCACTGATCGCGCTCAGTCAGCTTAGCCGTCTGGTCGAGAGTCGCAACCCACCGATTCCACAGCTGTCTGACCTGCGTGAATCAGGAAGCATCGAGCAGGATGCCGATATCGTGAGCTTTATTTATCGACCGGGCTACTATGAGCCTGACAACCCAGAGGTACAGAACATCACTGATCTTATCATCGCCAAGCACCGAAACGGGCCCGTCGGCAAAGTGCAGCTCTACTTCCACCCTGAGCGACTACGGTTTATGTCACTCGACAAACGACGCGAGTAGAGCATCATAATAGGCATGAGCTTGATAGCGGCATGGTATAATATCTACTAGTTATGCTAAAGCAGGTCACTGATTATGCACTCTACCGTTGGCGGTATATCATTGGATACGTCTTTTTAATTGCTTCTGTAAGCGCAATATTTTACCTAGTTAGCTTTCATGTTCCCGGTGCGCTAAGGCAGGGAGAGATTGACGCTGCTCTACAAAGTGGCGCACTGTCAGTCGAAGCGCTTGAACCGCGCATGGTCATTGACTTGCCGTATCATATTCTGCAGCGTGCCACTATGACAGTATTTGGTGTGACGATACTTGGTATCAAGCTTCCATCGGTCATACTAGGCGTACTCACGACAATTGGCATCTTCCTACTCGTGCGCACTTGGTTTCGACGTAATGTCGCGGTTATTGCCACCATCACCGCAGTAACTTCAAGCCAGTTCCTGTTCCTGCTGCAGGATGGTACTTCGCACATTGCCTTTAGTTTCATCATGATCTGGCTGCTATTTGCCGCCACCTACGTGACGCGCAACAAGGCATTCGGTACACTATGGAAAGTTCTTACTGGCGTGCTGATGGCGACTGCGGTCTATACTCCTCTTGGTATCTATTTGGTTATCGCTGTGCTAACAACCACATTTTTTCATCCGCATATCCGCTATACAATCCTCCGCTTTTCGCGCCCGCGCTTATGGATTGGCATTGGCCTAGCGCTCGTATCACTCACGCCTCTTATTTACGCCACAACCATCGATAGCAAAGTGCTACTCACGTTACTCGGCCTTCCTACCGGCGAAGTTCATCTCATGAAAAACCTAACTGAAATCGTGCTCAACCTATTTGGATTTGCCGCAGAGCCGACAAGCTACGTTATGCGGCCAGCATACTCGCTCGGCCTCTTCCTGCTCATCGCCGTCGGAGTATATAAACTCATCACCTACAAATACACGGCGCGTAGCTATATCACCCTGATGCTTGGACTTGTCATGGCACCGCTCGTGCTGCTCAACCCAGAGCGTCTCTACAACCTGTTCCCGCTGGCCTGCCTGATGATTGCGCTTGGTATCGCCACGCTCATCACCGACTGGTATCGGCTTTTCCCTCGCAACCCCTACGCGCGCATCGCCGGACTCTTGCCACTCTCGGCCATAGTGCTCGGTATTGTGTATTCGGGCGTCGTGAGGTTTACCGGCAACTACCTGTACAGCGGGCAGGTTCTCTCGCACTACAGCACCGACACGCGCCAGCTTCAACAAATATTTGAGAAAAACCAGCCAAGCGCCAAGACTACACTACTCGTTGTCACTCCGAAAGAACTACCGTTTTATGCCATGATGGCCTACTACGATACACGGTTTACTGTCACAACGACGTATAGCCCCGGCAAGCAGTTAACCATTGTGAGCCACGATTTTTATCATTCATCGAAACCAGCTGGTGAGGTCACACAAATCATTACCAATCGTATGTCAAACGATAGTGATCGCTTTTATATCTATAAAACACCGGCAACATAGCGTATAATGACGAGTAGTAATGACGGAGGAATAGTGTAATGGCACTTGATCAAATGAAAATGCTAAACGACCTACGAAAAGCCCAAAAAGCGCTCGCCAACGAAATCGTTGAAGTTGAGGCGGGGGACGGTGCAGTCGTCGTGCAGATAACTGGTGAGCTCAAAGTAAAGAGTATAAAAATTGACCCTCAATATGTCGACCTTGAGGATATTCACGAGCTCGAGCACTGGCTTGAAATCGCTATCCGCGACGGCATGGCAAAGGCTCAGGAAATCGCTGCAGAAAAAATGAAGCCTCTCATGGGCGGACTCGGCAAACTCGGCTTCTAGCCCGTAGCCTCTCTCACTGCATGAATCAATTACTTCCTAAAGCTTTGCTTGCTGTTATTGACGAGCTTGGTCGGCTACCTGGCGTTGGAGCGCGTACCGCCGAGCGCTATGCGTATTACTTGCTGCGTGCTGAGGAGCGAACCGCGAGCGGGCTGGCCCAGGCGATTGCCAGCCTGCACCAGGGTGTGCATGTCTGCCCAGTCACATTCGCGCTTATCGATCCCGATATGGACGTGTCTCCGCTTTACAGCGACAACACACGCAACAAGCAGCTGATCGCCGTCGTCGAAGAGCCGCTTGATATCGTAGCGCTCGAACGCACCGGCCAATACTCGGGTACTTACCACGTGCTTGGTGGCGCTATCAGCCCCATCGATGGTGTCGGCCCAGAACAGCTCCATATCCCGGAGCTCATTGCGCGTATACGGTCTGATGAAGTGACGGAGGTTATTATTGCCACCAATGCGAGCGTTGAGGGCGAGTCAACCGCGCTCTTTATTCAGCGTCAGATTGAGCAGGCCAAGCTGACGACCAAGCTGACACGACTTGCACGCGGCATACCAGTTGGTGTCGACCTTGAGTATGCCGACCAGATCACACTGAGCCATGCGCTCGAAGGCCGTCGCACACTGTAGCCAATTGAAAAAGCCTCCTTGGTAGGAGGCTGGTGGTGTTAGGGCGCGGCGCGAAGCCACATGCGAACGTTTTCGTACGCCAGGTCCGACAGCAGGTCGCCCAGAAACGGGTCTGAGCCGTAGCCGTACTCGTGCTCATGGCCTTGGTCGGCCAGGCGCGCTTTGCGCAGTGCGGCATAGAACCGCCGTCGATCCACTCCGCGCCACGGCGCAAGGGCTAGCGCATCGTAGGCCTTCTCGATGGTGAACCGGGCGCGGCTATAGCCAGGCGCTTGGTTCACAACAGGTCTCGTAACCCGTGTACGTCGAGCACGCTGAGTCATGAGTAGCTCACCTGTCATCAGCTCCTATCCAAACTCGTGATTCGGTCGTTACCCTCTACAATATATTAGACTCCTATTGCTTCATTTCGTCAAGCCTAACAGATATGCTATACTAGTGCTTATGTACGAAAAAGCACTCGAAATCATTACCAGGGCCACGCATGTCGTCGTCATTCAGGGTGAAAATCCTGATGGCGATAGCCTGGCAAGCTCCCTGGCACTTGAAGAATTACTAGCCGAGCAGGATAAAAAAGTCACTCTCTACTGTGCCATTACGATGCCGAAATACCTCCGCTACATACAGGGTGGCGATAGGGTAGTGAATGATTTTCCCTACGATGCCGACGTGGCTATTATCGTTGATACCGCGGCCGAAGCGCTTGTCGAAAAAGCGCTTGCAACACCAGGCGTCCGCCACTTTCTTGAGAGCCACCCAGTGGTCGTGCTCGACCACCACGGCGAAAATGACGAGGACGCCAGCATGAACGATCTGTCATTTACACACGAGTTTGTGATGAGCGCCACGGCAGCATCAACCGGCGAGGTGATCTATGAGCTCGCCCGCGTAGCCAACTGGCAGGTATCAGCTGCGGCTGCTGAGCAACTGTATATCTCGATTGCAAGCGACACTCTTGGTCTGACCACACAGTCCACAACCGCAACAACCTACCAAATCGTCGCTGACCTCGTGAAGGCTGGCGCCGTACCAGCAGAGATCGAGCTGAGACGCCGAGAATTTATGAAAAAGCCAGCCGACATCCTAGCCTACAAAGCGCGGCTGATTGAGCGCATCGAGTACCATCTTGATGGCAAGCTCGCCACAGTTCACATTCCATGGGAAGATATCGCCGAGTACTCCGACCGCTACAACCCGAGCGTACTAGTGCTCGATGAAATGCGGCTTGTCGAGGGTGTCGAAGTTGCCTGTGCCATCAAAACATATCCCGATGGCAAACTGACAGGCAAGCTGCGCTGCAATACGCCGACTGCTAGCGAAATTGCCGGATTTTTTGGCGGCGGTGGACATAGCTATGCTGCTGGATTCAAAATTCACGACGATTACGAGACCGCACTGCGCGAACTACTCGAGGCAACTGATAAAGCACTAAAGGTACATCATGGCACTACGTCTGTATAACACACTGACTCGAAAGATTGAGGACGTTGCACCGACTGCGGACAGCAAGATCACACTCTATACCTGCGGCCCAACGGTCTACGACCATCCACATGTTGGCAACTGGACATCATTTGTCTACTGGGATATTTTGGTGCGCGCACTGCTCGCAAGCGACCATACCGTTGAGCGAGTCATGAATATCACCGACGTAGGCCACCTCGTGAGCGACGCGGACGAAGGGGAAGACAAGCTGGAAAAAGGCGCCAGACGCGAGGGAAAGACAGCATGGGAAATTGCTGAATTTTACGCTGAAGATTTCATGAACGGCATGGAAAAACTTGGCATGATTGTGCCAGAGCACGTCGTCAAGGCGACTGATTTTATTCCACAGCAACTCGACCTTGTTCGTATACTAAAAGAAAAAGGCTACACATACCAAAGAACTGGTGGCATCTACTTTGATACAAGCAAATTTCCAAGCTATGCCGACTTCGCCCACCTTGATCTCGAGGCACAGAAAGCAGGTGCCCGCGTTGAAGAAGACGCCGAAAAGCGTCAGCCGTGGGACTTTGCGCTTTGGAAATTTACCCCAGACGGCGAGACTCGTGACATGCAGTGGGAGACACCAGGTGACCTGCTAGAACTACCAGTGACTGCTGACGAGGGCAGCAACAGTGCCGTCATGGGATTTCCTGGCTGGCACCTGGAATGCTCAGCTATGGCCATGAGTATTCTTGGACCGACTATCGATATCCATACAGGAGGCATTGATCACATTCCCGTTCACCATACCAATGAAATTGCGCAAAGTGAGGCCGCGAGCGGACAGCAATTTGCCCGCTACTGGGTGCACAATAACCACCTCAAAATCGACGGCGGCAAGGTGAGTAAGAGCCTCGGCAATGGCTACACACTCCAAGACCTCGCACAGCGTGGCTTCGGGCCGATGGATCTGCGTATGTTTATTCTGCAAAGTCAGTACACCAATGAAGGTAATTTTACTTTCGACAACCTAACTGCAGCGGCGCGGCGCTTAGCAAACTGGCGTAACTACGCCGCACTACGCCATCAAACACACGATGGCAGCGCTAGCGATGCGTCGAAGTCAGACGATGACGATGCCGCGTCCTTCACGACAAGCAGCGATGCGATGCATGAGGCGTTGATGAACAATCTTAATACACCTGAGGCGCTCAAGATCATTGATGAATCATTTGCTCGTCTTGATGCGATACCCCTTGAGAGTATCCATCAGCATGGACTCGTGCGTTTCCTCGAAGCTATTGATAGTTATCTAGGGCTACAACTTCTCGCCCATACGCCCGATATTAGCGATGATGCCAAGCGAGTAATTTTGGAGCGACAGCGTGCTCGCGACGCCAAAGACTGGGCAAAGTCAGACAAGCTTCGCGATGTTCTCGCGGCACAGGGCATCACGGTGCGCGATACTGCGTCTGGCACTATCTGGTCGTATACCAACTAGGCTTCTTCGCCAGTAAGCTTCTTTACAAGCTTGGTGAGTGGCTTGTCTTGCTCGACTCGTTCTTTGTGATTATTCTCAAAGTATTCCTCTACCAGTACCTTGAGGCATCCGGCAACCGGAATACTAATGATTCCACCAGCGATACCAAACACATATAGTCCAACCGTCACCGCAACAAGCACGGCGAGCGGCGACAGCTCAATCCGACGAGCCTGGATAGTCGGTGATATAAAGTTATTCTCAACCTGCTGATAAATCATGAAATACACGGCAAAGATAATACCTGCAGGTAGACTATTGAGCACAAGCAGGAGCGACACAATCACACCGGCAATCGTTGCGCCGAACATTGGGATAAGTGCAAGCGTGAAGGTAATAGCGATCGTAGGTAGTGCAAGGTTGGCCGGCACTTCTGGGAAAAATAGACTGAGAATAAACACCATCGCTCCTGCGCACGCGGCACCTATGCCCGTCACGGTCAGCTGTCCTGTGACGTAGCCAGACACGACGCTATGCATGCGATTCACAAGGTGTTTGTGATACTTCATTTTACGCTCATCACGGTAGATGCCCCATATTCTTTGTAGCCAGCCCGGGCCTTCGACGAGCATCAGGAAAGTGAGCACGAGAACAAGTAGTGCAGCGGCAAACATCGACATCGCAGAACCAATGCCTGATATGAAGTTTTTTCCAAACCCAGCGGCCCAGCGTGTTGAGTCAGCCTGCAGTGACTTCACGGCTTGGTCTACCTGTGGCTGAATGTGGTACTTCTCAATCAGGCTACCAAGGCCCTGCCATTGCTCGGACATACTTCGCAGTAGCCCCGGTGCCGAGTCAATAAATTTGGCCGTTTGCTGTACGATTGGCGGTACCACGAGGAATACCACAGCGGCCAGTATCGCCACAACCACCGTAAACGCAATCGCGGTACTCAGCGTGCGACTCCGGTCTGGTAGTACTTTTGCAAGGCGACTCACGGGACCGTTGAGTGCAAGCGCCAAGAAGAAGGCAACACCGATAATAGTCAGTGCGGTTCTTGCGCTGTAGAGTGCCAAAATCACGAATGCGAACCCAATAACCACTAGCCAAAAGCGAACAAATGTTTTCGTATCTATTTCAATGCGTACTTTCATGTGGCGTATTATACCTCACGTTATCTGATTTAGCGAGAACCAAGGACTGCGATGATAGCGAGTAGCACAAGTATCGTGCCGGCAAGTGCCGATACGGCAACCGTCATTCGATTCGGATAGTAGTCGACCTTTTGCGATGGACGCGGCTTTGCGGTAGGTTTTTTCGCTATTCGAATCTTTTTTGTGACAGACGGCTTCGATTTTTGAGCTTTTGTAGACATGCTTATAGTGTATAGGAATCGATATCGAGACGCAACCCGGTTATGTTTGTAGGATTCAGATGATATAATACAGCTAATGCTTTTCTATACAAAGTCGGTCGACAAAGTGTTCGCTGAGCTCGATTCGACCAATATTGGGCTGTCTGACACCGAGGCGCAAGAGCGCCTTGCTCACTATGGGCCCAATGTCATTACCGTACATGGTGAGCCGCTATGGCGTAAGATAATTGAGCCGTTTCGCTCGGTATTTATGGGCGTACTGTTCCTCGCAGTCATCATCAGCTTTTTTTATCAAGCAGTTTTTGATGCGGTTATCATCCTCATTATTATCAGTATTAGCGCTGGTATCTATTACGTGCAGCGGTTTTCTACCGAGAGAATCCTCCGCTCGCTCCAGGCTCATACAAAACTAGTCGTCCGAGTGTATAGGAAGGGTATTGTAACTGAAATTGATGCAATAGCGCTTGTGCCGGGTGACATCATACTGCTCGAAGAAGGAGATAAAGTGCCCGCCGATGCGCGACTGGTTCAAGTGCAGTCACTGCGCGTTGATGAGTCACAGCTGACCGGCGAGTCACTTGCTATCACAAAAAATATCGATACACTTGCAGCAGACAAAGAGATATACGAGCAGTCAAATATGGTTTTTCAGGGTTCATTTATCATCGGAGGCACCGCGCAGGCCATTGTCACCCTCACTGGCAATAACACCGAATTTGGTAGGCTGGCAGAATTGTCGGCTGAGGCGGTCGAGGCTAGCCCTGTGCAGAAAAAGATTGATCGTTTGATTAGCTCGATCATCGCCGTTGTCGTTGCCCTAGCAATTGTCGCATTTGGACTGTCGATCTACCGTGGCATTGAACTGGCGGATGCGCTGCGCTTCGTCATTGCACTCAGTGTCAGTGCGGTACCCGAGGGACTGCCAATTGCCATTTCTGTGGTATTGGTGCTCGGTATGCGGCGCATGGCAGCTCGTCGAGCGCTGGTGCGTACGATGAGCGCAATCGAGTCAGTCGGCACAGTCACCACGATTGCCACAGACAAAACTGGCACACTCACCAAAAACAAACTATCCGTCCAAGAAGTGTGGCATCCTCACGCAAATCAAGCTGCCGCGCTACACACAATGTCCCGCGCCACTCTTGGGCTGCGCACGGAGACCAAAGCCCACGACCCGTTGGATACTGCGTTTGGAGAATATGCCGCTGCTCATCACGAAGTAGTATCGCATCCGGAAATTCATGCCTATCAATTTACACAGGCACTCGCGATGAGTGGAGCGCTCTATCACCACGGTCATACGCTCGAGCTATACATCAAGGGCTCCCCCGAACAGGTCATTCAGCGAAGTGATCTGACAGAGAATGAACGCGAGCAAGCCCATGCGAGGCTCCATCATATGACCGGGCTCGGATACCGGGTTGTCGCACTCGCACACACGACACTCCCTAAAGAAATTGAGTCGCTCGAACTACTACCAAAAGGAGAGCGATTTGAGTTTGATGGTCTCGTTGCGATTGCCGACATTTTGCGCCCAGAGGCACGTGCCGCCATCAGAACAGCACAGCGAGCCGGCATCACTGTGCGCATGATCACCGGTGACCATTTTGAGACAGCCTACCATATCGGCAAGCAGATCGGTCTTGTGACAAGACGCGAGGAAGTGTTTGATAGTCGTCGTATGTCGCATATGACAGACGATAAACTAGAGGAAGAGCTCGTCACCGCACGTGTTTTTTCACGCGTCATACCCGAGCACAAACACCGCATTCTTGCTATTCTCAAACGACACAACATCACTGCCATGACAGGCGATGGGGTAAATGACGTACCGGCCCTCACCAACGCGCATGTCGGTATCGCAATGGGGACCGGCGCGCAGATCGCCAAAGATGCCGGAGATATCATTTTGCTTGATAATAATTTCCGCTCCATTATATCGGCGATCCATGAAGGGCGCACCATCTATGCCAATATCAAGCGCATGCTCGTATACCTCCTTTCCACTAGTCTTGGCGAGGTGCTCGTGTCTATTGGCTCATTGGTCATCGGGCTACCGCTACCGCTCCTGCCAGTTCAAATTCTATGGATCAATCTTGTGACCGACTCCGCGATGGTTATTCCTCTGGGCCTTGAACCAGGAGAGAAGCGCAATATGAATCGACCACCACAGGCCTCCGACGCACCGCTTCTTAGCAGGTTCATGATATCTCGTATCGTCATCCTTGCGGGCACAATGGCAGCCATTACACTTTCTCTCTATGCTAGCTACAACGCCGCCTATGGTCACGACTACGCGCGCACCGTGGCCTTCTGCTCGCTGGTCGCCATGCAATGGGCGAGCGCACTATGTATGCGGAGCGATTACGAGCCGCTATGGCGTCGACTTGCCAAGCCAAACCTACCGTTCTACATCGGTCTCGCTATTGCCATAGTGCTACAGACCCTAGCCGTGTTTGGGCCGCTGCAAGCTATGTTAAGCGCCGCACCTATTGCGGTCGGCGACCTTGCATATATCTCACTCGTATCAATCACTGTTCTGATTGCAGTCGTTGAGCTACACAAATGGATCGGTCGCGCTTTCTTCAATAAAGGCTATCAGGCCGAGCCTCGATGACTACCGATGCGTGCGCAGGTAGTCGCGCAGCAGCGTAATATCTGACATGTCTTTTCGCCTTGATAGGTGACGCTTGTGTTCGATAAGTTTCTCAAGTGACATAAACCGTACGCCATCGATCATCTGTGCGCCGTGAGATAGACTACGCAAGGAACGACCAAGCCAGGTATGCATTAAGTTGTAGCCATCGCGGGACAAAATACGTTTTCCGTTGTCCTGAACATACTCACTCCAATGGCGCGTATCTCGATATTCTCGGTACACTTGGTCACTCACCACAAGGTCGATATCAGACGTATTCCTAAGATGCAGCGCATCAAGCACTGCGCCACCGATGACCACGTACTCATCGGCCGGCAGTTTAAGCTTCTTCACTCGTTCAACAACAGAATGGTGCTCCATCGGGTGTGCGCGTATCGCCGCGTTGAGAGTAGAAAAAATGTTTTCGTTACCCATAAGGTCTGTCATGCCATATTCGTCAAACTGCTCATACAAGTTTGGCGAAACATGCGCAAACCCAAGCTTAATACCGTCGGCACTAAGCTGACGATAGAGCTGCTTCATATGCTCAACGGCAGTGTAGTCGATACTGTCGATCGCACCCGCATCAATAACCACGTAGTGCACAGGGTCTTTAGCGGCATCGATCGCCTGGCGCAGCCGCTCTGAAAAATATATGATGTTTTCGAAAAATAGTGAATTCTCAAAGCTATAGACGAGCAGGCCCTTTGGATGTGCATCGTGCTGATCGTGGTGAGTAATACGCTCCTTGGCCCACTCAGAAAGCTGCCCATCTCGCAGCAGCACCTCGTCACGCGGGTGATACTGGCGGCTCAATCGCTCCATAAGCGAAACGATCACGGCGATCAGAATACCCTGAAGCACCCCGAATAGTGCCGTCACAACAAGGGCAACCATGGCGACAACAAATTCCAGACGATGCGCGGTCCAGATGTATCGTAGCTCCCGAAAACGAATAAGATAGACGCCAATCACGCACACAATTGCCGCCAGTGCGGCGCTTGGCACATAGCGGAATAGACCGCCTCCAAACAGCAAAAGTAGGCCGACAGTCGCTCCCATGAGAATATTCACCAGCTGCGTGTGCCCGCCAGCGAGATCACTCGCAACACTGCGCGGTGGGCTACCGTTGACCGCAAAGCCACGTGTCAGCGCCGACACGATATTAGCCGAACCGAGCGCGAAAAGATCTTGGTTGAGCCTGACTTTATCGTCGTGTTCGCCCGCAAGACTACGTATCACCGACGAACTCTGCGCCAACACCACCAGCGCGATCGACAGAGCAGCCGGCAGCAATGTCAAAATATCACCAAACTGCAATGCCATCCCACCAATCGGTGGTAGTCCGTGCGGTAGCGCACCGACCAGCTTCACTCCATACTGTTCGGCCTGAAAGACCCATACAAAAACGCCCGCCAGCACGAGACCCATCAGCTCACCCGGCAAGCGCGTACTCCGAGTAATGAGAATGATACCCACCACTAGCACTGATATCGTGACAGCCATACCGTTGACTGATCCAATCCCAGAAAAAACAGCTGAGAGATGCGCCCAGAGATTGCCGTGCGCTGCAATTCCTAGCATTTCTGGCAATTTCGTAATAATCAGCTGCACGCCAACGCCCGCCAGGAACCCCACCATCACTGGTCTCGATATCAGATCGGCCAGAAAACCAAGCTTGAAAGCTGCCATGACAAACAGTATCAGCGCTGTCAAAATACCCAGTAGTGCCACCGCGCCAGCGTACTCTACCGTACCCGCCTGCGCCACTAGCACCGCACCACCAGCAATCAACGCTGCCGTTGCCGAATCAGCGCCGATAACCAGTCGCCGCGTGCTTGCAAGCAGCCCAAATACGATTGGTGCAAACAGCGCACTATAGAGGCCTGTCACCGGTGGAAGCCCGACAATAACCGCAAACGCCAATGACTCAGGAATCGCAATGGCGGTCACCACAAGTGCCGCGATGATATCGGATTTCAGATACTTCTTTTTATAGCTAAACACACTCGGCACAATACTAAATCGCATATGCCTATAGTAGTTGGGGTGCCGACGCATGTCAATCTATCGTACTACGGTTTAGGCATTCGGTAAGCGCACATAATCAATCACTTTTTGTGCCGTGATTGGACGACCAAACTGGGCAACGACACCGCGGATATCATTACCAGCGTTCTCCCCAAGCGTAATGATACTTGGCTCCTTGGTGCCGCGCGTCAGATCAATCTGCGGCATACCGGCGCTTGCGAACAAACCATTACATAGACAGGCAGCCTCACCAATCTTTTTCGCTGCAAACGGACCACGGAAACGTCCAGACATTTTATCACTATCATCTGCAGGGCAACGCCAGCCGATATCACCGTCAGCATTGACGTATGGCGTGCGTAGCACGCTCAAATCACACACCCTCGTTCGCGCCTGGTAGACATCTGGGTCGGAAAGGGTGCCATCAACCTCCGCCACCTCAAATGGATAGCCGGTGGGTGAAACGCCTTTATTACTATGAACTCGCAGCTTGCCGAGTAGCGCGCTCATCACCACCTTGCCGCGCTCCAGTGGCGACATGCCGGACTCCTGAGCAACTGCGAACAAACTCCCGATTTGCACACCCGCACCACCCACACGTTCTACGTCGGCATAGGCACGAGCCGCACCACCTGCGAGCACCACGGGCACTCCGAGTTCGAGAAATGCCTCGTAGGGATCCTCTGGAATACCATCTGGCATATTGTGTCCACCAGCAATTCGACGCTCATCCACAATTGCGGCCGCCCCGTTATCGATATAGTGCCGCGCGCCTGCCACCGTGCCTGCAATTGCCCAAAACTCTGGTTTTGAAGCGGGCGTACCGCCATATGGCGCTGGATCGAAATGTACCGCTGCATGCTGCCACCTGCTGCCAGCCGGCACGTAATCAACGGCAATGGAGTAATCAAGCGGATTACCCGCATAAAGCGTATCAATCACCGCAGGAATGTCAGCCTTGGCACCGGCACCACGTGCCGTATAGTCCGCCCCGCCCAGCATCGCGCCATAGAGCGCGGCAGCTGTAGGTAGTGGAATTTTTCCAAGGCCATTCATACCAATAAAGCCTCTTCCACCTGCTAGGCGTCGCGCGGTTACGACCTGCTCAAACGCATCAAGTACAGTCAACATCTCGACCAGCGGAACGCCCACGCGGGGATCGGCTCGATTCTCAATTTCATATTTTGGAACAGGACGATAGAGTTTGCCAGCTTTTTTTCGCAGCTTCTCCAGCCTGCCAGACTCTTGGTAGAACTTACCTAGCGCATACGCTACCATTTCCTGGTTGGGAAATGATTGCAGTGATTCACGTACGTGACCGTCCGGGTCACCATCTTGCAACACCCTCGCGATGCGGATTGCACCACCAGTTTCTGACAAAGTTGCGAACTCACCACTCGACGCCACCGCGCCAGCGAGCCGTTTGCTCGAAATATCGACACCCATGCCGCCCAGAACAATTATCGGCCGCCGTACGCCTTCTTCACGTTCGCGTCGATCTAATTCACGCGTAATAATTGATTCGCCAGTATGCCGCATATGTCCTCCGTCGGTTTAGCTTGCTACCTATTGTACGCATCACGACAGTATATGTAAAATATTATCGTCGAGTACGCAAATAGTTCATCAGCTCAATCATAATGAAACTAATGATCATGAGCAAGAACCATGCGCCGAGCTTGCTGATGCCCACCATCTCCCATGTCGTCGCCTGTGTCGGGTACAGCCAAGCTTTTGTGTAGGTGCCAACGTTCTCCGCAACCCATATCACGGATGCAATGAGAGTGAATCCGACAAGCAGCGGCATATGATGCTCGCGAAGATTCAGCGTAAAGTACACACGCGTACGCCAGTAGAGGAGTGCGGCACCAATGAATAGCAATACTCTGATATCGGGCAGGTAGTGGTGCGTAAAGAAATTGCCATAGATTAACACAGCCAGCAGTATCGTCCATCGCCTAGGCGGATAGTGCGTAAAGCGTAGATTTAATACGCGCCACGCCCGGGCAATATAGCTACCCACCGCCGCATACATAAATCCACTAAACAGCGGCACCGTGCCGAGCCGGATAATATTTTCCTCAGGGTACGTCCATGACTGAATCGAATGGCTGGTTTTAAATAGCTCCATAGCGAGGCCGACGAGGTGAAATATGAGAATGATTAGTACTTCACGGGGGCGCTCAAGACGAAACGCCAGCATCGCAAGCTGGATCAGCACCGCAATAACAAATAGCCAGTCGTAGCGCGACAGCCAAGGCAACTCGACGTAGCTCGTAACAACAATCGCAATGAGCAGCAAGCCACCAAACAGCGCCGCCCACGCTTGACGCACGATAAATGACAGCATGACACCGCCTGGCCACTGACGGATACGAGCGATGATCTGTTGTTTACGACTAGTCGTCGTCATCGACATCAAAATCTAGCAGGACGAATCCATAGACCACCGCTGTGGCCACGAGCATGTATAGTGCAACCTTTTCTGATACCAACCCGCTCAGCAGGCATGTGCCGGCCGCAGCAGCCAGCAGGCCACCGGTCCATATCAGGATGGTTCGCAGTATGTTGCCAGTTTTTTGCGTGGTACGTTCATGTACTCGTTTTGCCATTGCCAGTCTCCTTATATAGTAGCTCTAGCATATGCCATGAGCGAGCAGGGTGCAAGTGGTGTGAATTATGCTATACTATCGTGTGCCGATAGTGCGCTATAGTAGATATATCCACATATCGCAGTGGGGTGTCGCCAAGTGGTAAGGCACATGGTTTTGGTCCATGCATTCGGGGGTTCAAATCCCTCCACCCCAGCCAAGTAAATTCCCGTAG
>DBNP01000049.1:4277-4644 GCA_002299795.1 Candidatus Saccharibacteria bacterium UBA669 | reverse complement strand
CAGAAGGAGTAGGGTGTGAGTAAGAAAGAACCAGTAGCAAATAGAAAGGTCAACGGTATCGCGGTGGCTAGCGTCTTGATAGCGTTGTTTGGATTTATCGGGATTGATTACATAGGCTCCCGGGCCGAGGGTATCCAAGACAATCTTAATGGCCTCTACCTCGTAACACTACTAGCTTTGATGGTCATTGACATTAGACTGATTACAAAAAAAAATGCGACGTTATTGATCTATATAAGTCTAATCACAATTTTCGGATTTCTTGTATATACACTTATTTCTTCGAGTATTCGAATAACCTTTTGATAACGCGGTACGACCACTCCAACCCTGGAACCTCCTGGCTACCAGTAAGGACGTAGGATAT
>DBNP01000049.1:0-4231 GCA_002299795.1 Candidatus Saccharibacteria bacterium UBA669 | reverse complement strand
GCAAGAAGTCAGAAGCGCCGCAGCATACGCTGCCGACCGGTTTTTGGTCGCAGTCGCTCGCCGTGCTATTGATTGCTTTTTCCATCCTGCTAGTTATTTCTTGGTTCGGTGCCAGTGGGCCAGCCTTTGACTGGGTGCGAGACGTATCGCTCCGTACGATCGGCTACGCGACTTACGTGCTGCCGGTTATTAGTGTGTATGTGGCGATTGCAGTATTTCGTGTCGAGAACAACAAGCTGCCGACTGTCATGAAGTTTGCAGCACTGCTACTCGTCGTGTGGTTTGCAGCGCTCTTCGGGCTCATGCGTCAGGATGGGCAGGCAAGTACCGGTGGTGTGATCGGGGATACGGTGAATAGTGGCATGTTGTCACTTGTCAATACCCCTGTTGCCGCGTTTGTCTATTTGCTCCTCATCCTCATTACCGCGCTCTTTGTGATGCAAAAAGCAGTGGGCGACGTGCTTGCTGCGATTGCAAGCCTGTTTAGGCGCAGCAGTGAGGACGATACCAATGTAGCGGTGATGCGCAAGGCTGCCGAGGCTGATGTAAAAGCAAATAGCCCGATGGCAGATTTCAAGCTCAACGCCGGTGTTCCTATGCTTACCCCTGAGGATCAGAAAAAGGCACGGCTCGCCAGTCTCAAAAATAGCGTCAAGCCAGACAAAGAAGCCGAGGAAAAGGCAGCAATGCTAGCGGTGAGTGATCCAAATTGGCGCGCACCGAGTGTTGAGCTGCTTGAGAAAAGGCAAAGTCCTGCTGACGCTGGTGATATTCAGCAAAACGCACATATCATTCAGAACACGCTGCGTGAATTTAGCATCGATGTTGAAATGGAAGGCGCCAATATCGGTCCGAAAGTCACTCAGTATATGCTCAAACCGCCGGCTGGTATTAAACTGAGCCGTATCACCGCACTTGAAACCAACATCGCGCTCAATCTTGCGGCGAGCAGCCTTCGCATGGAAGCGCCGATTCCTGGCCAAAAGGCCGTGGGCATTGAGGTGCCAAACAAGAAAGCAGCCGATGTCCGTATCCGCGGTATTCTCGAGAGTAGCGAATGGATTAAGGCCAACGAGCCACTAGGATTTGCTATCGGTAAAGATATATCAGGTGCGCCGGTGGTGGGCGAACTAAACAAGATGCCCCACCTGCTGATTGCTGGTCAGACGGGTAGTGGTAAGTCTGTCATGATTAATACGCTGCTCACCAGCCTGCTGTACCGCAATAGCCCGAGTGACATGAAGCTGATCCTCGTCGATCCAAAGCAGGTTGAAATGGCGCCCTACAGCGAGATTCCACACCTACTGACCCCAGTAATTGTTGAGCCAGAAAAAACCATCAGCGCGCTCAAGTGGGCAGTGAACGAAATGGAGCGTCGCTACACACTCCTTGCTGAAGAAAAAGTGCGTGATATCAAGAGCTACAACGACAAGATTAAAAAGCGTGGTGGTCATGTGAGTGTCGAGGATGAAGACGGTAATATGCAAGAAGTCGACGAAGGTACGATGCCATATGTTGTCATCGTGATTGACGAGCTTGCTGATCTGATGATGGTGGCTGCGCGCGATGTCGAGGCATTGGTGGTGCGTATCGCACAAAAAGCCCGAGCAGTGGGCATCCACCTTGTTCTCGCCACCCAGCGTCCGAGTGTCGATGTGATCACCGGTCTTATCAAGGCAAATATTCCAGCCCGCATCGCCTTTACTGTGGCAAGCCAGGTTGATAGCCGCACCATCCTTGATCAAATTGGCGCCGAAAAGCTACTTGGCCAGGGTGATATGCTGATGAAAACCGCGTCGATGCCGAAACCAAAGCGTATCCAGGGTGCTTGGGTGATGGATGAAGAGGTTAATAAGGTGACTGATCACCTGCGCATGCAGAGTGCGCCACAGTATAATGACGAAATTATTAGCCAGCCGGTGCACCTGAACGGTAAGGGCGGTGTAGTGATGGATTTTGATCACGAGGGTGGTGATGACATGTTCCGCGACGCAGTAGCAGTAGTTATCCAAAGCCGCAAGGCCTCAACTTCGCTCTTGCAGCGTAAACTGCGCGTTGGCTATGCCCGTGCCGCACGCATTATCGAGGAAATGGAAGAGCAGGGAATCATCGGCCCGGCCGACGGTGCGCGACCACGAGAGGTACTTATTAGCAGCATGGCTGATCTAGACAATGATCCCATGGATCCATCACACGACTACGAAGCGTAGTGAATTAGTTGTTATCCAATAACACTAATGGTAGAATATACCTAGTTTGGTGCGAGCAAACAAGAACAAATAAATTGTTGATAATGGAGGGTAGTTTTGAAATGATACGTGTGGCTAATCCATTTGTTGGTATGTTTATACACACCAAGCGTGTAGGTCAACTCATGTTGTTGTGTGTTAGCATTGCTCTTTGTAGCGGCACAGTAGCGTTTGCTACGCCTGATTACTATGTACTACGACAAGCGACGGTTGCGGGTGGCATTAGTAGTACCTGGGATGGGGTCGCATCAAGCAGTGATGGTACAAAGCTAGCTGTGATTATGTATGACGGCTATATCCACACCTCAACTGACAGCGGCGCGACGTGGACTCAACAAGGAAGTTCAGGATCACGTAGCTGGCGCACTATTAGCTCAAGTACTGATGGTGCGAAGCTTGCCGCCGCCGCGTATGGTGGCTATATCTACACATCAACAGATAGTGGTGTGACTTGGGTAGAACAGACCGCTGCTGGTATGAGAAGTTGGCGCACTCTTGCATCGAGTGCTGACGGCACAAAGCTTATCGCTGCTGACTACGGTGGCTATATCTACACTTCAACTGACAGCGGCGCGACGTGGACGGAACATACCGATGCCGGTTCTCAGGTATGGTGGTCCGTTGCTTCAAATGCGGACGGCACGGTTCTTGGTGCAGCGGCGATTAATGACTATGTTTATATCTCTACTGATGCTGGTGCTACCTGGACGCAGCAAACAGACAATGGTCTTAATATGTGGTCATCACTTGCGATGAGTGCTGACGGTAATACAATTACCGCATCGGTCTACCAGGGAGGTATTTTTACCAGTTCAGATCGAGCTGCAACGTGGGTGAATCGCTCCAGTACTACTGGACCAAAAAACTGGTGGTATGTTACAGCGAACAGTGACGGCACCAAGCAAATAGCGCTCGATACTGGTGGCTATATGTATACCTCAAATGACAGCGGCGCGACCTGGACTCAGCAAACCGCAAACGACATGCGATACTGGAATGCGGCCGCAATGACGAGTGACGGGAGTAAGGTTATACTCTCTGAGGAGATAGGGAATATTTATCTTGCGGCTACGCAGGGGTCTATTACTACGAATTTTGATATCGGCACGCTACCATCTTCGGGTAACGTCCAGAGCACAATCGCCAATACAAAACTCTCGGTCACTTCGTCAACTTGCTACACTATTGACAGTGGTTCAGTAACCTCTGTGGGGGCATCGGGACTTGTGGTGCCGGATACAAGAATCTCTCTACTGGGGGGCGTTGCCTTCTCTATTAACTGCATGGTGCCTGGCGGCGTTGCGCCGTTCACGATCACCCTGGGGGATTATATACAAGATGAGTCATCACTCCATATTTATAAAGAAAATCCAGCTGATAACACACTTGTCGATATTACGAGTAGTGTAATCGTAAGGAATACCGTAATCGATGGAAAGCCAGTGACAACAGTTGAATACTCTCTCATGGACGGTGGTGCTTTTGATCAAGATGGAGTAAAGAATGGTATTATCGTTGATCCGATATACTTCGGAGTAGCAAGCACGCTTGCTNNATCGACGCTACGAAGTAAACAGGCTGATGCTATGAAGCTGGCCGAGGGCTTACTCACCTGGATGCGCCGTGTCAATAAATAGCATACGAGATCTGTTATCTGCAACATATTCACCAAGCAGTGTTGCTGCTTGAGCACCCGCGATCGCTGCCATGTGCTGAGCTTGTTCTTTTCTGATAAACTCGACTGCTTCTGCGGTGTCAAAAAGCTCGACTAACTCCGCGTTTGGTAGGTGTTTTAAGAGCCATTTTCGGCATTGAGCGATTTTTTTATCGTAGTGACAGCGCGTCGGCCTCGCTCGCCTCGAAGGCATCGCGAAAATTAGTACAGGGACGATTGTCACGCTATCGCCATACCACTGCTTAGCTATTTGCTCGTGGAAAGAACCAGCTTGGCCCTGGATTGCAACATTCATGAGGTTCTATTG
>DBNP01000036.1 GCA_002299795.1 Candidatus Saccharibacteria bacterium UBA669 | reverse complement strand
GCGGTGATGACACATGTGCCGGTGGAAAAAGTGCAAACGAGTGAAGCAAGACTGCTTCGTAGCCTGGAGTCGCACCTTGGCAAATACATTATTGGCCAAAAGGAGGCGGTGCAGCAGGTCGCTCGAGCAATTCGTCGCAGTCGTAGCGGTGTTGCGAGCCAAAAGCGGCCGATCGGTAGCTTTGTGTTCATGGGGCCAACCGGCGTTGGTAAGACTGAGCTGGCACGGGTGCTGGCGCGCGAAGTGTTTGGTAGCGAGGATGCCCTGATTAAGATTGATATGAGTGAGTTTGGCGAACGACATACAACGAGTCGTCTGCTAGGTGCGCCGGCAGGGTATGTGGGCTATGAAGACGGCGGTAAGCTAACTGACAAGGTGCGCCGCCAGCCGTATAGTGTCGTATTGTTTGACGAAATTGAGAAGGCGCATCCAGATGTGTTTCAGCTACTTCTCCAGCTACTCGAAGATGGACAGCTGACTGACGCGAGGGGCCGGATAGTGAGTTTTCGCAACACCATCATTATTCTGACTAGTAACCTCGGCGCAGACAAAATGACCAAAGAAACATCGCTTGGGTTTCAGGGCAAAGCATCGGCAAAATCTCTTGATGATCAACACGATCGCAATGCAGCGTTTGCCCGAGAGGCTCTTGATAAGTTTATGCGACCAGAGCTAATCAACCTATTTGATAGTATTGTGACCTTCCGTTCATTGACGCGCACCGAGGTAGGAAAAATCTTTGATTTGCTGATTGCCGATATCCGTACTCGCCTCGTGCGTCAGGGACTTGGCGTGAGGGTGACCGCGGGGGCAAAATCATACCTCATTAACAAAGGCTATAGTGTTAAATTTGGTGCCAGGGCGCTCAGACGAGTGATCGAGGATGAGCTCGAGCACATGATCGCTGAAGGAATTCTGGAATCAAAATATCCAAAAGGCGCTATACTAGAAATAGGTGTACACAAGGGGGCGCTCTATCTTGAACAACGAACCGAATCAGCAGTCAGCAACTAGTCATCCAATCCGAAAAACACTGATTCTATCAGGAGTGGTATTGCTACTGAGCGCTACACTTGTACTATATGGCCAGCGTGCGGTTGACATGGTCATGGCCCGTGTGTACCAGCCGACGAGCCAGACCATAGCGATACACGATCGTCTGAATATGACCAATCTTGGCGCAGACCTGTTCTACGCGAGTAACCCACAGGTCCAGCAAAAGGCACAGTTTAACAGCAATTGCGATACCGAGGAGCGCACGACGGCTATACTGGGCTGCTATTATCAACGACACATTTATCTATTTGATATCAACAACAAAGAGCTAGACGGTACGCTTGATGTAACTGCTGCGCATGAGATGCTGCACGCCGCATATGATCGACTGAATTTTTTTGAGCGCAGCTACGTTGACGGGCTGATTAACGCAGAGTATGAAGTACACAAGAACGATGCGTCTTTGAAGCAGATTATGGCATACTACACCAAAGCCGAACCAGGAATGGAGGTCAACGAACTCCATTCGATTCTTGGTACCACTGTCGCAAAGCTCAGCCCAAAGCTCGAAGCCTACTATGCGCAGTACTTCAACGATCGTGCTAGCGTCGTGGCGCTGAACGCAAAGTACAACACAGTGTTTGACGGTATCGCCAAGCAGTCGGCTGAGCTTCAGGCGCAGCTGAAAGCACTGCGTGGTCCAATTGACGATGATTTGGTGCAATACGAGGCAGATAGGCAGCAGCTTGAGCTTGATATTGCATCCTTCAACGAACGGGCAAATAGCCACGGATTCACAACCCAGAGCGGGTTCAACGTGGCGCGGAGTGCGCTTATCGCCCGACTTGATGCGGTAAATCAGAGACGAGCAGCGATTAATGCGCGCGTCGCGGAATACAATAACATCGTCAAAGAGCTTAACGCGCTCGCCACGAGGGCTGATGAGCTCAATAGTAGCATTAACGGCGCAAACGCGACGTCTGGTCTGTAGGTGGCAAAGTCTCGTTCGCAGTTTGTGTGTCAATCGTGTGGTGCGTCGTACCCAAAATGGGTTGGGAAATGTGATAATTGCGGCGAATGGAACTCGTTGGTTGAGCAAGCTGCTCAATCATCTGGGAATTCAGCGGTGGCGCGAGGAGCACATAGTGGCAAGATACTGAAGCCACAGTCAATCGGTTTGATACGAGCTGGCGACGAATTGAAACGGATGAGTACGGGAATTGCTGATCTCGACATGGTTCTTGGCGGCGGCATACTACCCGGTGGAGTAGTGCTACTGGCTGGTCAGCCGGGTATCGGCAAAAGCACCCTTCTACTACAGGTAACAAGCGCAATCGCAGCATCACAGCCTGTGTTGTACGCAAGTGGCGAGGAGTCTGCTGGCCAGGTGAAGCTTCGTGCCGCGAGGCTGGGCGCTGACAGTGGGGATGATCTGGCATTTATCGCAAGTACGAGTGCCGACGATATTGCGGCTACAATCCGTAGTGGTACGTACAAGCTTGTTATTATCGATAGTATTCAAACGCTCTCACTTGACGAGATTACGAGCGCACCAGGAACAGTGAGTCAGATTACAAACTCGGCAAATGTTATCATACGCGCGGCCAAAAGTGCTGACGCCGCAGTAATTCTGGTGGGCCATGTCACCAAGGAGGGTTCGATTGCGGGCCCGAAGGTGCTCGAACATCTTGTCGACGTTGTGCTGCAATTCGAGGGTGACCGCTACGGGGGATTCAAGGTCGTTCGAGCCATCAAGAATCGCTATGGCAGCACGAGTGAGGCGGCAATATTTGAGATGTCAGACAACGGACTGCAAGTGGTTGAAAATCCATCGGCTGCACTGCTAGCTGAGCGTCACAACAGTGATGGGTCGGTGGTGCTCGCGACACTTGAAGGCAATAGACCTATTTTGGTAGAAATCCAGGCACTTGTCAATTCGACCAATTTCGGGTATCCTAAGAGAACGGCTAGTGGATTTGATATCAATCGTCTCAATCTACTGATCGCTGTGCTAGAAAAACGCACGAAACTGAATTTATCTGATAAAGATATTTATATCAACGTAGTCGGTGGTCTCAGGCTACAAGATCCCGCCGCAGATTTGGCGGTAGCAATGGCAATCGCCAGCGCCGCAGCAGGTAAGCGTATGGACGATGGACTGGTAGTATTCGGTGAGGTTGGCCTCGGTGGTGAAATCCGAAGCGTCACCCATGTCGATCGACGTATTGCAGAAGCCAAAAAACTCGGCTTCACCAAAGCGATTGCGCCCAAACAAAGCAAAGACACATTTATTAAAGGCGTGAGCGATCTTCGCCACGCGCTAATCGACTATCTAAAAAGCTAGTCAAAGGAAAATTATTTTATGGAAACAAAAGATCTTGCGTTGCTCGCTGTCACATTGTTGATTCTTGGCGAGGTAACGTTTTTATTGGCAAAACTGCCAAAGCAACACAGTAAACTAAAAGCACACTCCGTGCTGGTCGATACATCAGTGCTCATGGATGGTCGTATTACCTCTATTGCCGCAACTGGTTTTATTGGTGGCACACTAGTGATTCCTCGAAGCGTCGTCGGCGAACTGCAGTTTTTGGCTGACAATGCCGATGCTGACAAACGAGCACGAGCTCGCGCCGGGCTCGACGTAGTAACCGAACTGCAGCGCATGCCTGGGGTAGAGGTTGAACTACTACAAGACGGCAGCAAGGCTGACGAGGGTGTTGATGAGCGATTGCTCGCGCTCGCCAAGCAGCACGGCGCATCAATCTGCACGATTGATTTCAATCTCAACAAGGTTGCGGTGGTTGAGGGCATTCGCGTGCTCAATATCAATGAGCTTGCGCAGAGTATGCGCATGAGCTATCTACCGGGTGAGCAGATGCTCATAGATCTCGTACAGAAGGGGCAAGACTCGCATCAGGGCGTTGGCTATCTTCCAGACGGCACTATGGTTGTTGTTGAGCAAGCAAGCGGCCAGATTGGCCAGCAGGTCCATGTCGAAGTTGTCCGAAGTCTTCAGACGGCCGCCGGGAGAATGATGTTTGCACGTAAGGTATCAACCGGCAAGCCAGCTGATCAACGGCCACTCCCAGCTTCTGTTGGAGCGAAGTATACACACCATAAGTCGACGGACCGGCCGTCACCCGTACGGCGCACACGACAAGCGCCAAAGCAGCAAGACAGCCATAATCATACTGATCAGGTATCATCTAGCACTAGCACTCGTCAAGCGCCTCGCGCGCCCCAGCAGAGAGCTAGTGGTGGAAGCAGGCAGCGTACTCGTGGTGGCCGTGTTGATCATGAAGCGAATCTCGTAGAGCTTGCGAACAAATCACCACAGTAGTCAGTGTTTATCTTGGTGCGTACGAAACGGCCGCACTGGATGTGGCGTAATACCCTGCATCGGTGACCGTTGCACTAAGGCTACATGACGACTGGAGCTGTGAGAGATCAATGGTATTATCTCCGCTCACGGGCGTCAGTGTTGACACAACAGTATTCCCACAGGTAACACTCAGGCTTTGAAGAGCGAACTTACCACCCGATGTGGTCGTGACGACCGCGGTATGCCTTCTGGCATCAACCGATGTGATTGAAGCAGACGGTTGTGGATCTCCGCAGGCATGCGCATCATCATCCTTGGTTGCGTCATAGCCATCAGGTGCGCTCACTACCACCTGCTTGGTGACGGGGTCGTTGCTTTTTGTCACATTGACCTCAATCTTTGCTGCTTCTGGAGTACAGCTGGTTGCTTTTTTCTTGGAGACACGGTCAAACACCATCTTGTCATTGGTAATACCAGTTGATTTGTTGTAGTAGGACGGGAATACTTCGCCGCCGATGCGCTGAATGCCGGCAGGTGCTGCAAACCAGGACATGTCGACGCCATTACTCTTATATTTCTGTAGCGCATAGGCCATGACAGGGTCAAGGACACGAGCCGGTATGGATGAGTTACCGTTGGCAAGCGGTGAAGTGTCCGGGTTGCCGAGCCATACACTCATAGCAATTTGTGGTGTGTAGCCGACGGTCCAAATGTCTTTTGGCTTACGATCCTTGTCCGATGTACCAGTTTTGATAGCAATTTTAAATCCAGCCGACTCACTGATAGGAATGATCGTGCGTCCGAATAGTAGATTCCGTGAATTCCCATCACCGAGGATGTCGCTCACAACATAGGCTGCCTGAGGATCGATCACTTGCTTGGTCTCGCTTTTATACTTTTTGAGTACCTCGCCGGAGCTGCTGCGTACTTCAAGGATTGTGCTGGTAGGCATATAGACGCCCATGCGACCAAGCGAAGCAAGTGCATTCGTATGGTCGATCATGCGTGTTCCGCATCCGCCAATTGCACTAGATAGTCCCGCCTGTGCATCTGCTCCTTGGGTACAATAATATGTATTGCCAAGGTCGCGGATTGTTTTCCAGGCTGCCTCTTTGCCGACGACCGCCATCGCTTTAATGGCGGGGATGTTGCGCGACATGTCGAGTGCCTTGCGGAGGTTGATGTTGCCTTTGTAGCCTCCGTCGGCGTTGAGCGGCTTGTAGTTACCTTCAAATGTTGTTGCGGTGTCTGCGAGTACTGAGCCGCTTCCGTAGTTCGGCTTACCCTCGCCTTGGTTTTGGAATAGCTGTGCGTAGACAAATGGTTTGATTGATGAGCCGGGCTGAATGAATGC
>DBNP01000047.1 GCA_002299795.1 Candidatus Saccharibacteria bacterium UBA669 | reverse complement strand
CTAGGCCATCAAGAAGCTGGCCAATCGCACGTGGCTGATCACCAGTAGGTTGGTAGGTTGATGAGAGACGAAATGTATCCACCTCTTTATTATACGCTACCGGTACTAGCCTCGACGACTTGTTTTCTTCACTTCCGCCTGCGTAGCAGATTCGTGGGCGACGGATGGATCATGAAAGTCGGCATACTTTTTATCAAGTGCCTCGACAACCTTGGCGACAAGCTTTTTAGGATCGGTATCATATATGACATCTTTTCCACCCGGTGCCTCAATATGCTTGAGAAGCGTTGCGGCATAGTCGGCCAAACCACCACTGCCAAGTAGCACGCCGCACACCTTGCGACTCTCAAGTGCAGTCGCCATTTCATGCAGGCTTCCCATCCTGCCACCGACTGTAATCACAGCGTCACTGCTACGCACTAGGTGTACGTCTCGTCCGACATATTCCATGCCCGTAAAGTTGATGTAGTCGAATTCAATCGTAGGCAAACGGTAGGTGCTGACATGCTCGCGGAATGAGCTTGCTGGGCTAAACCCAATCGACGACCCTTTAGGATTTTTGATACTTTTGAAGCCCATGGCCGCGTAGTGTGGCAATCCCACTGTCGCGCCTGTAAGCAGAGTCTTGCCCGCTCGGGCTATCTCTACACCAAGTGCAAATGCCTGTCCATGTGAATCCTCTACGGTCTCGCCGGCCGCAGCGCCCGACACACAAATCTGATATCTCATTCTTTCACTTCCTCCGGCCTATACCACTCAGGGGCTTGCTTTATATATGTTTCAATCGACTTCACGTCTATCAATCCCGCCTGTGCACCCAGTTTTTGCACAACACTCATACTGTTGATAGGTGCCCATAGCAGAGCGGTTTCAAAACTATTACCAAGTGCCAGAGCTGCAACGATAGTGCTCGCGAATGCGTCACCCGCACCAGTCCGGTCGTATGGCGGTGCAGGATCTGGATAGTTTGGCATTTTGAGTAACCTACCATCAAACGATGCGTACGAACCGTCTGGACCGTCAGTAATTACTACGTTTCGGGGGCCCAACCCATGCAGCGCAGCGGCAAGCTCGGCGACCGACTCGTGGCCTTTGCCAGTAATCATCATTGCCTCTTCTCGGTTGAGAATCACCATCTCGGCCCGTTTGTATAATGCTGCCATTTTTTTAGCGCCCCACTCAAAGTGGAATGTACCGGGCTGAATTACAAACTTTATGGTCGGATTTTCAAGTAAATATTCGAGTAGCGCTTCATGTAGGCCCCATGATTCACCGCTAATACTCGCAATATACACCCAGTCTGGTACCTGACTCGGCGCATGCCACTTATAGTCATAGTCTTCATCCTTTGTCAGAATTGTGCGCTCCGCACCAAGCCGCAGTACATAGTAGTAGTTCGACAGTGCGCCCCTTTTCTGCGCCACCAGCCGCGTATCGACGTGCTGCTGAGAAAGGTAGGCTAGCGAATCCGCACCCGCCTTGTCAGTACCCAGCCAGCTCATCAGGCTACTTTTCAGACCGAGCCGTGCGCACGACACAGCTGCATTGGGCGATGGACCAACCGACTGTACTATCTCAACCTCTTCGTACGGTGGACGTCCGCCAAATGGAATATTAAGCCATGACTGCCCGGCGCCGTCCTTGCTCACCTTCGCTACGTCAGGGCTGAGCTTAATAAATGCATCGGTGAAAATATCTCCGATACACAGAATCGACGGCGGGTTCGATTGTGACGATGGCATCCCGTGCTGCTTGTGCTCGTGATATTCAGTCATATCACACACGCTGAGGCCGGCCTGGGCCACCAACTCCTCAATCGTCACCTCGTCATCGCCATCTGCCGCAACGTAGCGCGAAGTCAGCCCATGCTTGAGCTGGCACTTCATATGCTCAGTCATGCGGTGCTCAAAGGTACGGGTAGCATTTTCTTGAATATCTTCTAGATTCAGCGACACAGTCTGGCCATGAATCACAAGACCAACGTCGTCTGTGTTCAAGAACAGTTCATGGTTGTGTGCATTGGCATTCAACGCACTATACAGTTCATGCTCGGTCGTGTCGGCAACATCAAGACCAATCTGGCGCATCACCTGGTGAGCCCTTGCGGTGATATCGGCAATATAGCGGACATCAACACTCTTGTGCCCGACCATTTTTTCGAGCTGACGGATTGTTGTACTAAACATCGGCTCCTGCGCACCGAGTAGTTGCTGAAGATATTTAGCCATGTATCACCTCCCGTGCATTGACGGGGCGTTCATGGATCGGCATTTCGTGCAAACGCACGCCCTTGTGCAGAATACCCGCTTTCGCACCAATTTTAGTTACAACGCTCGTACTATTGGCACTTGCAAATAGTATCGACTCTTTCAGGCTTTTTCCTTGGCTCCACTGGCTCAGGAAGCCGCTGGCAAATGCGTCACCCGCACCAGTACGATCCATCACCGGCACATCCTCGTACATCCCAGCACGCACAATCGTCTTGCCATCGGTTGCGACAACACCATTTGGGCCATCGCTGACGATTGCAACTGGCACATAGTTGAGCGCGTGGAGAGCAAGCTCCTCACAAGTCGCCCCAGCAACAAGCATTGCCATTTCTTCCTTGTTGCAGCAAAGTACGTCGACATCCTCAAGGATTGTTTTTAGCTTCGCAGGATCTGCAAGCTCTGGCCCGGCTGGGTTCAGCATCACTTTTACGTTATGTTCTGCGGCTGTCGACACGATCTCGTGAAGAAGGGGCAGCCCGCCATCACCAAGACTTGTTGGATAGAGCCAATCATACTTTTTAATCGCCTGTAGGTCAAAGTCGTGGCGGCCGGTTCGGCCAAAAGCCTTACCGCGGTGGTTAAGAATCGTGCGCTCGCCATTAGTAGC
>DBNP01000034.1:967-2694 GCA_002299795.1 Candidatus Saccharibacteria bacterium UBA669 | reverse complement strand
GCGCGCCATGATTGCCTCCAGGTCGTCATGTAGATCAACAACAACCGTCGAGCTATTGTATTGAATCGGACGGGTTTTCACGAGTCCTAGTGACGATAGATCAGTATCTAGTGGCAGCTCCGGCTCAATCTTCACGGTGAAGATCCCGTGTGCTCTTGCAAATGTCGCCAGCTCGTCAACAACTGCCGCTAGCTGCTCGGTGGTCGCAATGCCAGGGCCTTTGGGGAGATACCATAGCCTGCCGAGCAGGGGAATGCGCTTCTCCATGACGGTCATTGCGGCGGTGTCACAGAGAATATGGCGGATTGTCCACCCGCTGGCCCGTTTGAGATCGGTAAATATATATCCCTGCAAAACGTTGCCGCTATCAGGGTTTTGCGGCACAATCTCATCCCAGTGAGCTACCTCGTCGGTGGTTGCAAAGCGCATCTTCATGCTCTCTATTGTACTATGGCTATCTGTATACCAAAAATGCCCTGGTAGGGGCATTTGCTCAGGGTGTGGCTACTGGTCGTTGAATGCTCTATGCTCTGCGGCTGCTCGTGTCGGCTTTGTACGCCGGCGTGAGTTTGCCACGACATGGGCTTGATGACGCTGTGCTTCAGGGTCTTGGTGCGTATCATCCCACGGATTCTTCTCGAGCACTTCGCCAACAGCTTTCTTGGCGGCATGGCGTTTCGCGCCCTTTCGAATAGACTCAAAAGGCCTACCATCAAGAGCGGTGACGACCTTTGGTGCCGTCGTGGTCTCTCTTGGTACTTCGTAGGATTTAGGCTTCGCCATCGGGCACGCCCAGCGCTTTCCAGATGTCTTCATCGGGCATATTTGAGACGTCGGGCACCTGTTTAGCGTCAGCGGCATCGAGTGCGGCTACCTGCTCGGCGACGGTTGGTCGTGGGTCGACTGTCGGCACAGCAACGTCTGGGCTACCCGTGGTAGCAACTTCTTCGTCAATCATTGCGGCCAAACGGGCAATTTCAGCGCGCCTTTTGGCCATCTCTTCTTGAACCCCTGGATGCAACTCCGCTGCCCCGCGGTAGATAGGTGGTTCTTCTGGTGATGGTAGTGTTTCTGACATTTGAATGGTCCTTTTTATTTGTGTAATACTATGTAAGCATTTAAGCATAAACCGTACAAAAAGTCAATACCCGAAGCTACTGACTGTACGTGGCAGCGATGTATCCAAGCGACTGGTTTCGGCGCAGATATGCCTGCTTGGCAAGCTCTAGGCTGCGCTTCATCTGCTCTATGCGCAGGGCGATGTCCCGGGCATCGAGACGGAGCTGCTTTTGAAAACGAGGGCCCTCGACGCCAGTGTAGACAACTTGCTCTGGTGTGTGGCTTTTGCTACGTGCATGGCGAGCGGTGGCATAGCTGGCTTTGAAGTCGACAGGGAATCGTACACCGTCCATCGTCACCCAGCGGTCAATGCCGCGCAGGTCTTCACGTGGGTCACTAGGGCGCTCCACCTGTACGCCAGCAATGGCGCTGGCGATTTGTTCGCCAAAAATTTCTTGCTGCATGCCATGGATGGTTTTGACAATTTCCTGACGAAACCAGGCTGCTTCAGTAGACCACGCTTCATGATCATCGTCCCAGCGATGGCGATTGAGCACCCCATGCATAGTGCTGAGAAAATTGGTTAGTTCGTCGAATTCGATCGTTGGATCGTGCATCAGCATGTCTTGTACAGTATGATTGAATGCGATTTTACGGAGCTTGGCGGC
>DBNP01000034.1:0-938 GCA_002299795.1 Candidatus Saccharibacteria bacterium UBA669 | reverse complement strand
GAATCAGCATCACCGCCAGTGCGCTCATACTGATCGGCCTGGCGGGCAGCGGATTTGAATAGGGAAGACTCTACTGATACCCCGGTACCTCTGAGGTGCTGAAATGAGGCACTTGCAACGAGAGTCGAGATCGTACGAGACGCATCGAGGTAAGATGGCCTTTTTGTTTGTTCTTGTTCTGCTGGTTTTGGGGTTTTTGTTTCGATCATGTTGGTGCTTATATGCTAGTGATGATATCGCTCTGGATCCGGGAGGGAATCGAAATCTGGAAGAAGATGATGATGCATTGCGCGGACAATAGTCATGCCCGGTGCAAGATGATTTGGGCGGTGAGTCGCTGTGTCTTTGTCAGAAGCTACAATAGTGTGGTCACGCATTTGCGTCACAAGCCCTCGAGCATCATCGAGACTACCGAGGTCGAGGATGTCTCGTATGAGAGTGGCCACCGTATTGTGGCTGTCTCGACGCAGCCGATCTTTCTCAACGACGAGCTGCTGCAAGTCTTCGCCGGCTCCTTTTCTCAAGCACGTAGCATATTTTTCATGGTCTTCTGCTGCGCTTAAGTAGCGACCCCAGGCAGTATCAATCTCGCTTGGAAAGAGACCATACGGATAGCGGTAACAGCTACCATCCTTGCTGGTTGCGATAATACCCAATGAGGCGAGTGCAGTGATTCCCAGGGGAGACTCGCCGCTGGTTGTCTCGAGTTGGTTAAAAATATTCTCTTTTGCTTCTTCAAATTCTGATTGCTGTGGGAGATGATAAATAGCAGCAATCATTTGTCGCGTATCGGCTATCAGCCTGAGTTGTCTACTCTTAATCTCGCGCTGCGCATCATCAGTGCGACTAGTTCGCATCATGCTGATGTTCTCGGTGAACTCTGGGACACATTGCACAAGATACTGAGTAACAATATCATCGAGTGACTCATCGTACAT
>DBNP01000039.1:2382-9388 GCA_002299795.1 Candidatus Saccharibacteria bacterium UBA669 | reverse complement strand
ATTTAGGTGAGGGTTACCTTCGTGTAACCATCGTTCATTTCCACACTCGATTTGATCGGAGAGAGCCTCATGACCCTTCACAGCACGGTCCTCAGTAGACCACAAGGAACATCCACCGCCCCACAGTTGTCCATTGATCGTGCCGATTTTGACACGATCATCAGATACGCAACGGCAGCCGACAAGAGGGAGGTGTGCGGCTTCGCATTTGTGCGAAAGTACGGGCCTGACTACTTTGAGGTCATCCCGGGAAGCGTTTTCATCACCTCGCAACTCGTCGCGCCGGGCGCAGCCCAGCCTGATGCTATTGGCGAGACTGAAGTCATGGACCGCGAGGAGGAGTTTGAGGAAGCCGGCATTTATCGCCTTTTGTGGCATAGCCACGTTGGCGGAAGTGCAGCGTTCTCGAGCACTGACCTCAACGCTCATCAGGTGCTTAGCGCATCCACGGCTCTCGACGCCATGTTCTTCATGGTTGTCAACAACCGCGGCCAAGCCACCGCCAACATGGAGCTGTACCGGCCCATTCGAATGGGTACGCAGCTGCTACTTGCAGTGCTCGATGAGGTTGAAGCCATCGACCTCGCTCCCTACCAGGAGGAGATCGCGAAGAAGTGTCATGCGTTTCCGCCACCCCCCCAGCCCATGACCGCCATTCCATCATCGCCGTTCGGCGATGATGAGGACGACGACACCCGTACATACTGAAGGAGTATCCCTTGTTCACAATAACAAAGACTGACACGCCTGATGGCAGCTGCGTTACAGCTGTCCACGACGTGGAAGTCGACTGGTCTGACCAGACCGGCTGGTTCGATCCTTCAAAGATCGACACCGCCGTCACCATTGTTGGTTGCGGCGGTATCGGTAGCAACGTCGCCTTCGAGCTCATCACCATGGGCTTCAAGAGATTCGTGCTTTATGACGATGATGTCGTCGAGATGCGCAACCTCGCAAGCCAGAAGGCATACCGGCACAGTGACCTCTTCCGACCAAAGGTCGAGGCCCTCGCCGACGTGCTGTTCGAGTACGGCGCAGAGAAGGTACTGCTTCGGCAGCGTCGCTTCACGGCGGATGATGTGATCGAGGGATCCATCATCATTGGCGCTGTCGACTCCATGTCGTCACGCCGTGCCATCTGGGCAGCTGTTCAGGCTTCTCCAGAAGTCGAGCTGTATCTCGATGGCCGACTGGACAGTGAAGTCGCGCAAATTTGCGCAGTTGACCCCCTGGACGCCAACTGGTACGAATCCAGGTGGCTCTTCAGCGACGAGGAGGCGTCCCAGACCGGGAATTGCACGATGCGTGTCATCGTGTACCCGGCAACGGTGATGGCCGGCGTCATGTGCCGACACCTCAGCCGCTGGTACCAGGGTGAACCAATCACCCAATTCGTGCAGTTTGACTGCACGAACCTCGAGCTGATGAAGCTCGGCGACATCGAGGAGTGAATGAACCGGGGACTCTGTGGGCTAACAAGTTCACAGAGTCCCCTTGACCGACCACGAATAACAATAGTCGTGCTGATGAGCTGTAGACAGCGAATCGGTCACTCATTTTTGTCGCGACCCGGCACTTTGCAGGTGCTATGCCTTGTATTCAGCCCAATTGCGGCCAAGAGATGCAAGCAGTGCGGCGGTCGCTAGATGCTCTGCTACGCGTGCACCTCTAGAGTGTGGGAATAGGTCATTCACACGCAGCGACACTGAGCGCACCGTTGTTGAAACTTGGCCCCATTTATTGGCCGCCGGGTTTTTTGTGCCATCCTCAGCTGCATTAGTCCGCAGCTGTGTTGACGCGACATCGCGCAAAAATCGTATCAAAAATGTTGCAGGCAAAATCTCACCCCTACAGGTACGGAGCAATTCCTGTCCGAAAAAGTCTACTTTGTCGACATAGGGGTCAAATACCTTGCCCCATTCGTTGGCCGCATCATTACTACGGATAATATGCCCATCAAGTTTGTCGAGCATATCGGCGATACTATTTGCGGTGACATACTGCCCTCTGGTCAGGTTGCCACTTAAAAACTGCGCCTCTATACCAGCACGCAAAACAAGACGACCAGCGGTCACGACATTTGCCGCCACGATCGCGCCCTGTTGCTCGGGAGAATATGACGGCCATGCCTCATGGGTAGCAAGCAGGCCGTTTTTGAGCGGCTGAGCAATTTTGCTAAGTGGTCTCATGATATCTCTATTAGTCACAAGTACTAGTAAAGCAAGCTTCCTCCGAGCGTACAAACATAGGCAATAAAAAAAGACCTACATACGAGGTCGGATACTAAGCCTCTCGGCGGAAGAAGGTGAGGTATGCAGATCCATAACTACGATTGTCCACCACAACAATTCCGTTTAGCAGATTTGGTCCCTCACCTCTTCCTGTATGGGATAATACCATAAGCCCATTCGGTTTGAGAAGCCCAAAAAGTTTGCTAACTGTGGATAACTGCAGATCGTGGTATGGCGGGTCGGCAAATATGATGTCATAGCTGGCGTCGTCATTTTGATCGACCCAAGTATTTATAGATGTGCGTACTATTTTGCACTGCGTTTCCGCTCCTAGCAATGCAACATTTTTGGCCAAAACTTTTTGTGCGATTTTGTCACGTTCAACGAACGTGCAATGCGCCGCGCCGCGGCTAATGGCTTCGAGCCCGATTGCTCCGGTGCCTGCAAAGGCGTCAAGTACCGCCGCGCCCTCTACTGATGTGCCGAGGCTATTGAACAGTGCATTTCGAATACGTTCACCCATTGGGTGCGTTCGTGTGTTGTCAGGCGCGTCAATTTTGCGCCCACCATATATACCAGCAATAATCCGCACATTCATTACAGGCCAGCCTCTTTGTATGCTGCATACCAAGCATAGGTCACTACGCGAATAATCTCTGGTATTAGCTGCACACGAGTCTGGCGAGCCAGCTTCGCCGTCCAGCCCTGCTGCCAATACGTATGGTACATGTCGAGTGCGTACACGTGCTCAACAGCATCCAGGAACACCCTCTCTAGGCCCGCCTCATCAGCATATCGCAACCATTGTAGCGACATCGTACTGCTACGAAACCGCGTGGTTTTGATGCTTGTCGCCACCCCAAGTTCAAACATGACATGCGTCACAAACACACCCTTCGCGCCCCAGTACTGCCAGTTTTTACCCAGCGTATCCCGCGCGCTTTCGCCCTTGATATAGTTTTTCTCTTTGATCGATAGTCGCTCTTCCTTGGGCTTGCCCCACAGCTCTTCTATCTTGTCGCTCAGTGGGTAGTGATGCGCCGGCGTGAGACCGTCGACGATCGCGTGCGCTATCCAGGCGGCCTCAAACGAAGCACGGTAGTAATTGCCAGTGCGTAGCGCATCGACAAGATTATGCTGATGGTCAAGAATCATGCCAGCAAGCGCATGGTCATCTGAGCGCGTGGGGTCGATATAGTGCCATGGCTCGTCCTGGCTGGGGCTTTTGCGCTTGATGCCGTCGGGGCCGTTGTTGCCTTCAAAGTGCAATATGTCTTTAATCTCTGGAAAACCCGGCCCAACACCAGGTATGGTGCGCAGGTAACGACGGGCCACTCGATCGATCTTTTGGTGCACACCAATAAATCCGCCCGATTGCTTTCGAAATGTTGTGCCAGAATACATCCTATCCAGTATAGCAACAAATCCGGCTATATACGTAAACATATTGACAAATGTAGATATTTTTGATATAATATATAATGACCGTTCTTTCCGCTAGATAGGAGACAAGGTGTACGAGCCTCGGCTATTCGGACAGGTCGTGTTTCACCCCTACCGAACCGCAACGGTTCGGGAGAGGTTCCTCACGACACAACGCGACACGGTGCTGGAGGACGCGCTGGCCAAGGAGGCTGGCAACCGTCCCGACAACCACACCGTCTACGAGATTAAGACTCGTGACGGTGCGAAGGTCTACGTCATGTTCCATGACTTACAGACGATTTTCGGACTCGCTATCGAAGTCCGAAACTGGTAGCCCCCGACCCCGTTGTAGGCATGCAGCCTCCGGGTCACCGGGGGCTGTTTGCTTTTTTGGGCTAGTTTAGCGTCGTGAGTCGCTGGTAGTACTGTACGCGGTGCGCAAGGTCTGGCAATGCCTCGAGGTCCATTCCTGTATCCGTACATCGCTTAGCGGCCTTTTGCGCACGCGCGATCAGCTGCGTGTCGCCGAGTGTTGCAATCTGAAGATTCAGCGCACCATGCTGTGCTTTCCCGTAGATCTCCCCTGGCCCGCGTAGCTGCATATCCACCTCAGCTAGGTAGAACCCATCATTACTCTTCTCAATCTCGCGTAGCCGCTGCGACGGCTTGTTTGTGGAACTCATCATTAAATAGCAATAGCTCTGGTGCTCACTGCGCCCCACCCGCCCACGCAGCTGGTGCAGCTGGCTCAGGCCAAACTGATCGGCGTTTTCAATGATCATCACAGTCGCATTGGGCACATCTACCCCCACCTCGACCACTGTCGTGCTGACAAGAATGTCGTACTTTTGCGCCTTGAAGTCACGCATCACTTGATCTTTTTCGCTCGGCTTCATCTTGCCGTGCAGAAGTCCGATCTGCCGATGACCAAATATGCTATTTTTGAGCCGTTTGTACTCAGCCTGCACGCTTTTGATATCGTTGTCCGGGTTGTCGTCGATCAAACTACACACCACGTACACCTGCCGACCTTTAGCAATTTCTTGATCGCAATGGGCATAAATCGTGTGCGCACTCACCGGCGAGATGATTTTCGTGATGATCGGTAGCCGATTCGCCGGACGCTCGCCAAGCACCGACACATCAAGCTCACCGTACACCGTGAGCGCCAGGCTGCGCGGGATCGGCGTCGCCGTCATTGCTAGCAGGTGCGGCAATGTGCCAGATTTACTGAGTAGCTTCTGACGCTGAGCCACGCCAAATCGGTGCTGCTCGTCAATCACAACGAACCCGAGCTGCTTAAATGTCACCGTGTCCTGTATGAGCGCGTGCGTACCCACCACCACGTCGACCGCGCCATCACTGATTTGTTCATACAAAGTCTGGCGTGCCTTGCCCTTCACGCTCCCAATCAGCAGGCCAACTGTGATGCCGAACGGTGCCAGTAGGCCCTCAAGTGTCGCGGCATGCTGAATGGCGAGTATCTCTGTGGGCGCCATCAGAGCAGTTTGATAGCCATGACTCACCGCCTGCCGCGCCGCTAGGCCGGCTACGACCGTCTTGCCGCTTCCGACATCGCCCTGTAGTAATCGATTCATCGGCGTTGATTTTTCAAAATCCTGCAAAATATCCCATGCTGCACGCTTTTGTGCCGCCGTCAGCTGAAATGGCAGCTGCGCGACAAATGCTTTGACCGTGTCAACTTCAAACGGCATGTGATAGCCAGCGAGTTTTTGATTTTCCAGCTTGTTGAGCTGGCTCGCGAGTAGCAGCTCAAATAATTCCTCAAACGCCAACCGCTCCCGCGCAGCCGCAACATCTTCGATGCGCACCGGAAAATGCATCGTACTGATCGCATCAGCGCGGCTCATCAGATGCTCCTCTTTCACAATCGATTCAGGTAGCGTCTCGGGCAACATGCCCATAAGCGGCCGTAGCTCGGTCAAAACCTTGCGAACCACCTGGCTCTTCAGACCATGGATAGCGCGGTAGACGGGCACGAGGCGCTCTGCCTGAACCGGAAGCTCAGTCGCTTTTTCAGCGCTTGGATTGGTCAGCTGGTATCGCCCGTAGTTATATTCAAATTCACCACTAAAATAGAATTCCTCATCTGTCGCGGCAAGTTGCTGCGTACGGTAGGGCTGGTTGAACCACACGGCGTTGAGCTTGCCGGTTTCATCACTCAGCACTGCGCTGGTAAGCTTGAGTCCACGCCGCACCATGCGCGTTTGCACTTTTTCACAGCGCGCTTTGATGGTCGCTTTGCCAGGCTGGATATCGACAATTGCAACAACGCCGGTATAGTCTTCGTGGCGACGTGGCAAAAACGTGAGTAAATCGCCCACCGTCAACAGCCCGGCAAGACGCAGCTGCTCGGCAGTTTTGGGCCCTACTCCCTTGATTTGCTCTAGTTTAGTCGACAGGTTCACTACTAATAGTTTACGTTAAATCACGCGACTGCACCACCTCGTCCGCTCTTAGTCGGTAACACCCAAAATACCACGCACAACATACGGTGTCGTTTGCCAGCCATCAACGTCAATACAGTCGACACCCATAGCCTTCACTGGGTAGTCGTTGCCACCCTTCTCTAGGCGATCACCGACAAATAGCACCTCTTCTTTGGTCACATCAAGCGCTTCAATCAGTTTCTGCATACCGTAGGCCTTGTCGACGCCAATTGGCGTTATGTCAATCGTGGTCGTACCACCGTTGCGCACCTCAAACTCGGGCAGTTCTGCCGCAATTTTGTTCCGTAGCTGTATTGCATCCTCGTTATGCGCGGCGTACCACTCATACTTTTCCTCGGCAGGCGCCTTCTGGCCGAGCATACTAATCGCGATCTGGCTCAGGCGGTCTTCAATCACCTCACCATGAGGATGCGCCGGCCACAGCCCCGACTCCTTCGTCAGACGCTCAGACACTTCGACAATTTTCTGTTTCTGCTCCTCAGTGAAATCCTCGGCATACATAATATCCCAGGTGTCTACCTCGTGGTCATAGGTGTAGTAGCGAGTTCCGCACGTCGGCAAAATGTGCATTCGCTCAAGAAGCTCGCGTGGCTTCTCGCGTAGCGGTGCAATGATATTTTCTTCAAATACCTCGAAACGACTACCAGAAATAATGGCGACTTCGTATGATTTCATTAGCTCTGAAAGTAAGCTAACCATTTCGGGTGTAAGTGGGTTTTTTGACTTTACAAGCGTGTCATCAACATCAAATGCAATAATTTTCTTCATACACCCAGTATACGCCGTTTATCGCTACGAGCGGACTAGTACAAAGGTATTTTTACCTTTTTTGACTAAACTCATATCTGTTATTTCAGTATCTTCGTGTATTTTTTGACC
>DBNP01000039.1:0-2362 GCA_002299795.1 Candidatus Saccharibacteria bacterium UBA669 | reverse complement strand
TTCTCACTAAGCTCATGGAAATCCCGGCGCCCGAACAGTACTTCAGTTACACGCTCAACCGATGTCAGCCGATCACCGCCATGCACAATGCGGGTCACTTCGCGGGCAAGAGTACGCTGCAGCTCACGAGCACCAGGGTTTTGCGCGTGGCGCTCGATCAGGCTCGTCACCGTGTCACGATCAAGTAGCGTGTATATCTTTATCAAATCTTCCGCAGTGTCATCGTCTGTGTTCAACCAGAACTGATAGAACTTGTATGGACTCGTTTTTGCAGGGTCAAGCCACACCGCACCTGCCTCGCTTTTGCCGAACTTCACACCCGTTGCTTTGTTAATGATAAGTGGCGTCGTGAAGACATGAGCTTCCGCACTCTCGAGCCGTCGTATCAGCGACACACCCGTGATGCTATTGCCCCACTGGTCAGCGCCCGCCACTTGGAGTGTTGCGCCGCGTTCACGGTAGAGATGCAAATAATCATAGCCCTGAATCAGCGCGTAGCTAAACTCTGCGTAGCTAATGCCATCACCGCCATCACCGATGCGCGCCTTGATAAACTCACGATCCAGCATTTGCGTCATCGGCGCATGCTTACCGACTTCACGCAGAAAATCAAGGTAATTGAAATCTTTAAACCAGTCGTAATTATCGACGATCTCAAAGTCCTGACCAGCAAAAATATCTTTGTATTGGTCGGCAATCTTGTGCTTGTTACTAGCAATTTGATCAACTGTCAGCAGGTTGCGTTCCTGCTTTTTGCCGTCAGGGTCACCCACCATACCAGTTGCACCGCCTACCAGTAAAATCGCTTTATGGCCATGGTCAATAAAATGACGAATCATCATCGCTGGCGCCAGATGCCCTACCGTCATACTATCGCCACTCGGGTCTACGCCCCAATAGAAAGTACGAGTCTCTTTGTCTAGATCAGTAATATCGGCAAACGTCATTTGATTAACAAAGCCGCGCCATGATAGCTCTTCTGATAGCGTCATCCTCATACTCTCCTTTCCCTGGGGGTTTCTTCTGGTCAATATTAGCATAAAATACACTATATCGCACTACGCACAAGGTGCTATAATGAACGTAATATTGCTTATGGGAAGTGAGATACGTGGTTAAAACGAAAAAGCCAGTACGCGCTGTCAGTGTGTACTCAAATCTAGCATCAAAGCGCCGCACTAAGAAGGACGTTAAAGCTCGCAAAAAAGCCGAGTATCTTGCAAGTTTACCTAAGCACCCGGTAAAGCGAGTTCTCTACCGCATGCACCCAAAGCGAGTCATGCAGTTTTGGTTTAGCAAAAAGGGCCTATTCGCACTATTAAAGGGCGTTGGTGCGCTCACTCTNNATTCGCCCTGGCACGCTTGCGCAGCGAGTCAAAACAACCGTCACCAAATACTATGACCGCAACGACAAACTCCTATGGGAAGACAAGGGAGATGGAGACTACACCCTGGTTGTTGATGGCGACCAAATCAGCCCCTACATGAAACAAGCGACGGTTGCGATAGAGGACAAAGAGTTTTATGACCATGGCGGCGTGAGCCCCAGCGGGCTGATGCGCGCTGTACTAAGCAACGCTCAGGGCAATAGCACACAGGGTGGCTCAACCCTGACACAACAGCTCGTTAAGCAGGTGTTTTTTGCTGACCAAAAAAATGAGCGAGGACTAGCGGGTATTCCGCGCAAAATCAAGGAAATAATCCTTGCGATCGAAGTTGAGCGAATGTATCAGAAAGATCAAATTATCAATCTTTACCTCAACGAGTCGCCCTATGGCGGACGCCGCAACGGTGTGGAATCTGGTGCACAGGCCTACTTTGGCAAAAGCGCCAAAGACCTCACGCTTGCTGAGTCGGCCCTGCTGGCCGCCATTCCGAACCAGCCAGGCCTTTACGACCCATACAACGTCGACGGGCACGAGGCACTCATCGCTCGGCAGCACAAGACGCTCGACAACATGGTAGACCTCAAATATATCACCAAAGCACAGGCCGATGAGGCCAAGAATGTGGCCGTACTCGACACAATTAAGCCACAGGCTGACCAGCTATCCAACATTAAGGCGCCACACTTTGTACTCATGGTTCGCTCACAGCTAGAGAAATCGCTTGGCAAAACAGTCGTTGGTAATGGTGGGCTCATCATCAAGACAACACTAGACCTCGACGTTCAAGCAAAGCTCGAGGAGCAAATGACCGCAATGTTCAACTCCTACTGGCCTGGCTATGCTGGCTTTACCAACGGCGCCGCAGTGGTTGAAGACGTGCAGACAGGTCAGGTCATTGGGCTGCTTGGTAGTCGCGACTACGGCTACGAGGGCTTCGGCCAGGACAACGCTGCAGTTGCATTCATTCAGCCCGG
>DBNP01000003.1:7877-8762 GCA_002299795.1 Candidatus Saccharibacteria bacterium UBA669 | reverse complement strand
TGACGCCAAAGCTATCTATATGCATAGCTTAACTGGCGTGACGGACGAGATCAAAGACCGCATTGCACCTTCTCAGGTAGACAGCACCTATGCGTTATTTGGCCTATTACTTGGTACGTTACAGATGGCGCGGAGTGTATCGGACGAGTCGGTAGCTGAGGCTATCCTCGCTTCGGGGCGTCAGGCCGCACTGCGTCTCGCTGGCGCGGCTTAACTACGCTTTTTATGCTTGGGCATTTTGCCGGTACGGATGCCTTCTTTCAGCGCCACTGGGTCATAAAAGGGCAGCACACCGTTATCATCCGTAGCCTGGAGATAATCAACCATAAGTTCTTGTCCTTCCTCGGACCGCGCGACGTCGAGGAAGCCGATGTGTTCTTCGCGTAGCCCATTTTCAAGCGTATTAGAACCGCCGAAATAGATGGCTCGTTTGATATGCTTCACTGAACGCTTCACTCGCCCGCCGAAATAGTCTGCGAGCTTGACCGCCTGCTCGACGACATCTTTCCTAGCGGCTACTTCGTCAACTGCACCATACTCCAGCGCTTCCTGAGCGGTTAGTGGTTTACCTTCAAGGATTGCCCTGAGCGAACGATGCGTACCGATTAGCCTAGTCAATCGCTGCGTACCGCCACCGCCTGGTAGGATGCCCAGCAGTACTTCTGGTTGTCCGATCACTGCATCGTCAGCGATGACGCGGAAATCACAGGCCCAGGCAAACTCCGCACCAAGTCCCATCGTCGAGCCATTTATTGCGGCGACATAGATCACGCCACTACGGTTCATCTTGAGAAATGTTTCGTGCATACGGTCCACCTGTACGCCGCCCCATAAAGGCGTAGCACGAGAGAGCGGATCAAGCGCCGCCAAGCCACTCATCTTGTG
>DBNP01000003.1:0-7706 GCA_002299795.1 Candidatus Saccharibacteria bacterium UBA669 | reverse complement strand
TGGTTGCTTTGTCATTCCATTACCCTCACGGTTGATTATTATATTATAGTCATAATACCATAGATAAGAAACGCACAAAAGACCCCGGGTGTTATTGCCGCGGGTGAGAAGGCTCTACTCCGAATTCCGATGCGCCCAGAGCTAGAGAACTACGATATATCAAATAAAAACCGACCATTGGTCGGTTTTTATTTGATGCGCCGTAAGCTACGGAGTAAAATGTTGCTCCTGCGGCATCACCTGCTTACAGATTAGATTTTCGTGCCTTGAAGCCTAGTAGGATTTTTTTGCGCCATCTTTGACGGCTTTTTCGGCATTTTCTTTAGATATCATTGCACAAACAGTTGTTCCGCATTTCTCATGCTTGCCTTTGGCCATGAAGCCGCCTGTTTTAGTTTTGACTACCTCTGGTGCTGACAACTCAACGCCCTTTTCCTTACATTTGACGCAATATCCTGTGACCATGTCTATCTCCTTTTGCATTGATCGTACTTTTATAGTGCTCGTCTATTATACTCGACTTACGCAAAATAGCGCTACCGACAGGCTCATCCATGGGGTCCTTATTTGGCGCGGGTTAAGAGACTGTAAGCTCCCGACATCGCCTTCGGCGCGTCAGAAGCAATCTCGACTATTGGAATCCTCAACGAGCAGATACCCCCGCAGCATTGAACTTATGACCTGATTTATTATAAAAATTCTTTGAGCTTTTGAATGTCGCCATTCAGGAATATTGGCTCCAGTCCGAGTATCTCATCTATTAAGGGCGAGTCATTCGGCTGACCGTTGAGTATATAAATCGGCTTGCTCAAGAAAAATGCGGTCGACATCTCCATTAGAACGTTTGGACCGATATAGTTTTGCTTACCGTGCTTTTCATAGTTAGCGACAAGGATCGCATCGCACTTAGCTATTTCATCGAAATGCCCTCTAATAAGCAGTGCTTTGCCGTGATATCCGATTGGGCTACTAGACCAATCGGTGGTTGCCTCATCGTTCTCGCGTCCCTCTTGTTTCATTTTCTGAGCAGTTTTAGGTAGAGCTATATCAACACCTAGCGCTTCAAGCTCATAGCTTAATGCGATTACCTTTTTATAAAAACTAGCGCTAGAACATACGGCTAGCTTTGTCTTTTGCTTGACCATAGAACAATTATAACAAAGAGAGTCTTTCTGAGATCTAGGGCCATGAATAATGAGACTCGACTCCACGCTCCCGACAGCTCCTTTGGCGCGTCAGGAGCAATTTCGACTATAGTTTTTTCGCAAGTACATTCAAGCGCTTAGGCTTTTCCTCGTCGCATACAGCTACTAGGTCAACCAGGCCAAAACCATTATCTGTAAGTAAAGTACTCAACTTACCCAATGTACGATGAATCATGGTTAGTGTAAGGCCAAAATTTCCCACCTCGTCTACATATTCACCCTCTTCTACGGCCGAAGGGAAATGGTGCTGTGTCTTGTCTGGGTGGGGAACGGAGAATACAAGATGGCCACCCGCCTCGAGTTGCGTGTTGAGGTTAGCGAGAACCGTGTCTAAATCAATAATGTAATGAAAAACTAGCTTGGCAACCACTAGGTTGTATTTCTTGTTTGTTTCGACCCGTCCATCACTGCTGCTTGAAATAAAGTCTATGCTAGGGTAATTTTGCCGAGCGATATCCAATAGTCTCGGCGACGTGTCGCTGCCATCAACGACTCTATCCTGCCGTTGTAGCATAGCGGTAAAATTACCCGCGCCACAGCCAAAATCAAGGACATCTCCCGAAAAAGTATCTATTAAGGTGAGTAGTGATGGCATGTTTTTCTCATACTCAAATCGGTTAGCACTCTTGTCGGATGCCTGGCTCGCAAACACCGACGCCTGGCTGTCATAGTATGCGATTGGGTCAATTTTTTCAGGCATTGCCAATGGCCGCTCTTACGTCTCGAATAATTTGCTCAGGATTTTTAGCGAGAATAACTTTGAACCCCATCGCTATCGCTGGGTCTAAGTTCGCTTGTTTGTCGTCGATGAATACTGATTCTTCCGGAGTTGCACCAAGACGCTCAAGAGCAATCTGATAGATATTTGCTTCGGGTTTTGCATAGCCCTCTGTACACGAGGCAATGACTCCATCGAATGTATCGTAAAAACCGGCATCCTTAAGTACTTTGTAGGTTGGCTGAATCACATTAGACAAAATAGCCACTTGCCATCCTTTATCTTTTGCTTCATCGACTAGTGCAAGAATGTCTTGATTGGCAATAAGCCCACTCCATTTCTTGAACTTCTCAGAGATAGATTCGTGAATCTTGAATCCATAATTAACACGCAGCTCATTCCAGTATTCGTCCTCCGAGATATCTCCACGCATNNCGCATGAATTGCTTCATGTATAGCTGGAAAATCTCTTGAATCTGCTCAGGACTTGCGCCAAGATCTTGCAGCAACTCTGCCAAAAACTCATCACCCGGGTCGTCGGCAACGACACCACCCCAATCAAAGAATAAAGTCTTCATCTACTCTCACTATATCAAAAAAGACGGCTTTAACCGTCTCTAGTATTGCATCTTTGGCGCACATGCACAGAGCCTACTTAGACTTTTGAAGAGCCCCTCGGTGCACCTCACTTTCTCGCGAAAGTTGGAGGTGCTCCGAGGGGCTGTAGTCCGTCAGGCCGCCATGAGCGGGTTGACGGTAAAGTAGGGCTCGCGCCCGTGCACACCATTTCCGATGATGCGTAGGAACTGGCGGCGGCAGTTCGCTCGGACAGGAAGGCTTTCGTGTGGCGTCAGGATGCCGATGCAGTGAACNNGTCGCCGATGTCACCGTCGTACGAAGTGGCGGGGTGCTTGGCGTTCCAGATGGCGCAGCTTCGGTCTAGGCTGTTCGCGAGCAGCACCTGGACGTCAGGCTCAAGCAGCACGTTGGCTGAGCTTCCCCAGCCACCCCAGCCGTACTCGTTGTTGGGACGGAGCCCAGCCTCGGTATGGAGTGCTCGCCCGAATTTTGCGCGGTCACCACGATGCGGAGCTCCCCGGCGGACGGGCGACTCGTCGATGGTCAGGTATCCGATGTCGCCCTTCTTGAGGAAGGTCGACCCGATGATCTCCCGGTACGCGGCATACTCCTCTGGGACAGAGTCTGGATTGCCCTGGATAAAGGGCATCATCAGGCAGCGAAGTCCCGAATACGCGGGGAATGCCACTGTTCCAACGTGCGTCATGACTATCCTAACTGTCAGGTTCTACACGCATCCGTGTGGATACGATTGAACTATAATAAACTAAAACATCAAATAATGCAAATGAAAGAACTCTAGATCCTGAACTCGGAGGTATTCAAAAGCCGCGTATTAATTACTTGATAAACTGAATTATTCTAAATAAATCATGAAGCCCATGGATTAGATTATCCATCGAGTCTGCCTCATCAACAGTTACCCATGCATATTCTGAGTGTGCACCCGTTTCGATGATTACATCATGGTGGTTGTCGAGCAATACCTGAAAAGTAACATATGTAAAAGTATCGCCTCTCGGTGAGACGAAGTCATGCTCGTTTAGCTTGTTGAGCTCGTGATCTTGAGCCGAATAGCCAGTTTCTTCGAAAAGTTCACGCCGGATTGCATCCATGTCAGATTCATCCTTTTCAACTTTTCCACCAGGAAGACCCCATGTATCACCATCTATTTTGTGTGACAGTCTGTGAACTAATACAAACTTATCATTATATTGTAAGAAACATCCAACTACTCTCATGATTTAATTGTATAACAAAAAGTCATTTTAATCAGTCACAATGTGAGATGCTACCATAGTATTAGTATTAACATGATTCAGGAGAACGTGTGGAAGTAGCCTATGTCGCAACATTTCTTGTTGCATTTATCGCAAGTGTACTAAGTGGCATCGCAGGCGGTGGCGTCAGCTTTGTAACGACTCCATTTTGGCTCGTTCTTGGTATGTCGCCCGCCCAGGGTGGAGCTACGGGTGCATTTATGGCTACGGGCATGTCGCTAAGTTCGGTTGCGGCTTTTCGAAAATCTGGACATCTTCCAAAAGATAAGAAACTCTTCTACATCTTGGCAACCGTCACACTTTTTGCATCTATATTGGGCGCGATGGTCGTGCCAAAGATAGATATAGAGGCGTTTAAGGCTGCGTTGGCCATAATCACAATACTCGCGATACCGTTACTCTTCATAAAACCAAGTGCTCAACACACGCTTAAGAAATATAAAACCGTTGGACTATTTTTGGCATCTCTGCTCATGATTATCGGCTCAGTGATTATTAGTGGTGCTTTTTCGATTCTTTTTACGCTGACGTTGGTAGCATTCTTTGGCATGTCGGTTCTTCAAACTACGGCTATGAAGCGACTTCTTTTTTTCGTGCAGTCAGTCGTACTTCTTGTAGGATTTGCGCTTCAAGGTTACTTCATTTGGCAACATGGCATCGCTGGATTTTGTGGAGGCATCTTGGGTGCGTATATCGGCACAAAATATGCTGTGAAGAAAGGTGAGTCGTTCGCTAAATATGCACTTGCCTCGATGTCGCTCATTGGCGCAGTTGCACTCTTGGCGTAGCTAACGACTACATAGTAGGGCGAATACCACCAATTCCAAATCAAAAACCCAGCGGCGAGGCTGGATTCTTGATTTGGTGCGGGCAGAGACTCTAAGCTCCCGACATCGCCTTCGGCGCGTCAGGAGCAATCTCGACTATTATTTTCTTTGAAGAGGTCGAGAGTTAGAGAGTCGTCATAAGCACAGACCACGAAAAAACCAGCCGGGAGAGCTGGACTTTTCGTGGTGCGGGTTAAGAGACTCTAACTCTCGACCTCGTCCTTGGCAAGGACGCGCTCTAAACAACTGAGCTAAACCCGCATGAGGTGTTTGATGAAACTGAAAGGTACGCTATACGATTATGCATGCTTCCTTGGCCTGGCAAGGATCGGTCACGTTCCGCGACCCCGTCGCCACATCTATGCAAACCAGTTTGCAAGAGTGGGCTCCCTTGCGACCCGCCACTGGCGGCTCTCACTCTAAACAACTGAGCTAAACCCGCATAGGTTCACAGGGAAGTATACGTGAATATTGGCGATTTTTCAAGCGGCCTGGGGAAGAATCTGTGAATGCTGCAGAAAAATGCCAAATAATTGCAATAGTATACAATATGTTATATTCTAAATAGGTAGGACAGCGCCCGCTCACTAGCGGGGTCCATGGCGGCTACGAATTACTAATCACTAATTCGTGCGGCCTTTTTTGTTTACAAAAGGTCGCTGGAGGAAACAAAATGCCAAAACATGAAGATTTAAAAAACCTACCAAATATTGAGCGACGACTGCATCCGGAAGTGTGGCGAGCACTTCAGATGGCCGCAACTGCCCACGAGGGCATACAGCGCAAAGACGGGCGCGGTCCATATGTCGTGCATCTCTATGAAACGTTGACACTTGTTGAAATGGGTACGAGCGATCTTGCGACACGCATCGCTGCACCGCTCCATGACGGGCAGGAGGATGTACCCGATAAACTAGGACTTACTATTGTTGCCAAGGAGTTTGGTGACGAGGCGGCTATGCTGGTGGCTGGTGTGACAAAACGACCAAAGGACCCAAATGCTATCACGCCCGACGAAAAGCGAGCTGATTGGTTCGCGCGCAACCAAGACTATGCGCAAAGGCTAGAGTTTAGGGCAGATGAACGATCATCGATCATTGCGGTCGCTGATAAGATTAGTAATCTACGTGATATGATTCGCAATACCTATACAAAAGGCGATAGCTTCTGGTCCAAGTTTAACGCAACGCCCGAAGACCAGCTGTGGTGGTATAAACTCGTCTATGATGTCGCGCAAAAGCGCATACCAGACAACCCGCTCAACACAATTTTTGCAGCCTCCATTGTAGAGTTTGAGTTTGCTATCAAGCTATATCGTAGTAAGTAGCACGCTGGCTGTATCTAGCCATATACGCTATCATGAGTGTATATGTTTAAAAACTATGTGCTCAAAAAACTCCAGAAATATGTCGTAAAGTACTTCAAGAAACACCCCGAAGTGAAGCTGATTGTTGTTGCGGGGAGTGTGGGGAAGACGAGCACTAAGCGGGCGATTGCTGATCTGCTATCGAAGCGCTACCGGGTGCGAATGCACGAGGGCAATCACAACACCGATGTGTCGGCGCCGCTAGCGATCCTCGGTATTCGCTACCCAGCCAATCCCAAAAATCCGTTTGCATGGATGAAGGTGTTTCGCGCTGCTCGCCGACGCATACACCAGTCGACTGATGTAGATGTGATAGTGCAGGAACTAGGCACGGACCACCCAGGTGAGATTGCCGCCTTTGGCACATATCTCCAGCCCGACATCGCATGCATTACTGCGGTGGCACCGGAGCACATGGAGTTTTTCGGCACGATTGAGGCGGTTGCTCAGGAAGAAATGGCAGTAGCGGCATATTCTAAATTCGTACTCATCAACCGTGATGATGTGGAGAGTAGATTTGCTGACTTTGAAACCAACCCAAACTTTAGCACCTATGGCACTTCGGGTGCGGCTGAATATCGATTTGAGCAGCAGGAATTTAGTGTTGACCATGGCTACGTAGGCAATATTTTGGCCGTCAACCACGAGCCGTTTGCGGCGACGATCAACGTTGTGGGTGAACACAGCTTGCGGCCAGTGGTAGGTGCGGTGGCGGTGGGTATGATTATGGGGCTGACGCAGCAGGATATTACTGACGGGCTCGCGCTCATACGCCCGGTGCCAGGGCGCATGAACATACTGCGCGGTATCGGGGGCACTACGATTATTGATGACACCTACAACTCGAGCCCCGCTGCGGCTTCGGCGGCACTCCAAACGCTCTATAGCTTTGTTGATGCCGGTCAGCGCATTGCAATACTGGGGGACATGCGCGAGCTTGGTGCGACGAGCCAGTCAGCTCATGAAGCGCTTGGCAACATGTGTGATCCGAGCCTGCTATCGTGGCTCGTGCTGGTGGGGCCAGAGTGCGAGAAGTACCTTGCGCCAGCGGCCAGAGCGCGTGGCTGTCAGGTGCACATTGCGCGCCATGCGATAGAAGCGGGCGAGTTTGTGCGCTCAGTAACCGAGGAGGGCGCAGTGATACTGGCAAAAGGCTCTCAAAACACGATCTATTTGGAAGAAGCGGTCAGGGTATTGTGCGATATGACTGAGGATGCTGAGCTGGTTCGCCAGTCTGCAGAATGGCAGCAGGTAAAAACAAATTACTTCAGCAGCTTCTCGTAGACCCAGCCGCCTACCTCTGATATACTAGTGGCAATGAAGCGCTATAATCCTACTGAAATTGAGCCAAAATGGCAGCAAATTTGGGCTGACGATGGTCGCTATGCGGCAAAAGATTTTGATGACAAGCCAAAATACTATGTGACGGGAATGTTTCCATACCCAAGTGGAGTCGGCATGCACACCGGTCATTTCATGGAGCATTCGATTGTCGATGCAGTGGCTCGTTTCCGCCGCGCACTTGGCTACAATGTCATGTACCCGATGGGATGGGATAGCTTTGGTCTGCCTGCAGAAAACTTTGCTATCAAAACCGGCAAAAAACCTCAGGATACCACGGCGGAAAACATCGCCAACTTCAAAAACCAGCTACAGAGAGTGGGTGCGAGCATCGACTGGAGTAGAGAGGTTAATACTGCTGACCCCGAGTACTACAAGTGGACGCAGTGG
>DBNP01000035.1:4621-6581 GCA_002299795.1 Candidatus Saccharibacteria bacterium UBA669 | reverse complement strand
AGCTCCAAGTCATCACCATCGGCATCCACAACCCGCGCAGGCAAACACAGCACATTGCTATTATTGTCATTGCGGCATTCGCGCGCCTCAAGGCTATCCCAAATCACGGCCGCTCGTATACCGCGAAAACGATTTGCCGCCATTGCCATACCCTGGCCACCCGTACAAATCAAAATTGCCCTTGGGTCAGTAGACTCGTCCTCGCCGAGCACCTTGGTTGCCGCCATTTGCGCAAATTGCGGAAAATCGTCTTGCGGATCAAGCACTTTATCACCTACGTCCTCCCAGGCGAATCCTCTTTTAGCAAGATAGGCCTCGATCTTTTCCTTGAGATAAAAACCACCGTGGTCAGAGCCAATAAAAATCTTCATACGCTAAGTATAAGCGCTACGCCCGTTCTTTTCAATGACCAGACTAGGGGTAGTGCAGACTGGGGTTTTCAGGACATGGTCCAGCTTCAATCAACTGAGACACTGATGACGAGTGGTAGGCGACATCGTTGTACTGTCCTGATCGACCCTCAACACAGAACTGCGTTGCAAGACCCGCATTGACCATCGAAGGACTTGGCAATGAACTCCCGGCCTTTGGTACGGTGATAGGAAATACTCCGCCCTGTGCAAGAAATGTGTTGATAATATTAGCTTGCGCGGCCGAACAGTCGCTCCCGCACGGCAAAGTGAAATCCGCCTGCGCTATACTGGGTCCATCGATGACAATATTTGAAGAAACCTGCCCCTTGATATGCACATTTTTGCCGTTGTAAATACATGCCGTATTGAAGGTCTGTCCACCACTGATAATTGGCATGAATCCGTTGCAGGAGTTGAGAAACAACTGCGCGTTCTGCTCGCTGGTAAGATTTTGATAGACCGGCATCTGGGGGGCATCTGTGAATAGTTTTGTCGCAACCGACAGCGGGGGTAGGTAGTCGGTATCAGCAAGATTTGCAGGATAGCTGCGGTTTTCGACATGATAAAGCTGTAGGCTTTTCAGCGCATCAGCAACAGTCCTCTGTGTCACCGCATCAGCCGAACGTTTCTGCATACCACTAAACGATACGAGTACTAGTGTTGCGATCAGTGCGACCACCACAATCACAACTATAATCTCAATTATAGTGAAGGCCTGCCGTCTAGAGGCTGCGCTACTGTGCCCGCTGCTCATGCTCAGCCTGGCTTTGAAGTGCCCTACCAGCATCAGCCACTAGCTCTACGAGGCGGTTGCTGTATCCCCACTCATTGTCATACCATGCAACAACCTTAACAAGATTGCCGCCAACAACGTTGGTGAGCGGCAGGTCGACAATAGACGAGTGACTATTACCTTTAAAATCAGTACTTACGAGCTCTTCCTCGGTCACATCGAGTATGCCTTGGTAAAATGGCTTGCTTGCGGCATCCCTGAACACTTGGTTCACTTCATCCACGGTGACATCCCGCTTCACAAGGACGACAAAGTCGCTCATGCTGACAACCGGGGTTGGCACACGGACACTCAGGCCACCGAATTTACCCTCAAGTGCAGGAAGCGCCTTGGCAGCAGCAATGCTGGCACCAGTTGTGGTGGGTACAATATTCTCAGCAGCAGCACGCGCCTCACGCAAATCCTTGGCCGGTGCGTCCTGCAAGCGCTGGCTGGCAGTATAGCTATGCACCGTTGTCATCATCGCTTTCTCAATACCAAAGGCACTTTCTAGTACGGCCATGACCGGCGTGATACAGTTAGTAGTACAGCTTGCATTACTAATAACTGGCGTGCTACCAGCAATTTTGTCCTCGTTGACACCAAGGACGATCGTATCGGCTCCGTCGCCTTTTGCTGGGGCGCTGATCACCACCTTTTTCGCGCCGGCATCAATATGCGCATGCGCTTTGGCTGGGTCAACAAAAAAGCCAGTCGACTCGATCACAACATCAATATTGTTATCCCGCCATGGCAGTGCGCTCGGCTCCTTCTC
>DBNP01000035.1:0-4538 GCA_002299795.1 Candidatus Saccharibacteria bacterium UBA669 | reverse complement strand
TTGATCGCAACAACTTCTATATCGCCTCGTTCAAATGCAATTTTAAATGCATTGCGTCCGATTCGTCCAAATCCATTAATCGCGATTCGTACTTGTGTCATACTTCACTCCACCGTTAAACATTAGCTATATACCACTCAGTATAGCGCACCGGTCTACCGGTGGACATATTGATATTTGTGACGCAACATTGTGTATTACTTAAATATATCTTTGCTATAATATTTGTATGGATACGAGGGAGCTGATCCGTATGGCGAGAAACCACTATGACGATGCCCAGGTGGCTACCCTCGAACGCGCAATCACCTATGCGTCTGAAGTACATGCCGGACAGGTGCGAAAAAGTGGCGAACCCTACATCACTCACCCACTACACGTCACCGCGTCACTTATCGAATGGGGTATGGATATCGATACGATTCTTGCGGGTATCCTCCATGATACCGTTGAGGATACGTCGGCAACTCTTGAGCATATCGAGCACCTCTTTGGTCATGACGTTGCCTTTTTGGTAGATGGCGTTACAAAAGTCAGCAAGGCGCGTGCCGGCATGCGGGACCTTGGTAGCTACCTGCCCGGGACAAAAGACAATCTCACGAAGCTGCTGATCGCAGTCGGCCAGGATGTACGCGTCATCATCATCAAGCTTGCCGATCGCCTCCACAATATGCAAACACTTCAGTATAAAAGTGCCGAGAAACAGAAAAAGATTGCGAGGGAGACGATCGAGGTCTTCGCTCCGCTTGCCGATCGCCTCAACATGGGGCGGGTTCGCGTGCAGCTTGAGGAGCTTAGTTTCCGCTATCTCATGCCGGCAGAATTTGAGCACACCAAACAACTGATGGATAGCCGGCTCAAGCAAAGTGAGCGCAAACTGCGCAGCGTAAAACGCGAAGTGGATGCGCATCTATCTGATGAGCATATTCCACACCAAATTGACGGCCGCGTGAAGAGTATCTATAGCTTATACAAGAAAATGAAGCGAGTTCCCAATATTGATGATATCTACGACCTAATGGCGCTTCGGATTATTGTCGATGATGTCGCGACGTGCTACCTGGTACTCGGGGAGCTACAAAGCCTTTATACACCAATGTTTGAACGCATCAAAGATTACATCGCAAACCCAAAACCAAATGGATACCAGTCGCTCCACACAACTGTCATTACTAAATCTGGCCAGCCCGTCGAATTCCAGATACGAACACATGAAATGCACGACTACGCCGAACGCGGGCTTGCCGCAAGCTTTCATTACAATGAACAAAAGCTGAGTGATGCATACAAAAAAGGCACGATTGGCGAGCTCCCCGCCGACCTACACTGGATCCGTGATCTGCAAAATGCCGCTGCACTCGTCAATGAAGGTCGAGACTTCGACGAGTCAAGCCTGCGCGTCGATCTATTCGGTGATCGAATTTTCGTATATTCCCCGAAAGGCGATATCTACGACCTACCTCAGGGCGCCTACCCGCTCGACTATGCATACCGCGTACACAGTGACCTAGCGGCAAGAGCAAGCGGCTTCAAGGTGAATGGAAAAATGGTACCATTTAGCCAGCAATTATCACATGGTGATGTAGTGGAAATCCTCACAAGCCGCAGTGCGCGCCCAAAACCCGACTGGACGCAGTACGTTATGACAACCCATGCCAAACTCAAGCTCCGAGCACAGCTCCGTCGCGGCGGATTTTTGGGACAGATTACCAATGCCGCAGCGATTATCCAGCGTAAGGCGCGAGAACGAATTACCAAAAAACACAGCCGACGCTAGTCGACTGTGTACAGTTGTGCGCGGCCTCATGCTAGACGAGTGGCGTAGAGGCGTGGCGCTCTGGGCCAGCGGGACCGGTGTATGTCGTGTGCTTACTAAACGCGAGTATCGGAAGCGTCACAGGTGAAAATAGCACCAGCAAGACACCATACGTCGTATCTTTGCCAAATGACTTTGCGAGATCTATAAAAATAAGAAACATGAACACGATATTTACGATTGGTATAAACATCATTGCTAGCCACCACATCGGACGACCAATGACCTCTAGTAGTATGACGTAGTTATATATCGGCACGATCGATGCCCAACCTGGTTTATGCGCTTTTTCAAAAAGCTTCCAAAGTGCGATAACACCGACAATTGAGATAGCCAGCACGACGAGCATATAGATGCCAAATGCGATAAATATCGCAGCAAGAGCCGCAGGATCAGCACTTGATGATGAGCTCGCCGTACTATAATTAGTGACGTATGTACTTTCCATAGTATTCTCCTTATTTATTGAGTTTTGTACCGTTCGATACATTCGTGAATAATCTGCTGTGCCTCTGCGACATCCCCCCATCCAAGCACCTTTGTGCTACCAGGTTTTTTTAAATCTTTATAGTGGGAAAAATGGTGCTCAAACTGCTCGACAAGCCTACCAACATCACTTAGCGACTGAATCGCATTGTCATCGTCGCGGTTATCGGCTGGAACACAAACGATTTTGTCATCAACTTCACCGTCATCTTCAAACTTCATGACACCAATGATCTTTGCTTCGAGCCATACACCCGTCGGGAGTGGCTCAGGGCAGATAACCAGGGTATCGAGCTCATCACCATCCTGATCAAGAGTACCCGGTATAAAACCGTAGTTACAAGGCTTTGCGAATATACGTGGTTCAACACGATCTAGCATAAATGATGCTCGTTCGCGGTCCCATTCAATCTTGAGACGTGATCCTTCGGAGATTTCAATCACGGTATTCACCATACCGCCATCAATATCACCAGGTGCTAATACTTTATTAAAATCAGGCATACTTTTTCCTCTTACTTACTCATAGTGTATCAGCTTTTCCTGCACTGCGGTATACTGAGCTACAGTCTATGTCGCTACTCCATCCGCCACGACTTATCACAGCGAGCAACTTCGCACGTGATGTAGTTACCTCAATCAACCGTGCATCATCACGCATTGCGGTGGTTGTTACCACAATCCGAGCCGACGACACAGAAAGTCAGCAGATTATCGATGCACTCTGTCGTGCGGCAAAACGTGGCGTGATGGTTACTGTATGTGCCGATGCCTACACCTACACTGAACCGAAAGAATTCATCCTTCGATCACCAAAACGGCACCCTATGCGTGCATACCAGGCAATAAAAGTAGAGCGCGAGCTGAAAAGTCACGGTGCAGACTTCCATTGGCTGGGTAGTCGAAGTAATTTCGGGTTCGCGGGACGGACTCATTCGAAATGGCTTATTGTCGACGATACCATCTACAGTTTTGGGGGGGTCAATATCGATGCGGGCAGTCTTACCAACAATGACTTTATGCTGCGCATCCGCAACCAAGACCTTGCCGACCAGCTGTTCTTGCAACATCTCCGCCTCCTCAAAGCAGACCGTGCTAATCATGCTACAAAAAATCATCAGTTCAAAATCGATGATCACTCCACTGTGCTTGTTGACGGTGGGCTTGTGGGTAATTCTATTATTTATCGTCGCGCATGCCACCTCGCTCGTGACGCAAGTTCAGTGACGCTTGTGTCACAGTACTGTCCCACCGGAAAGCTTCAGCGTATCCTGGCCCAAAAGCAAGCAACGCTTTATTTCAATCACTGGCGCAGAGCAAACTGGTTCAACAAACTACTGATCACATTCGGCATGTTCACCACACGCCAGGCTACACGCTACACTCGTGAATCATATCTCCATGCAAAATTCATTATTTTCACCATGCCAAATGGCCAAAAGATTGCTCTGACCGGCTCTCACAACTTCATGTTCACCAGTGGGCTTATTGGCACACGTGAAATTGCGCTCGAGACTACCGACCGCGCAATCATTAAGCAGCTGGAAGCGTTCCTTGATAAGCACGTTAAGTAGGCGTGCTATACTAGCACCATGCTCATCATAGCTCATCGTGGTTCTTCTGGTGACATGCCAGAAAACACCATGCAATCGTTTGAAGCCGCATATAGTGCCAGTGCCGATATGATCGAGCTTGATGTACGGCTCACGAAGGACAACGTATTAGTGGTGATTCATGATGCACGCCTACTGCGCACTCATAAAAAAATTGTTGCTGTCAGCGGCAAAACACTCGCAGAGCTCCGGCTGATTACTGCAGGAACCATGCCGATTCCTACTCTTGATGAGGTGCTCGCTCGTTACTACGGGAGAGTGCTCATTAATATTGAACTCAAGGGGAGAGGAGCTGGCGTTGCCGCTGTCGAACTCCTCAAAAAAGCGTATATCAAAAAGGTATCGGGCTGGGACAACATACTCTTTTCCTCATTTCACGGCAGCGAGCTACTAAAAGTTCGTAAAGTCTGCACGCACGCCAACCTTGCCCTGCTGCATGACGAAAACCCATTTATGTTCGTGGCCTATCACAAGCGACTTCAACTAACCGCAGTCGGATTTCATCGTCTCTACATCAATCGCCTAGCAATAGAGATAGCCAAAAAAGCAGGAATCTTTATCTATGTTTATACAGTTAATCGTACTGCGGCAATCGAACCGCTACAGCGTCGAGGAATCGATGG
>DBNP01000026.1 GCA_002299795.1 Candidatus Saccharibacteria bacterium UBA669 | reverse complement strand
TTATTGTAGGCTACAAAGTAGCGAACCTATTGGATAGGAATCTTTTTCGCTTGCTCTTGTCGAATCTTGCTGAAGTTGATGGTGAGTACGCCGTCTTTAAGTACGGCAGCAACCTCATCCTCTTTAACAGGCACGGGTAGTGCAAGTGTGCGGCTAAATTCGCCCCAGTAGCATTCCTGGATATGCCAGTTGGTGGCAACAGAGTCATCACCGCTACTTAGGGTGCCACTAATCGTAAGGATGCCGTCGCTAATACTAACGTCGAGATCCTCTTTGTTGACACCAGCGGTGCGTGCTTTTACTACCAACTGGTCGTCGGTTTCGTATACATCTACGGCTAGCTGACCTGGGAAGTCGTCGTCGGCTTCGCCCCAGTTCGCATCGTCAGAAGCCTGTACTTGTGGTGCAGATGATTGATCGTCTGCCATACTGTCATCGTTCAGAAACGCAGCAGCGAGTTCGTCTTCGATCAACAGATCGTCATTCTGTTTCCGGGCCATGATATCCTCCACTTTCTCATTGGCATGTTGACAATTGGTCTGGATACATTATAGCTAACGGTTGCGGTATAATCAACAAAACGATGCTAACGAACGTAAAAAATACAATACTTTCAGTGGTCTCAGATGCGATTGCGCCGCACTACTGTTGCTCTTGCGGCGAAATAGGGAGCATTTTGTGTGAACATTGTAAATATAACATCACGAGTGAGCCATATTGCGTATGCATGGTGTGTGGTGAGCCGCGAGCGTGGGGCCATGGGGTGTGCAGTACGCACGGACTTCCCTATTCCAGGGCGTGGTGTCTTGGTGAAAAGCATTCCGGACTCGAGGCGCTGATATATGCCTACAAGTTTGGGCACAACAAGGCAAGCTACAAAGTCGCCGCTGATATGCTCGACACAGTGCTGCCACAGCTGCCTCAGGACTGTATAGTAACCACGGTTCCAACGATTGCGACGCATATCAGACAGAGAGGCTACGACCATACCGCGCTGATAGCACGAGAATTCGCACGGTTGCGCAGTCTTCCCTATCGTGGCCTCTTGATGCGCCGAGACAATACACGCCAGCAAGGTGCATCGAGAAAACAGCGATTAGCACAGGCTAAGTCGGCTTTCGCATGCGAATTTGCCGAACCCACGACCCATCTCTTGATTGACGACGTCTTTACGACGGGTGCAACGGCGCAGTATGCGGCATTGCGACTACGCGAAGCGGGCGCTACCGATGTATGGTTGGCGGTTCTGGCTCGGCAACCCCTGGAAAAGTAGCTACGACACTGGTATAATTCGTGAAGTCACATGGAGAGGTGACCGAGTGGTTTAAGGTAACGGTCTTGAAAACCGTCGTGGGGCAACTCACCGCGAGTTCGAATCTCGCCCTCTCCGCCAATATTAAAAAAATGACCTTCTTGGTCGTTTTTTAATATTGTTGCAGTGCCGAGATACGAACTCGCGGGTTTTGCGCCCCGCAAAACATACCGCAAGTTCGGCGTAGCGAGCGCAAGCGAGCGGAGAAGCAACCGAGCAAAGCGAGGGAAAGCGCTATCTCGCCCTCTCCGCCAGAGAAAAGACACCCGGTAGGGTGTTTTTTCTCTGGCGGAATAGGGACACCGAACTCGCGAGGCCGAAATGATATTTCGCCTCGCTGCGGCCCATATCGTATAGTGAATAGCGGATGAATGCGCACATACAGAAATTCTTGTCCTGGGTACTACACATTGACGACCGAGCGCTCATTGCTGTGCTATTTTCCCTATTTTTCATCAAATCACGCTTCACTATTGACCCCGATTTTGGTTGGCACATTAGCTCTGGTGAATATATGCTAACTCATGGCGCGCCGCAAACGGATATTTACACCTATACGGCAGTCAACTTTCCCTGGATTCACCACGAGTGGCTGGCGGATATCATAAACTATCTCGTTTACCATGTCGGTGGCTATACACTGCTTGCGGCGGTATATGCGCTGATGTGGACGGCGGCATTTTATCTAGTGGCACGACCCTATTCTGCTAAGCTGTACGTGTTGCTTGCAGCACTAGTAGCGCTGCCCTATGCCGGCGTACGGGCGGTCACCTGGACAATGCTGATACTGACACTGCTTGTTATCGTGCTGCGCCAGGTGCAGCCAAAGAGGTGGCTATGGGCGTTGCCGGTCATGCTGCTGTGGGCGAATGTGCACGGGTCATTTGTGGTTGGGCTGCTCTATATATGCTTCCATGCCATACGACATCGTAGTTGGTACACCGCGGGGCTGCTGATGGTCTCGCTGCTACTCACCTTATGCAACCCCTACGGCATTGACGTATACACAGAGGTGCTGCGAACTGTATCTGACAGCTCGTTGCACACACGAATTGGAGAGTGGAAGTCATTTCAGCTTGAGGTCGGTCTTGGTATGGTTGTCGGTGCCTGGGCGGCGGCGCGATTATTGGCTGATTGGCGCAAACCGTGGCGGGCTGTTCCGCATCCTGACGCAGTAGTCCTGCTGCTAGCGCTGAGCGCAAGTCGTCATATACCTGTTTTTGCACTGGCTAGCCTGCCTGTCATTCTGAAGGGCGTGCAGCGCATGCCATCAATGACGAATTTGCTCGCTGATGCACGTATTGCGTCCATGGGCCTGGCGGTGGTGGTGCTTGCGACACTGACACTGGGCTATGATGGGCTGCGGACTATACGTCTCGACCCTGAGGCGGCATATCCACGCCAGATGGCACGGGCGCTCCGTCAGCACGCCTGTAAGGGCAATTTGTTCAATGATTATAACGACGGTGGGTATTTAATCTGGCGAGCACCAACGCACAAAGTGTTTATTGATGGTCGTATGCCGAGCTGGCGTATGGGTGATACCGACTACTTTGCCATATATGAGCGTATCCTCGAAGACAAGGACTACCAAAAACGGCAGTTTGATTACTACAATGTGACCTGTGTGCTCGCGGGTGAAAAAGGTGAACTTGCTCGTCATTTACGTACTGAAGGTTGGCATGATTACTCCAGTGCAGACGGATATGTACTACTCGAGCGAGATCGCTAGCGAGTCGATGCACCGTATGAGCTTGTGCTAGTGCTAGCGGTTGGTACAAAGCTACCAATCACAAAGTTAACTGCTGCATAAGCAAGAATTGCGACAATCACGCCGACGAGTGCGTAGAGGATGGTATTTTTTGCTGACTGTACCTGTGTGGCGTCGCCACCCGATACCACATAGCGTAGTCCGCCGATGACGATCATAATGACGGCAATCGCACCAACGATAAACAGAAGCACACTACTAATTTTTGAAAACACGCCTACGTCTCCAAACAGATCAATTGGCTGGTCTTTGCCACGGGCCGAACCTGCGCCGTCTGAGATGGTGCCGACTGCATGTGCTTGTACCGTATCAAGTGCGAGTACGACAAAACTCGCCGCAACGTAGCTTGTAAATAATTTCAATGCTTGTTTCATACCTTTTCGTGCTCCTATTGGGTTAGTAGTATGATTCTACCTACAGTATACACGCTTTTAATTGTCATACCAGCACCCCTGTACGACATTCGTGAGATATGCTACAATTTCAGAAGCCCATACACCGGACACCGAGAGTCAACAAGAGTGGAGGAGTACCCAAGTGGCCGAAGGGGACGGTTTGCTAAATCGTTAGTATGGGGAGACCTGTAGCGGGAGTTCGAATCTCCCCTCCTCCGCCAAGAAAAGTAGAGACCATCCGGTCTCTACTTTTCTTGATAAATAACAAATCAATCAAATCGCCCACCGTGCTATGCTGAGATCACTAATCTTAACAGGAGGTTATATGAAGACACTAAAGATAGCAATGCTCAGCGGTCTTGCGGCACTTACCATTGGCGTAGTCGGCGTGCTTGCGACACCAGCACAAGCGAGCGCGTATTCTGGTACGACGGGCAAGGGTTGTACGGCATACCAGTATCGCCGCGGGAATAATTCGACATGTGTTGGGTACATCCAGCAGATGCTTAATGGTACCAATGCGATCTATGGATTTTACTACGGGGGGGCGTCCCTTGCGATCGACGGCAGTTTTGGTCCTATGACAGAGACTCAGACCAAGCGATTCCAGGGTATGATGAGCCTTAAGGTTGACGGTATCGTGGGCCCTAATACTTGGAATTCGTTATGTCACCTCGCTGGCCAGATAGGATTTCGTCTTTCTCCATCAAATAGCCCCATGAGGACCGCCTGGGGTGCGGCCTATTACGCAGGTTGCTATGTAGAGGTGCCTACGGTGGTTAACCCGGGATACTACACTACATCGATATTTGAAACGTACTAGACGTAACCGTAACCCCCCCAAGTGTCCGTCTCATCCGTCAAAGCGTACGGGATGTTTCACAATAGTCTTTCCTTGCCATATTGCCCTCATGCTATACTGTAGCTATGCAACCACAGGAAGAGCCTCACAATTGGCAGCAGCCAGCACAGGCGCCACCGGCCGCGCCGTACCAGACCGCAGCGCCCGCACAGAGTGACGTACCACCCTCTCCTGCCCCCGTCGCGGAAGTTGTCCCTGATGATGGGATAGACGAACCAGGGTATGCAGACGACACCGACGACAGTCAGGTCGGGACAGAAGAAATAGCCGGCGATAATGATATGGTCGACGAGGATAACCAAGCGGTGTTGAGGTGGCAAGAGGCAGAATATGTTCAATACGAACAGTCGCACACCTGGTTTATCGTGCTTGGCGTGGTTGTTGTTGTGTTGATGGCCGTTGCGTTTTTCCTGATGAAATCGATTACCTTTGCGATTCTCATACCAATTATGGCTGTCGCGCTCGTGGTGTATGTCAAACGTCCAGCTGCAATTCATGACTATACCGTGAGTCGCAAGGGACTTCACGTTGATGACCGGTTATTTGGCTACGATCTATTTAGGGCGTTCGGAGTACTTACAAGGGAAGGTAGGCATGCGCTCGTGCTGATACCTCGTAAGCGATTCCAGCTAGGGCACACCATTTATTTCCCCGAATCTGTCGGTGAGCCATTGGTTGACATGCTGGCCGCTCGGCTGCCCATGAACGATGTTAAGCCAGATTTTATTGATAGCTTGCTCGCGCGGCTTCGGCTCTAGCCCTTGCCTGTACCCCTTATATGTGATACAATTCGTGAGTCCTAAACTCTGGTTTAGATATGCACCCGTAGCTCAGCTGGATAGAGCGTTGGCTTGCGGAGCCAAAGGTCGCACGTTCGAATCGTACCGGGTGTACCAAAGAAAATAGAGGTCAGCTGACCTCTATTTTCTTTGGCGGAGAGGGCGGGATTCGAACCCGCGGTACGGGAAAACCGCACACCGCTTTTCGAGAGCGGCACCTTCAACCACTCAGACACCTCTCCTTGCCTATAGCCATTGTACCAGGCTGTATATGAAAATACCCTCCCTCATCCGTGAACGGACAAGGGAGGGCTGGGTAGATGCTACGCCTGGGACTGCGTAGCATCGAGTGCCACCGGGGTGGCTCGTATTACATCTTGCCGGCCCGCTGTTTCATCGGACAGCCCAGACAAGGCAGTGGCGATAATCCGAGAACCGGCGACCTGAGGCGTGACACCGATCACCGTGATTGACACGTAGTACAGCGTTGTGCCGTATTCTGCCAAGAACAC
>DBNP01000046.1:4557-4718 GCA_002299795.1 Candidatus Saccharibacteria bacterium UBA669 | reverse complement strand
GCGGGTGTGGTGGTGTCGATGTCCTCGGCCAGCGACCGAAAACCCGCGCCCTGCGCCTGGATCGTGTCCACGATATCGAGAAGGTCACGCAAGGACCGCGCAAGGCGGTCATACTTGGTGACGGTGATCACATCGCCTTGGCGCAGTTGATCGAGCAAGCG
>DBNP01000046.1:0-4525 GCA_002299795.1 Candidatus Saccharibacteria bacterium UBA669 | reverse complement strand
CTGCGGGCCGTGCCGGTGATCTTATCAGCAAATATCTTCTCTGCTCCCGCCGCCTTCAAGGCATCGAGTTGGCCGTCTAGGTTCTGGTCGTCTGTGCTGACGCGGGCATATCCGATGATCATGCCGCACTGTGCCAAAAACCTCCCAAAACCACAAAGGTTTTGTCATGGGTTTTTGTCCACCCTAAAGCCTTGATACGGGGTAGGGCAGGGGGCAGGGACAGAAACGACCGTTTTTGACAAATCATTCTGTCCAGAGGTTTTTGTCCTATGCTGGCTCGCAGCGATGCTGGACGAAGCCACCGTTGCCAGCTGCCAAAGCGAGAGGTCGACGTCAACCGTTTGTTCGGTCGGGCGGTGCAAATTGGATTTTCGGAATGTTCACGGCCTTTTCTATCGCATCGTCCCGCAGGCGCGGGTCCCCGCACCTCTCCAAGGCCGCCATCAATGTCGCTTTAACTTGCAGCATGTGGCGGTTCCCATGGATTATTGTATCGAACACCTCCGGAGCGTCGTTGCTCACCATCGCCACAGCCTCCATGAGCAATTCAAAGCTGCGAGTCCTGATAAGGGGTCGATGCTCAAATATACCGAGAGCGCGAGCGAGCAGATGGGTCAAGCCTTGCGTAGCCGCAGCCTGGCGATCATGTTCTTCGGGCGTCGTAACAATTACCCGAAGGCCAAGACCTTCGCGGAGGAAGCGGGCCAGAGGACGCCACCGCTTTCCCCGCACCGGACAGATCACCATCTGAAGACCGGATATGCCATTTTTGGCGCTCTGAGGCCCGAACATGGGATGGGTGGCGATGATCTCGACTCCTCTTGGAAGGATTGCCTGCATGAGCAGCGCGGGTTTTTCCTTGACCGAACAGACATCAACAACGATCTGACCGGGCAGCAGAAGAGGGGAAATCCAATTCAGACAGCTTTCTAGTGCGTGCGTCGGCATCGAAAGAATGATCATATCTGCCGAAGAAAAGTCTGCTTCCAGGGCCAAAGGGATGCGATGGGCATGCGCGCGTTCACGAGCTTCTGCTGATGGATCGCATATCCAGATATTGGCATGCGGACGAAGAAGTTCCGCCACAAGCTGGCCGAAGGCGCCAAAGCCGATTATGATCAAGGAGAGGCGTGACATGTCCTGGTCTTTCCGAAAGGGAGGCCAGGGTCGTCGCTGATGCTAACATTCGACCGCTGGCAGTTGCAGCGGTCGCACATGAATGCCTCCCGCTCCTAAAGGAGCGGATAATACGAAGCGGTAAAGGCACGCATGAACATCATCATTCTCTTGGTTTAGTGCGCAGGGCTGTCCTCGTCAATCCAGCCCATTAACCGAACGATAGCAAAGGATGCTTCACACCAATCTTCGATGGTGCGGTGTCGGACAGAACTGAGACGTTTCTGTCCCTGAGCAAATCGACCGTATTTGTCCCGCATATTGTGGGCAAACGTTTTTGTTCAAGGTGACCGTCAGCTATGCGGACAAAGCGGACGTTGGAAACAGGTCTGCGCTACCGTATCACAGAAGTCCTTCAGTGGGTTAATGAGGTCTAGCAGATGAGACTTGCGCAGTTCAGCTTGTATTTCTTCGTCGTAGCGTTCTGGCTAAGCAGTTGGATTCCTGTTCCACTGGATATGAATACCTTGGTTGTCCTCATAGGGTTCGTTGCAACCATCTTCGTCGCCGCCTTCGCGACCGCAACACGACCGGCTCTGTGCCACCGAATGGGCAGGGCGTTCGCTTGGATCGCCCTCGTCTTTTTTGTCTTAGGTGCTGTCCTCGCAACGTTGGTGGGAGCACTTGGAACATCGGCTGCCTGGGCGCTCGCCATGATTGTTGTGGTTGGAATCGCAGGTTTCGTGGGCCTAATTTCAACTGTTTTGCGGCACTCGGATACTGCGAAGCTGCGACTCGGCGTGGGAGGAACGACGCTGTTGGCACTGGCTGTATGGTCTTGGGCATCAGCGTTCAGCATGTACAGCTACCGAGGAATTGCGACCGCGACGTCCAATGCATGCATCCTCGTGCCCACGAAATTGTTTGACTATGATACTGAACTCAGCTCCGTCTGGCAGATGCGCCTCACGGATTTCGCGAGCGATAGCACGGGCCCAACGGGGTCGACTATTCTGAACTACCACGCAATTCTGGTCAGCCCGGATACAACTCCGAACCTCTACAACTGGTCGAAGGTATGGTTGCGCTTCGAGCCTCTAAATAGTGAAAAGAACGCCATACTTCCTGACAAATGTCCAGAACAGTCCCGATGACCCCTTTGGGCTCTTCGCGTGAGCGGTCAGGGACAGAACTCAAGCGTTTCTGTCTTCGGCGCAAACGACCGATTGAGTCCGCACATACCAGAAAGGGCTTTTGTGCGTATGCTTCGGTGGTCACTGCAAAGATACGTTGGCCTTGAAGGTACAGCTAAACGGTGACAGGCTATCAATATTCAAGCTGCCTCAACTGTGGATGGGCAAGTATGCAGTTCAGGCTCCTGACGGCGGTCACAGTTTTTCTAGGGTCATACTTGCCTCTGGCAGTGATTCTGTTCTCTCAGAGCATAAACTACACCGCCTTGCGGCAAGGGATTTGCTGGCCTCTCAAAGAAGGACTGTGCGAGCTACCCATAATTGACGCAGGGTACTCCATAGCTTTCTTGATTGTGACTATTGCTTGCTTTGCTATGACAGTTTTATTCTTGTCACTTATCAAGCCGGGACAGGACATTGTCATATCCGATGCAGAGTACGTTCCAACCGATCTAATGAACTATACGCTACCATATATCGTCTCATTTATGGGGATCAACTACAACGAAACCAATAAGTTTGTCGGGTTTTGTGTATTCCTAGCATGGATGTTCTGGATCACACACAAATCAGGGCAAACGTTCCTCAATCCGATTCTAATTGCACTCGGTTGGCGCCTCTACAATGTGACTTACCAATTTGCGGGCAGCACAGACACGCACAAAGGCCGTGCGCTCGTGAAGGGATATCTAGAACCAGGTCGGTTCAAGCAGTCACAGGTTCAAGATATACAAATTATTAAACCTTAGGAGGAATAATGGCGATCCCAGCCGCTCTAAGCAATTTCGATATTCAGAATGCAGGGTTAACTGTCTGGCTCTTCAAGAAATCCGGCGGAGCGGGTGGAGCAGCCCCTGTCTACACTGGGCATTGGATCACCACTGACGATGATCTGAATGCAGCTTTGAAGGCGTCCATAATGGAAGCGCGAGCAGGCATTGCGGAAGTTCATGAATATGGACTTTTGGCGCAAAACAATGAGGCTAGCGCGCTCCTGATCGACAGCATTGAGACTCACGCTGGATTGATTGTTGAAAAAACAGCCAATGCTTTGCCGCAGCGAAAAGTCAGCTCCGAAGCCCAAATAATCAATACAAGTTTTTTCGTAGTTAGACTAACGAGCGGGGACGATGTGCTGCACGCAGTTAGACGCACTGACAATTCTTGGAAGACAAAGAAGCGCAGAGCACTCATCGACATGGCTTACAGAGAGAATGCTCTCGCCTTAGATCAATCCCCAAGCTTCTCTCTTACCAAAAAGGTAGATTTTTTTATAGCAAACGATAAAATAGTAATTCCAAACAAGGCAAACTTTGAGTCTGTTTTAAACTATCGGCAAGCCCATGCTGATGAGTTTGCAACGTTGCAGGGAGAAGCTGAATTTTCACAAGCTTTCTCTGCGCTTGGACCACTGGCCGATTTTGTTGGTTCTAACAAGATCCAGCTACGGCGCATGTGTTCCATCCGACAGAAGGGGCACTACAAGAGTGCTAATTTCATGACCAAGCTTCGCATGCACCACGCGGCGCATGGTTTGACACTCACATTCGATGCCAATGGACTGATAATTCCAACGGCTGAAACGTGTAGCGATATCATAACTGCGCTACTGGACCACCGGCTCGCATCGGCCTTCTCAGAAAATGTCTATGATGTTCCCGATGCGACGAAGGTCAACTAGGCGGTAGGCTAGTCAGCATCCAAACCGCTTAGTGGTAGCACTGGAGAAGCGTGGGTATCCTACATTCGCGCAAAATTTTGATATACATCTGCCATGCTCTACTGTATGTCCTAAGGACATACAGTAGAGCATGGCGAACCTATACCTATCAGAGATTGCCTTACCCGTTGACAAATACGCACCGGCTATCTATATGTCCTAAGGACATATAGATAGCCGGTGCAGATGAATTTTACGGACGGCCTAGAAAACGCTTTGCTTGTCAAGGACTTACCAGTCGTCACATTCTATGACTTTTTTGTTCTGGGCGACCACCTGTTCCGCACGAAAACTTGGAATAATGAGCCACTGAAGCGGATGCCGCACGACTGGGACCAACTACGGGCCAAGAATGCAGTTCGGCGGCTCGAAGCGCGTCGCGCCCTAGTTTCTGACGCTGACTTTACCTCCGGCGTATGGCGCGTAACCCAAGCAACCCGGGCCGGATCGGCGGAAGAAGTGGCCTGCATTGTAGACCCATTCGCCTATGTGTCGC
>DBNP01000028.1:1801-2527 GCA_002299795.1 Candidatus Saccharibacteria bacterium UBA669 | reverse complement strand
CTTGTGCTGAGTCAAAGTAGTTACGAGCTGCGCCCAAACAATAGCGGCCGCCCTGCTCGCATAGCTAGGCGTGATTGGGTTTGTAAGACGGACAGATACAATGTACTCTGGCTCGTCCTTCCCATAGTAGCCTATGTATGTTCCATTATTACTATCCGGATTATAGGTGCCTTCGCTCTGGGCAATAGGCGCCGTGCCACTCTTACCGCCAGAGATGTGCCCTGGAATATTTCCATCAGGGTTACTGGCGAGGAGAGCCTTTCGCAGCAAGGCTCGCATGGTGTCAACCGTATGCTGGGACATAATCCTGGGACCATTGTTTAAAGTGTTATTTGTGCCTACGCATAGAAACGGGCGGCGATAGTTTCCATCACCAACTACGGAAGCATACGCGGCACTAAGCTGTGCGGGTGATATGGTGAGACCGATTCCGAACGCTGTTTGTGCATACCGGTATCGGGCATCTGGTATGCCTACAGGCGGAACGGTGCCAACCTTATCTATCCCTCCCGCCGCAAATCCAGCCGAGCCAAAGCTATATCGATCGGTCAAATACTCGTTCCACAAATCTCTTGTGTGCGTGCCTAGGTTATCCCCTCCCATACTCTGGAGCACATGCACTGCACCGGTATTGAGTGATAGCACGATGATGTCTTCTAGGCTTTTCTGCCCGGCGCCATGTGGGGCTGCATTGACGATCATCCTGCCATCGATAGTAACCTTATC
>DBNP01000028.1:0-1753 GCA_002299795.1 Candidatus Saccharibacteria bacterium UBA669 | reverse complement strand
GAAACCAGCCGGTGCGTGATACTCCCTCACTGCCTTCTGTAAGGCTACGGCGGTTGCCGACTGTATCTGGTCGTTGATTGTCGTACCTAGTGCGCCACAGGGCAAACTCTGAGCTTGTAGCGCAGCGTTATGCACGCGTATTGGGAGCAACACGCTTACCGATACGCCGGCTAACAGCACACACGCTGCCCCTCTGCCGATATTTTTAGGTAGCTTTCGACGCATGTCTATCTGCTAGTTTAGTGGGCCAAAAGGCTGCAAATAAAACCATAAAGTAGGGCAGTGTCAGCTCAAGGCTCGGCGTATTGCATAGGGCATTTGCTATCAAAATACCAAACAATGCCAACATAAAGTAGCCACGGCTGCGTACGTATCTATGCGCTGCAATAATCGTAAGGACCAGCAAGCTAACAGAGCTTACAAGGCCAAAGTAATACGCAACGTCAAAATAAAGACTGTGGGTCGACATAAAAAGCTCACCTGTCTGTAGGCTTTTCTTTATGTCTTCTGGGACCTCATTTTGGTTATTGATGGCCGGAGGAAGGCTGTTCGCCCCGTTGCCCACAACGCTATTGTGTTTCACGATATCAAGGCCCGATGTTTTATATAAACTCAGTCGATACGAAACACCACGGTTCACGCTTGAAGCCCCAAACCGATCAAAATAGTCGGTTTCTAGTCTTGGCAGAACAGAAACAGCCAGCAGCGCAACCAGCGCAATCCCAACGACAATTTTACTTCGTCTCCAGGCCACCACAATTGCTCCTGCCGAGAGCACCGCCAGAACAAAATAGCTAACCCTCGACTGCGTCAAAACCACAGTAGCGGCAGCTACGCATGCAAGCGCACCGCTCATACTTTTCCAAAGAAGTCGTCTTTGCACCAATATGGATTTCAGGCCAATAGCGTACGCGAGACACGCAAACATGCCCATTGATGTTGCCTGTAGCAACAATCCGCTGACACGAAAGCCGTATCGTATATAGAACTGATTGATATATAGTGAGCCAAGCATACAAACGAGCATAACTAACAGAGTTATCTTTGATCGCACGGCTTTCTGGGCGATGTCCGTAAGGCCTATGGCTACGGCTAAAAACGAAGCCCAGGTTAGCAGCCCTAGGTACTCAGGTGTGAGCCCAAACAGACGAACTTCTACGGTGTCCGCCGTACGCACCGTCGAAAGTACCATCATAGCGGTCATACCCATGACCGTGTACCGGGCAAGCTTCGGCAGACCGCGCCAGTTCTGAACAAGTTGGTGACGCATGCTGGTACTCACCACAAGCAACGAAGCCAGCAACAAAACAGAAAACCGTATCGCCCGGCTCACAAGCGGCTGGTCTATGACATAGAAAAGCGGCAGCGCAAGAAGCATGCAAAATAAAAGCAGCCGTGGATCGACTGCTTTTATTTGTTTCATGACATATGTCACATTACGCTACTTCCTAGTACTGCATGAGTAGCGAATGCCGCAACCATCGGCAATCCTAGCCCATGTCTTTGGACCCACAACCCCATCGACTACCAGACCCTGTCGTTGCTGGAACCGCTTCACGACATCTAGTGTTTTTGACCCAAAACTACCGTCAATGGTAAGCTTGCTTACTGGAATTACCTGGTAGGTTATCCACTGGTTCAGTGTATACTGTAGTGCCTTCACACAGCTCCCCTTACTTCCATATCGTAGAGTAGGCGTTGGGTCTTGGGTACAGGTGTACGGCGTCGCTCCACTCATATAGCTATACGCACT
>DBNP01000008.1 GCA_002299795.1 Candidatus Saccharibacteria bacterium UBA669 | reverse complement strand
GGTGAGCAACTAGCGAACCATACCACACCCACCAACGCTGCACCCGGCACCAGCCACGACTACCTTGGCACTCACGCTAAAGCTACCGAAACAGACTATCTGACTCGCCCTATCCAAATGGGAGCCAGAGTCTATATACCAGAACTAGGCAGATTCATGCAGATGGACCCGGTGGAGGGAGGAACAGCCAATAACTATGTGTATGTGACTGATCCTATAAACCAACTAGACCTGAATGGGAAGTGGAGTATAGGCGGACCGTTCAAGAGTGTCGTGAATGTCGTGAAGGCAGCGGCGAAGAAGGTGGTGAATACAATAGTGGCGACTACCAATACAGTCGTGAGTGCTGTAGCAAGATTTGGAACTACGCCTGTCTCGGCGAAAGGGAGTGGTGCGCCAGTGAAAAAGGAGACTCAGAAGAAAGGCGTGTTTATTGACCATGTAGAAGTTGATACTACTAACAATCGGATTAAAGTATTCCCATCGGCCATTGGAAGAATAGAAGCTGTGGTCACGAAAATACCAACCATAACAAGCTATAATACTTATATGGTTGCAAGAGAATTAGCATGGAATGAAGTTGTGGCAATGGCACCACAAGCTAATACCCAAGCCATGAAAAATCAGTTCATGTGTCATTGGGATATCGTGTCAACAATCCCACGCAATGGATACATCAATAAAGAAAGCTGGAATTTAGATAGCGACAGACCAGACGCAGGCTACTGGAACACTGTATTAAACTCTTGTAATCCATAACGGAAGGCTATATGAAAGATTCAATGCGTTTTACAAAAAAAGTAACCCTATTTGCTGTTCTAAGTGCACTTTTCGGGTTGGCGATTGGACTTTTGACGTCTATTCCGTCGCATCCGGAGTGCGGGACTGAGCGTGTTGACATGTTACCTTGCGCATACTGGGATCGTGTATGGTGGGGTATGGATAACGGCGGGTGGATGATCCCATTAGTTGTCTGGCTTGCTATAAATGTAACGCATGCAATTATTCTCTGGCGCAGCGATAATAAACAATTTGCTAGGGGTCAAAAATCTTAACGGATCCTATGGCTCCGAAAAAACGTGCTATTGACAACTGTTGCTAGCTGATGGGCACTGAACACCATAAACGCGCCAAGTGTGTTTGCCAACAGATCCCACTGCGTGTCCGTAGTGTCGATGTATAAGATGTGAAATTTGAGCAGGGAAAATTCTAACAATTCACTCGCTACGCCCAAGGCAGATACCCACATGAATAGTAGCACGGCATCTTGCCACCACTTTATTCTATGAGTAGCGAGTAGATTCCGAACATAGTAATAAAGTAAGCCAGCATACAATCCACCACCAACAAAATGCTGTTGGAACGTGCTAGTTTCGTTCGATATGTGTATGTCGGGTAAGAAAAAACTTATGAAAAATAATGTTCCTGCTATGATTGGCAGGAAGATGCTTGCTCGATGAAACTTTGTAGACGGCATATAACGACTCAGGACCTTAGTGAAAACCGGCAACAATGCAGTAGCCAGAGAAACTAGCATGATGATCGAATAGAATAGCATAGTTTAGATTTTATCCTACTTTACTATAGGTTTATAGTGCATCGCTCGCCCTATCCAAATGGGAGGCAGGGTCTGCATCGCAGAGCAGCCGGTTTGTGTAATGAAAATCCCCCGCGCATGGCGGGGGTTGGAGCCTATGAGGCTCGTGGCGGCAGCTAGTAGCGCACAGCACCTTGGATCACGGGCGGTAGGTGCGAGTAGTAGCCGTTGCAGTGTGCCGAGGTTGCGAGGTTGATCAGAACCCTGATCGTCTGCTCGTCGTTTGCGTCTACCATCGTGATGTACCGCTGTGCGGCCATATTTTGGATGGCTCCATATACACCAGCTCCGCCGATGCTCGGGTCACCAAGAATCATGCACGTTGCTGCCATAAACGTACCGACCTCTTCATACGCAATGTCGCGCAAAAAGGTGATGCGACCGCGCATGGAGTCGACGAATTTTGCAAAATCTGCGTCAAAGGCAGTCCGAAAGCCTAGGTCGTACGATGGGCAGAGCGCAACAAGTGCCGAGCGCACAATTGCTGCTGCTTCGGTGCCGGTGTAGCCGGCATTTTGCTTGAGGACATCAACCGATCGTGCAGCTGTTGCCTGACCGTTGACAATCCATGAGCAAACACCGAGACCCGCAGCATAGAACTCGCTGTCAGAGTGCGTGAGCTGTTTGGCATCCAGCGCTTCATATGACACCCACGTGTAAAACAACTCCTGTGCACTAGAGCTGTAGTCAACTGGTGTGTCGCCGCCACCGCCCTGTCCATCAATGGAGGTATCCAGCGGGGCTGACGTAGGGGGCTCATACGTCGCAGCCCTAGTAGGGGGCGGCGATGCTGACGTAGCACCAACGGGTGCCGGACCCGAGCAGGCACCGACGGCTAGTGCAACTACGGCAGTAGCGGCTAGCAACATATTTCGCATATGACTCTCCCTTTTCTGAGGTGCAATCCGGTTGGATGTTGTTGTATTATAGCCTTTTGCTGCTAATTGGCAAGCACAAACGGACTATAGGCTATACAATCTTTGCCGTGTGGGCTACTAGCGCTAGCCTAGGTAGGGATTTTGGCCTGATAAGTCGATTTTACTGAACGTTTTGATGCTCTCTGGAAATACCGTCAAATCTGCCAGCTCACTTTCGGTAAACCAGCGAACCTCGGTGACCGCTCCGTTTGGGTCACGATCCGCATGGTTAGTATGGGCGCTTAGGTCAGAGCCCGGCCTCAGCCGCCCAAGCCAGAATGTTTCTAGGTAGACATTGTCATTTTCCCGAAATTCACCGAGCCAGAGCATACGCTCGATATCGACGTCGTAGTTTGTCTCCTCTTTGACCTCACGTCGAGCGCACTCGGCGATGGTCTCATCCGCATACTCCCAGCCGCCTCCGGGTGGGTACCAAAAATGCGCACCACGGTTCCGTACAAGCATAATGCGCTGCTCGTGCATTATAATAACGCGCGCAATAGGTCGAAGTTGTTTCATGACCATATCCTAGCAGGATGCAAAACTTGGCGCAAGAGACACAACAGGACGTGTTATTGACTAGAGGCAATTAGTGTGATATAATACAACATGATAACTAAACTGTTGGATGGTTATGATAGAAATGCGTAGTATCGATACTACTACCATACGTGCGCGATAAAAGGACTATTGCGGTGAAAATTGGAATATTTTCTGACTCTATCTCTGTTCCGCCAAAAGAAGGTATTAGCCTTCATGTTTATGAGCTCCTGCAGTTTATCGCGAATGACGATACGCACGACGTGGTCTTGTTTATGTGCGATCGAGGAATGACCAACACCGACGCATTGCTTAAGGAAAGGTTTACGACGGTTCTTATCCCAGAGCAAGACTTTTTTAATATCTCACGGACCGCGGAGCTTATTGCGCGCTATGACCTCGACATCGCTCAGACACACAAAACATACATTGCTGCGACTGTACTTGGTGAGGCGTGTAAGCGCGCCAGCATTCCCATGGTATATGAGGTACATGATCTTGAAATGAATGTTGTTCCACTCTACTTTCCGGGACAAGATGGCCAGAGTGAAGTTATGAAGCATGATGCATACCAGCACCAAGCCGCATCATATGCGAGCCTTGTTCGCGTAATGTCAAAATTTGACTTTGATATTATGTCGGAAACATGGGAGGATTACGACTCGAACACTTTCGTGTGGCTTCCCGTTGCGGCCGCAGCTGCTGAAAGTGATTTCACACTAGATAAGGAGAGGACAACTCTTAGCTACATAGGTAACATGAGCTATAAGCCAAACTATGAGGGTGCGGAAGCAATTGTAGATATGGCTCCTTCACTGCCCGACTACGACTGGTGTTTTGTGGGACGGGGATCTGAAGAGTTCGACTCATCTGAAATTCGCGGACTTGGTATGGTTGATGACATTAGCCCGATTCTTCGCAAGACCGCTATAGGCCTCGCGCCAATTTTTAGTGGGTCAGGAATGAAGATAAAAAATCTCATGTACCTTAAGCACGGCATTCCAGTGCTCACTACATCAGTTGGCGCTCAGGGCTATCCTAAATCGGAGGCTATCATTGTCGAGGATGACCTATCGCGGTGGCCCTTACTTATCGGCACTCTTGCAGCAGACGCTAAGCGTCTTGTTGCGCTTTCGCGCACCGCGAGCGAGGTTTTTCGAAGAAACTTCGAGTCTGCCCACGTTGATAATCGGGCGATGATGCTCTATCAACACTGCATCAAAAACTATCATGGATCGAAAAAACGCGTGATGCCATCTATAGACCAAAGCCAGATCGATCCTCATGAAATGTATTGGGTGCGTGAATTTCGAGAATCTTTGACTAGCTGCGTCACTGAAATCACGGTATTGCGCCCAGAGCAGCAGCAGCTTGTGGTGCTGGAAGGGCTACCCGGTAGCGGCAAGTCGCTACTCATTTCAAAGTTTGCCGAAAACACGCGAGCACGCATTGTACCTGAGATAATGCACCATATCGATTACACGAGCGCGTTGCCATACATTGATCACGACTTAAAGAAATATGCATCTAGCCAGTACCATGGCATAACCATCATGGATCGTGGAGTTGATTCAACGCTTGCTGTTGAGTCGCATCATCCCACTTCTGAGATGTATCGGGCATCACGTGAGGCTACGGAACTGGCGTATCAGAAAGGCGAATTGCGCAAGCCGAATGCGGTAGTATATCTCGATATATCGATTGACCTCAGTCTGGATCGTCAGAACGCATGGAATAATCCAATGTGGCTAGATCGAGGGCTACTATCATCGGTTGAGGCATACTATAACAAGACCTATCGGGATCGCAGCGACGTGATCGTGATTGATGGCACACAGAGTGCAGATGACGTCTATGCATCTGCACTCGTAGCTCTGCGGAAAGCAGGAATACGGATATGACAAAAGTCACGGAAGTATGCGTTATGCAGACAAGTGGTCCTGAAAGTCATCCAAACAGCAGCGAGTGGAGGTTATGTAATAATCCTGCGGAATCCTCGCGACTTTATGTGAGTACTCGATGTGCGGCAAATCTTGGTGTTAAAGGTTTTGGCTATGAAACGACATACGGTACGCTTCATGCCGACAACTGGGCGCTATGTATTATCAAACCGGATGCCCGTAAACATCAGGGGCTTGAGAACGAAATACGACGCTATGTTAGTGATCGGATTGCTCGTTCTGGTATTGTGCTTAGTCAACACGATGTGGGGCTATCGCTACCAATGCTTAATCAGATATGGCCTGCGCCAACCAATGAGCGGGGTGACCCGCTACCTCCATCACCGTGGTGGGATGCGACAGTAGAATACATGACGAGTGCACCCGTGAACGTGTGGCTTGTGCATGGTATCGGCGCAAGTGCCTCGTTGCTCGCGCTGAAGTCGGCATTGCGACAAAGCCTGTATGGCGAGGGCTATCAACAAAACGAATTATTACCAATGTCTCAACGTGTTCGTTCGGTGATTCACACATCAGACTGCGATAGGGAGCTCGTGGGCAATATGCTTGCATTTTGGGATCATGGAACAATACGCGATGCGGTCATGCGAGAAAGGTGTATAAGCAGATGAATGTACTGATATTTGGCGGGGCTGGGTATGTGGGGTATCAGCTAACAAAATTATTTCATGAGCACGGTGACACGGTAACTGTTTTTGATTCTTTTTCAAATGGCGACCAAACTGCCCGCGACAAGATGAAAGACTTGACGGGTGTGGCAGTCTACGAGGGCGATATCGCAGACACGAAAGCCGTTCATCAAGCAGTTATGGCGGCGAGCCCTGATATTGTCTACAACCTAGCAGCCATACACTATATCCCGTACTGCATTGAGAATCCTGATAAGGTGTTCGCCACGAATTATCAGGGACTACAGAATATTATCACGGAGGTAGGGGCACGATCCGATACTAGATTGATCTTTGCATCATCGGCGTCGGTATATGGGTCACCCAACGAGCGCTGTACAATTGACACGCCCGTCACACCTAATGACATTTATGGAGCAAGTAAGCTAGCTGGCGAGCATCTTATTACATATCAGTTGCATAACTATGTCCTGATGCGCCTGTTTAATGTATATGGGGAGCTTGACCCTCATCCACACCTCATCCCAAAAGTAGCGCGTGCGGCTGTGCGAAACGAAGTGCTAGAGTTAGGGACGGCAAGCGCCCATCGTGATTTCGTATATGTGAAAGATGTGGCAAAAGCCTTTTTTGTCGCTAAAGACGCGCCAGCGGGCGAGATCTATATCATTGCAACGGGCGAGACGCATACTGTCAAAGAAACGGTTGATCGTATCTACGCGCTCGCAGAGTCGACCGGAGAGGTTCGCTATGAGACAGCAGCGAATCTACGAGCAAAAGATGCATCATATTTATGTGGCGACCCATCAAAATTGTGCGAATTGGGCTGGAGGCCTAGGGCAGGTTTTGATGATGTACTAATGTCTGCCGTAGCGGCCGCTCGCCTTGCCGAGCTTTAAACGCGGTTATAGTCGACGAGAGCATATGCACCACCAGGTAATTCTGAGTGCAGCGTGTAGCAGATATTTTTTCGCTCGATAACAAGTGGCCAGCCATGCATTTCAGCTTCTTTGATCAGACCATAGGTTGGATTAAACGCAATCGGGTGATCAACCATCGAGAGAATACCGATGTCGCCTTCTGTATCGCCAACAGCATAGCTTCCTTCGAGCGTTAGGTTATAGTCCTCGATTAGTTTTTTGACGATAACATCTTTGTTGGTATGTGTCTTAACCATCTCTCCCGTAAAGGCGCCATTTTCTTGTATCCAGTGTTGCCCAACCCAGATGTCAAAGTCGTAATGAGCGACAAATTGTTCAACCAGCTCTTTAGGGGAGCCGCTCACGGCAATGATTTTGTACCCTTTGGACTTGAGAGTGGTGATCAATTTCCTGGTGTAGGAATAGATTTTATCGGCATTATTACTGATAGTACGTGCAACTGCAAGTTCGTACTGTGCAACTGGTATGGTTGGTAGTAGGCCGTCAATGCCCATAGCTACAGCAGAGTCAAACTCCTCATATGCGCTGTCTGATTGTCGGCTGCTCCACGTCTTGCGCTTTGTGGCGATATCGGCTATCAGGTCGCTGTCGAGTAACCCGTCGGCTGCTAGTTCAGACGCAAGCTCAATATAAAGGCTACTACGAAATAGCGTGCCATCGATATCAAACACTGCAAATTTATTCATATCTATATTATAGCACCAAAGACGATCATAGTCAATATTGGCATTGCCACAACGAAAATTTTCAGGTACCCTCAGACTATGATTACAACAGACGTAATATGGGTAGTATCGGGTGCCATATTACCTCAGCATAGGGCGCTAACATGCACGCAGGTTTACGTGTGTCTTGTCGGTGCGGACAAATCTATTGTTATTGTCTCGAAGGATGGAGACTCGTGGCAGCTACCAGGCGGTAAGCCGGAGTGGGATGAGTCAATGATTGAAACCGCTGTTCGTGAGGTTGGCGAGGAGACACGCCTCGACATTAGCGGGTCTGCCGACAGACTAGTGTTTTTTGGCTACTATGTAGTGCGCGAAATTGAGAATGGACGTCTCGTAAGGAAGTATACACAGGTGAGATATCTTCTAGAACTAGAGAATACGCCTAGCAACCTACGGCTCGATACATCACACGAAGATACCGCGCAGGCTGCGGCGGACACGATACGCTATGCAGATGCCGTTAGTATCGAGGTCGCGTTTACTCGCATACCGTGGCTCAAAGCAAGCGATGAATTTGCGTCTCTCAGCGCGCTCGTCCAATTTGAGTAAGGAGCGCGTGCCCTTCGCACAGTGCTTGCTGCTATACTATCTTTATGAACACATTTCTTCGTCTTGATCAGCACGCCATGGGGCTGCACGATGCAAATGATGGGCCGATCAGCTGGATACGGCTAGCTGCTCGTGCTGTCTTAGTTGATGAGCATGGGCGAATCGCCGTGATGCATTTTACTCGTACTGGTTCATACAAACTGCCGGGTGGCGGGATTGATGAGGGCGAAGAACACACTGCAGCGCTGAGGCGCGAACTCCAGGAAGAAACAGGATACGAAGTGGCCGATATCAAAGAGCTCGGTGCGGTTGATGAGAATCGCTATTTTTGCGGTATGAATCAAATTTCCTACTGCTATACGGCGCGTCCTACTCACCATGTTGGGACAGCGCTCACCGAGAAAGAGGCACATGAAGGCATGAACCTACAGTGGGCATCGTCAATCGACGAAGCGATCGCATGGATTGAGAGTGGGACGACCACTGATGAGGACGGTAGTGCGGTTGGGCTAGCTATGATGAAGGCACGAGATTGCGCCATTCTGCGGGCAGCACAAGAGCAACTTGCGGCATAGTGGCCAAGGTTTGATCCAATACCGCATATGGTTGTGAATATGAGCATCCGGCAATATATTAGGTTGTAATGAAAACTCCAGATACAGCAGGAGAATTCCCGAAAGACTTGAGGCGAGTGGTTGATGCTTTTGCTTATTTTTTGCCGGATACTGATAGGGGTGATGAAGCGTATCCCGTTATCGAAGTCGATGGTGACTTTTTGCAGGCTTATACTAATGCCTACAGGCAGTATGCCCGTCCTGGCAAAGTGGCAGACCTATCAGCTGATACCCCGCTGTTTTCTCATGAGGTTGCCCGAGACCTACTATCCAACAATGGAAAGCGAGTGGCGGCTGTCTTGGCCCGATTGTCGTTTGAGCTTATTGCTCAGCACATCGACAGTAACGGCGGGAGCATTTCTCGCGATGAACTGCATAACTACTTACGCGTGGTTTGGTACTGGAACGAACAGGTTAGGGAGCGTTGCGAAGCGGAGGTTGATCCATATTTTGAAGAGCTCAATTTTGCGCTGAGATGCCTAGAGGAGCACTGGGTGGAAACGCGAAAGCTGCGCCAGTCACGAGTGATCCGCCAGTACCGCTTTCCGTACCGGTTTTCGACCTGGTAGCGCGGTGATATACTTGCTACATGACGCATATTCCTGAGTTGTTTGCTTTGAGAAAAGTGCCAAGCTTTGTCGCTACTTGGCTGCTCATTGGTCTGTCGCAAATGGGATTGCTACTGAGCATATTACTCACAAAAGATACTAGGTGGTTCCAGNNCTGAGTCGGCTCGGCGAGGGTGAAAGTATTGCCTCGGCTATTTTTAACTTCACAATGGGCGTATCATCCGTAATCCTCGTTGTCATCGCTACTCGCCTTGTCAATGACATCAGACAGACGCGTTGGCACTCTGGAGCAATCGCGCTGCGGAACATGCTAAGTGGTATCGCAATCTGCTGGGTGGGTGTAGCGTGTTTTCCTTTTGACCGATATCCGGTGGTGCACAATGTGTTTGGCTACGGTCAATTTTTGATTGTTAGTATACTGATGCTAAGACTAAAACAAATTTGCCCACGGTTTTCTAGCCGTACCTACATAATCGGGATAGCGAGTGTCGTGGGGGTATCTCTGCTGCTTGCTGGCTTCCATATACTGCACATCGGCACGGTGCTTATGGCTGAACTACTCGGACAATTTACGTTGTTTTCATGGCTGCTGTCTCTGACGCATGATGTTAATCCTAGAAAAAAGCTATAAACTATTGCATTTTTATTTTGGTTGTGCTATAATATAGATGTTACATTCGATAGAATGCCGAGCCGGCTCTACCGCTACACTCCAACGTGGGCACCAGGATCAATCTCGCTATTCGCCTGACTGTAGATTGATACTATCTCACTAAAGGAGGCACTATGCCCTATATCAACAGAGGAAAACAACAAGCACGACCGACCTACAACGGTACGCCACGACCCGGTGGCACGCGTGGGCGCAATCGACCTAGGCCACAAGCTGGCGGTCGCGGTCAAAAACGCGGCAAGACTAGCTTTATTCACCCTAGCAAATATATCAACAAGGCCGTTCAGGCAGCTGACGAGGTTGTTTACGATGCGCAGCATAGCATTGCTGACTTTGCGTTTGGCCCAGAGCTCGCGGCCAACATCGCCAGCAAGGGATATGTGACGCCAAGTCCAATTCAAGACCAAGCGATCAAGCCAATTCTAAACGGGCAAGATGTTATTGGCCTTGCCAACACAGGAACCGGCAAAACCGCCGCTTTCTTGCTGCCAATCATTGAGCACCTGCGAGGCGTCTCTTTGCGACCAAGCGTTTTGATTGTCACGCCAACTCGTGAGCTGGCCCAGCAAATCGATACGGAATTCCGCACGTTTGCGCGCGGCATGAATCTATATTCCACACTCGTCGTCGGTGGTATGAATATCGACCGTCAAATTCGTGACTTGCGCCGTCGCCCCCACGTGGTGATTGGTACGCCAGGTCGAATGATTGATCTACTTGATCGCCATGAGCTACGCTGTGGTGACATGGGGGTACTAGTGCTAGACGAAGCCGACCGCATGCTCGA
>DBNP01000006.1 GCA_002299795.1 Candidatus Saccharibacteria bacterium UBA669 | reverse complement strand
GCACTCAGCCCGGCTCAAGCAGTAGCCTACAATGACCTCAACACTCAGGTCGTTGCGCAGTACAAAGACTATGAACGTGCAACAAAAAGCCCACTCGACGCGACCAGCAATGCAACGTTTATTGGCTCAATCTACAGCAGCCTCATGCCGTTTTTGAGCCGCTCAAATTCCGTAAGTGGCGCGCTCTCATCCGCCGGTGCAATCGTCACCTCTACCTTTAGTAATATACTGAGTCCGTCGAAAGCTACTGCACTTTCCGCAGATGACTATACGCTGTGCGAGGATTATGAGTACCGAGAGCTCGGAGTGGCTACTTCGGCACTCTGCGTAGTACAGCGAGGTATACCCACGAAGTACCTCGATATATTACCAGAAAAGGTGAATGAAGAGCTGTCAGCGCAGGGATACATCAGTCCTGATACCTTAGAGCCTATGCCCGGTACTAAGTATAGTGAATGGGTTACTGCCTGTACTGCCGGCGCGGTTATCGATAGTGACGCCTGTATGTATAGCGGCCCCGACGAACGACTCAGGGCGCTCTTTAGCCTCCATTTTGTTGATATGCGCGTACAGGATGTACTCGAAAATGGCGTCGTTGGTGCAGATCCAGAAGCCGCCGTGGGCGCAGGTACTGCAGCTACCGGGCGAGATGATGTGCCTGCCAAATGGAAAGAGGTTGCTGAAAGAAATTACCAAAATACAATCGCAGGCCGCTCCCACGAAGCATGGCTTGGTATGATTCCTGGTCAGTGTGCCGCTTGGTCAGCCTGGAAGGCAGCCAAAATCTGGTATGGCTCCGCACTGGCAGCGGATGGCAGTAATCTTGCTGCGCTTGTTGCGAGTAAACCTATGGTTCCTGGCCACACACTCAATTTCGGCAATGGTGGCGCGGTCGCTGGCTTTCTCATTAGTAGTGGGGTAGCCGATAGAGTGGGGAGTCTCGCTGAGACACAGGCGGGTGATGTGATAAGTATGCGATCTGGTAGCCAATATGGACACACCTACACGATCGTTTCCAACGTCGGGGGATTAATAACAATCGAGGACTACAATGCAGCCGGTGGTCATGATAGGTATGGAACCTCGACCGTCACACAGTCTGGGTATTACAAAGAGGCGAGCGTGATTGCAATTGCACGCGTTCATGCAGGTGGCGGGCAATGACACGTCGGCGGCTCATAATAGGTGTTACTGTCGCCCTAATATTAATCGGTGGCGGTATCGCTGCTGTTGTTATGCTAAACACCTCGAAGTCCGGGAAGGATGTGCAAAACACCGACCTTCGTAGTGTAAATAAAGACGAAATGCAGTCGTATGTTGATCAGCTCTCAGCGAAAATTAATGGGCTCCCCAGTAACCTTACGCCAGCTACGGTGACAAAACTAGAGAACCAGCTTGGGTATGTACTCAGGGAAAAATATGGGGCTAATACTCTTGTTGGTGATATGCGTGGTGATGTACTGACGGATGTGTACGATGTAAGTACACTATATATTGATATCAAAGCCAAAAATGAAACCTACCTGGCATCTTTCAAAAATGACGGATCGGATGTTAGTATCTTCTGTGCACCACAGGATATGCAGATCAATCCCCAGACTTCCCAGTGTGTCACCATACCCGCAGATGATAGCTATCAGTTTGAGAAAGGTTAGACTATGAGGGCCACCCTCACTAAACGGCTACGAAATTTTGCCCGCATGACAGTACTACTATTAGCAATTACACTTGCCAGCCTATTTCCGTTTGAAGTAACTCGCGTGTATGCAGAGTTTATTGCCTGTAACTCAACCGGCACTAAAGAAGATAAAGAGGCTTGCTATAAATATTTTAGCGACAATAATGTACTCTACTATGACCCATATGCCACTGATAACTGTAAAGACGAGACAGGCTCAAGCCTCACGATTGATCAGAAGATTGGTCAGTTATTCATTCTCGGGTTCGATTCAACCAGTGATAGTGTCCTAGAAATAATGAAAAAGTATAATGCGGGTGGTGCGTACTTCAACGGCTCAAACACAGCACCAATTGATCCTGCGAAGATTGAAGCTCTCAACACAAGCCTACCCACAGATATCATGCTTAGTTCCGATGATGAGGGCGGCAAAGTTGACCGGTTCCTAAGCGGCAAGCCGTCCGCACAAGACATGGGATCTACAACTACCACCGCCGTAGAAACTATTGGCAAGCAGGTTGGTACTGAGTTGAAGGATAAGGGCATTTCCATGCTACTCGCGCCAGTACTCGATATCGATGGGCCAAACAAAAACAATGCAACAAGCGGTAGCTCAGAACGTTCATTTAGTAGCGATCCTACTGTTATCGCCGAAAAAGCAGGTGCTTTCGCATCGGGAGTTACCTCTGCGGGCGTCGGCGTGACCTTTAAGCATTTTCCAGGGCTCCGTATTACCGAAAAAAACACCGACTTTAGCTATCAAGAATATACCGCGACAATTTCGGAGCTGCAGCAGGACATCCTCCCATACCGCAAGCTCAAGGATGTGAACAAAGCAAGCGTCATGCTATCAAACCTTGTCATATCAGCGTGGGGCAAATTACCTATTAGCACCAACCCACAAGCAGTTGAATATTTGCGGAGTGATATTGGATTTAAAGGCATGATTACAACCGACGACCTTAATGCAATGGCGAAGTATACTTCAGGGGCTATTCCGCTTGAGACATCTGTTGTTGACGCTTTAAATGCCGGGGTCGATATGCCGCTCTTTCACTACACAAACGACGAGAATATGACGAAAATAATCAGCGCAATCAAATCTAAGGTAGATGTCGACACGATCAATACTGCATTTGCCCATGCTATTGCCTACAAATCTTCGGTTGGATTATCAACAACGCGCACCACAGCACCATCCGGAGTCTCGACCTCAACAACAGCCAGCGCAGATGAAACCGCCAGGGTGGAGCAAGCGCTGCGATTCCTTACCTCGAAAGGCATGACGCTCGCTATGGCTGCCGGCATGCTCGGAAATATGAAGCAGGAGTCTAGGATTAACCCACGCATATTGGAGGGTGGACAAATCGCACCAGAAGATGCGACACCAACCAACGGACGTGGGTTTGGAATTGTGCAATGGACCTTTACGGATCGGCAGGCGCCCCTGGTAGAGATGGCACATGCCACTGGTCGCAAGACGACTGATATGACCGCACAACTCGACTACGTCATTCAAGAATTAAATGGGAGATGGAAATCAACCTTGGCCGC
>DBNP01000052.1 GCA_002299795.1 Candidatus Saccharibacteria bacterium UBA669 | reverse complement strand
GTGCCGTATTCTGCCAAGAACACATGCTCACACTGGGCAAACACGCGGTTGGCAAATGCGAGCAGCTCGGTGGGGTTCATCATGGCGGCGTTCTGGACGGCCATGAGCTCAGACTGCGCCGTACTCATGACGCGTGCATCCATCGTGACTTCGAGGTTTTCAATCTCGTTGTACGAGAGCCACTGCAGCACTGGGTCACCCTTGGTTCTAGACCACTGGTAAGCAAGCTGCACGTATCCTGGCAGTCCTGTTGCGTCGGAAGTATTTTCCATGATCGGCAGGCGAATCTCTCGCTTGAGCGAAATATGTGTCCAGCTGTACCAGCCGGGCACACGCCAGACGATACCGGGCCCGCGGTGCACATACTCGTTGCCTCGCGGCCACGTTGTTAGGATGGTAGTGAATGTACCGACCAGAATGATGAGTGCGACGAGAAACACCCAGCCGCTCATATCTTCCGCGAACAGCCCGTAGCCGATCAGAAGTACGATCAACACCAGCACTCCACGGAATGACAGCTTGCGCATCGTGGTCATGGGAAGATGCCGCATATCCGGCTTGTTGTTCCGGGTGCGGATCGCCTCTTCCCAGGGCTCGATGAAGTCGATAATGTACTTATAGAACGCTGCTGATGCCAGCAGGGTAATGATTCCGGTGATACCCTGCACCGCACCGCTACTCGATAGGGATGAAAAGAACGTTGCGAGCACAGGCTCACCTCCTTGGTGGTGGATGTCGTGCAATTAAGATTATAATAACACGAATATATAGAAAAGCAAAAGTTGTGGGGGTATACTAGCAACATGGAAGACTCAATTTTTACCAAGATTATCAAAGGGGAGATCCCCTGCTATAAGGTGTACGAGAACGCCGACGTCATCGCATTTTTAGACATTTCACCCAATGTCATTGGTCATACACTGGTTGTGCCAAAAGTACAGGTCGATCAGTTTAATCACCTTGATGATAGCACCTATCAAGCACTATGGGCTGCTGTTAAAAAGGTGGCGAACAATCATCAGGCCAAGCTCAAAACAGACCGTATTGGCATTTCAGTCAAGGGCGTTGATGTGCCACATGCTCATGTACACGTATTGCCGTTTAACTACGGGGGACATATGGGNNATGCTGCGGTTTGATGATTAAAATCATTGCCATCGGTAAGAAGCACGAGTCGTGGATAGTAGATGGCATCGAGCGCTATTCAAAGCGCCTCCAGGGCTCATGGAAATTGGAATGGGTACTTTTACCACACAGCGCCCTGGAAGGCCCTGCGGCGCGTCAGGAAGAGTCACAGCGTATACTGCAAAAGCTTGATGAGCGCGACCGTGTAGTATTACTAGACGAGACCGGTTCGCTATGGGACTCCCCTGCCCTTTCGCGACAGATACAGGACCAACTGGACGTGTCGACACAGCTAGTGCTTGTGATTGGTGGAGCATATGGAGTGAATGAGGCCCTCCAGCGGCGCGCCAACCAGACCTGGTCACTCTCCCCGCTCGTGTTTCCCCACCAGCTTGTCCGGCTACTCGTCGTAGAGCAGCTCTATAGGGCATCATGTATTGCCAGCGGCCACCCCTATCACCATCAATAGAACATCATCGTATTGACAAAACAAAAAGTTTATGCTAAATTTGGTACTGTTACCTACTAAAAACGAACACCAACATGAACACAGTACACTACATCACACATAGCCTTATGACCGCGCTCGGTATCGTAACGGCCTTTGGAGTATTTCTCCACGATGGCCGTGTTGACCGAGCTGCAACGGTATCCCTATATCGCCCATTCGATGTGGCGAGCAGTAATGATGAACTGACACTTAGAATGCGTAGTTTTACTGAGACTGATGCGCATACCCATCCGGACCACAATGCGGCCAAAAGCTCATTACTTAACAGTTTTGCGTACCAAAGCCCGAGTGTGCCACCGCGACGGGACACACACCACAAGCATATTCTCAAACAGATTGAAATTGGCGGCCGCCACGCATTTGACAACGCCAATCTTCCGGTACTTGACTAGCTTGCGGTGCTAATGATCCGCAGCTCTTCCTGGAGGCGTGCCACAAGCGCTTGCTTGCTTACAAGCGCTTGTCTTGTTTCTTCGACAAGATTCTCGGGTGCTTTACTGATGTAGTTCTCATTCGCTAGCCGCCCCTCGAGTACCGCTACTTCTCTCTCGGTATCTGCTAAGCGTCGTTCCAGGTTGCTCTGGTGCTCGTATAGCGTTTCGGCGTCGATATCAAGCCAAGCGTCTCGTCCACTGGCGGCAAGGCGTAGGCCACGTGGTGTATCGGTATGATCTACAGCTTGTAGTTTTGCTAGGCGCTGGATAAGGTCCTTGTTGTCGGCCACTAAGGAGTCATCACCATATAGTACGGTGTATTTGTCATTTCCGGGTAGCTCACTCGTCACATAGCGTATTTCGTTGACGAGGCGCCTGAGACGACCAAACTCTGCCGCTGATAGCTCGTCGCATGGTCCGTCACTTGGCCATGATTGGCCTGCCAGGATATCGTCATGCCATGCAAGCGACTGCCAGATGGTCTCTGTGACAAATGGCAGGAACGGATGCGCGAGACGCAGCATCGTATCGAGCACATAGGCACTCATGTTGGTATGATGCTCAACCTTACTTACCTCTACATACCAGTCAGCGACGTCATCCCATAT